>NZ_JBEWZI010000023.1:0-62966 GCF_040566545.1 Uliginosibacterium flavum
ACTCCGTGAGTCGTCATCAATGAAAAGATTGGCTTTGCAAACGGGGGCGTCCATGTATGCGCACCGCGCACGCGGATTCGGTATCGCAAGATGAGAATATGGTGCGCGATGCGCACCCTACGGATGCTGCCCGGAGATCCGCACCTGACAAGGACCTTCGGCTGGTTCTGCCGGAAACCCCCGTCCGGCAAGCCTCTCAAGCCTACCATGCTGTAGAAGTCCGTCAGGAGCGGCTCTGCAGGCAGATAAAAAACGGGGCGCCGCAGCGCCCCGTTTGTTTTTCCTTAGCACTCAGCACTCAGCACTCAGAACTTTTTTACTTCTGCTTCACGCAATCTACGCAGTAATGCAGCTGGCCTTCACGCATCTCCTTGACCAGTCCGTGGCAGTCGCTTTCGAAGCCGGGGAAGCGCTCGTTGAATTCGCGCACGAATTTCAGGTAGTCGACGATGGTCTTGTTGAAGACTTCGCCCGGAATCAGTAGCGGAATGCCCGGCGGGTAGGGCGTGAGCATGATGGCGGTGATGCGGCCTTCCAGGTCGTCGATGGCGACGCGTTCGATTTCGCGGTGGGCCATCATTGACCAGGCGTCGGTCGGGCGCATCGCCGGGACCATGTCAGACAGGTACATCTCGGTGGTCAGGCGGGCGACGTCGCGGGCCTTGTAGACGTCGTGAATCTGCTGGCACAGGTCGCGCAGGCAGAGTTTTTCATAGTGCGGATGCTTGGCGATGAATTCCGGCATGATCCGCCACAGCGGGAGGTTCTGGTCGTAGGCATCCTTGAACTGTTGCAGCTCGGTCACCAGGGTGTTCCAGCGGCCCTTGGTGATGCCGATGGTGAACATCACGAAGAAGGAGTAGAGGCCGCATTTCTCGACGATGATGCCGTGTTCGGACAGATACTTGGTCAGCAGCGCGGCCGGGATGCCGGCGTCGGCGAAATCGCCGTCCACATCAAGGCCGGGGGTAATGATGGTGGCCTTGATCGGGTCGAGCATGTTGAAGCCTTCGGCCAGATTGCCGAAGCCGTGCCAGCGGTCGTTGGCCTTGAGCATCCAGTCTTCGCGCTCGCCCATGCCTTCTTCGGCGAGGTAATCCGGGCCCCAGACCTTGAACCACCAGTCGGCGCCCCATTCCTCGTCGACCTTGCGCATGGCGCGGCGGAATTCCATCGCCTCGGCAATCGATTCTTCGACCAAAGCCGGGCCGCCGGGGGAGTCCATCATCTCCGCCGCGACGTCGCAGGAGGCGATGATGGCGTATTGCGGGCTGGTGGAGGTGTGCATCAGGTAGGCCTCGTTGAAGAGGTCCTTGTCCAGCTTGCGCGTCTCGGAATCCTGCACGAGGATCTGCGAGGCCTGCGACAGGCCGGCGAGCAGCTTGTGCGTCGACTGGGTGGAGAACACCATCGATTCCTTGCAGCGCGGGCGGCCTTCGCCGATGGCGTGGTAATCGCCGTAGAAGTCGTGGAAGGCCGCGTGTGGCAGCCAGGCTTCGTCAAAGTGCAGGGTGTCGATCTTGCCGTCGAGCTCTTCCTTGATCTCTTCGACGTTGTAGAGCACGCCGTCATAGGTGCTCTGGGTGATCGTGAGGACGCGCGGCTTGGCGTTCTTGTCCAGCGCGAAGGGGTTCTTGGCGATTTTCTTCTGGATGTTTTCCCACTTGAACTCGCTCTTCGGGATCGGGCCGATGATGCCGAAGTGGTTGCGCGTGGGCATCAGGAACACGGGAATGGCGCCGGTCATGATGATCGAGTGGAGGATCGATTTGTGGCAGTTGCGGTCGACGACCACGATGTCGTTCGGCGCGACGGTGGAGTTCCACACGATTTTGTTGGACGTCGAGGTGCCGTTGGTGACGAAGAACAGGTGATCGGCGTGGAAGATGCGCGCGGCATTGCGTTCCGAGGCGGCGACCGGGCCGGTGTGATCAAGCAGTTGGCCGAGTTCTTCCACTGCGTTGCAGACGTCGGCGCGCAGCATGTTTTCGCCGAAGAACTGGTGGAACATCTGGCCGACCGGGCTCTTCAGGAAAGCCACGCCGCCGGAGTGCCCGGGGCAGTGCCAGGAATACGAACCGTCTGCCGCGTAATGGGTCAGCGCGCGGAAGAAGGGCGGGGCCAGCGAATCGAGATAGGCCTTGGCCTCGCGCTGCACGTAGCGCGCGATGAATTCCGGGGTGTCTTCGAACATGTGGATGAAGCCGTGCAGCTCGCGCAGCACATCGTTCGGGATGTGACGGCTGGTGCGCGTCTCGCCGTGCAAGAAGATCGGGATGTCGGCGTTGCGCAGGCGGATTTCTTCGACGAAAGCGCGCAGCTCGGCAATCGTGCTGTCGGCTTCTTCCGAGGTGAACTCCTCGTCATCAATCGACAGAATGAAGCCCGAGGCGCGGCTCTGCTGCTGCGCGAAGGAACTCAGATCGCCGTAGCTGGTGACGCCCACCACTTCCATGCCTTCGGCTTCAAGAGCCTTGGCCAGCGCACGAATGCCGAAACCCGAAGTGTTTTCCGAGCGGAAATCTTCGTCGATGATGATGATAGGGAAATGAAAGCGCACTGCGTGCCTCCTTCGGAGGAAAGCGTAAAAAGGGAGCGGAGCATACTCCGCCAGAGTGAAATTTTGCTTACTTCGCTGCGTCGAGCAAGGCCGCGTCGAAAGCTTCCGGGCTGAAGCCGGCCAGGGTGCGCCGGCCAATCACGAAGTAGGGCACACCGCGTCCGCCGAGCTTGGCATATTCCTGTTTCGCGTTGTCGTTGGTTTCCACGTCCAGATCCGTGAAGGCAACTTTCTTGGCTTGCATGTAGGCGCGGGCCTGTTTGCAGTAGCCGCACCATTCCGCGCTGAACATTACAACCTTGACGGCCCGCGCCGGTACATCGACCGGGCGCTTGAGGATTGCAGCCCAGTCCGGCTGCTGCGCCAGTACGCCTTGCTGCACCGGGCCGGTGTAACTGGTGATGGGCACTTCGGTGATGCTGCCTTTGCCTGCCGCGCTGGCCGGTGGCGCGTCGGTGTAGGTGGTCTTGCCGTCAGGCCCGGTCACCTTGTAGACCGCCGCCTGCGCGAGGCCCGCTGCGAGCAGCAGGGCCAGCACCAGTACCAGCAATCGGGCCGGGGCGCGCATGAGGGCTAGATCTTCGGCAAGGTCACGCCGACCTGCCCCTGATACTTGCCGCCGCGATCCTTGTAGGAGGTTTCGCAGATTTCGTCGCTCTCGAAGAACAGCACCTGGGCGCAGCCTTCGCCAGCGTAGATCTTGGCGGGCAGCGGGGTGGTGTTGGAGAACTCCAGCGTCACGAAGCCTTCCCATTCCGGCTCGAACGGCGTCACGTTCACGATGATGCCGCAGCGCGCGTAGGTGCTCTTGCCCAGACAGATCGTCAGGACCGAGCGAGGGATGCGGAAATACTCGACCGTGCGGGCCAGCGCGAAGGAATTCGGCGGGATCACGCAGTAACCCTTGCCGGAGACTTCGACGAAGGATTGCGGATCGAAATTTTTCGGGTCGACAATAGTCGAATTGATGTTGGTGAAGACCTTGAATTCGTCGGCACAGCGGATGTCGTAGCCGTAGCTGGAGGCGCCGAAGGACACGATCTTCTCGCCATTCAGTTCGCGCACCAGACCGGGCTCGTAGGGCTCGATCATGCCGTGCTGTTCCGACATGCGACGGATCCATTTATCTGACTTGATGCTCACGATGAAGGCCTGGCTGATTGAAGAGCGCGAATTCTAAGGTTTACACAGAACATTGTGGGGTTTTTGCACAAGTTCGCTGGGATTGGCGGTTTGGCCGGGACGCTGGCCTTGGCGATGATGGGGTTAAAGGACGCTACAGGGCAGTTGTGGCCCGGGTGCGGCAAAGCGGAATCCGGAGCTGGGCGTGGCGCTGGAAAGATTACGCGATGACGCTGCGCCTACCTAGGCCAAGACCCGCTCCCAGCTTGATGCTTGGGCCGGGTTGCTTGTAGACGCCCGCTGCGCGAGGATCTTCAGGCAGGCTTGTTTACAAATTGAATCGGTATCGCACCCGGCTGCGGGCTGCGCAGGATGTGCTTTTTCATCTTGCCGGTGACGTGCATTTCGCAGGGTTTGCAGTCGAAGCGCAGGTGAAAGGTTTCGTTGCCGGAGACCAGCGTCATCGGTTCGGCGCGTACCTGACCCTGTACGCCTTGCACGCCCTTGGCCTGTTTCGGGCATAGATTGAAGGAGAAGCGCAGGCAGTGCTTGGTGATCATCAGGCTGACTTCGCCTGATTCTTCGTGCGCCTCGTAAGCCGCGGCGATCAGGCTGACGCCATGGCGCGTGTAGAACTGGCGGGCGCGCTGGTTGTAGACGTTGGCGAGGAAGCTCAGGCTGGTGTCGGGGTAGGGCACCGGCGGCACGCTTTCAGCCACGCGTTGCGGGCGCGGGTGGGCGGCCAGTCTGGCCAGTTCAAGTGCGGCGATGCCGTCGCGGCGCAAGGCGTTGAGCTGGCTGGCGGGCAGATACCAGGCCTGGCTGCAGGTGATATCGATTTGCCCGGCGACGAAAATCGTGTTGCCGAGTTTGCCGAGTTGTTCGCGCAGGCCGGATTCGAAGCGTTCGGGATGCTGGGCCGGCTGTTTTGCCGTGAACAGTTTGGCTTCAGCCTGAACGCCGTCCTCATCTTGCAGGCAGAGGCGGAAGCCTTCGGACGTTTCCTCGAAGCGCAGGTCGGTGCTGATCAGACGCTTGGCAGAAGGCTTGGTTAACGCCTGCTCCCAGGCATGGTCGCGGTTGCGGTGGATCTCGCTGCCGGCGACCAGACCGGTGAGTTCGCTCATGGCCTGATTGGGTTGGATCTTCCAGCGATTGCCGCCGAGTGATTTGGTAATGTTGGCCTGCAGGCCAAGAACTTCGCGTTTGTGCTGATAGTTCAGACCGTCACCGTTGGCCAGTGGGGCATCGGAATCCATCTCGAAGCCATCTGGCAGCAGACGTTGCACCGTGCCCAGACGCGTGCCGACGTAGCTCGGCGAGTCAAAAGCGCCAATGTCGTCCTTGCGGCCGGTGGCAAAGTAATCGGTGTGCTCGCGGTTGAAGCTCTTCTCCGCATCCGGCGTGAACAGCAATTGGGTGCTGCCACTGCTGGCGCGCGCCAGATCCGGGCGGCTTTCCAGCACGGTGTCGATCAGCTGGCGGTAGTGGCCGGTGATGTTCTTGACGTAGGCCATGTCCTTGTAGCGGCCTTCGATCTTGAAGGAGCGCACGCCCGCTTCGACCAGCGCGGCGAGGTTGGCGCTCTGATCATTGTCCTTCATCGACAGCAGATGCTTCTCGAAGGCGACCACGCCACCGCTGGCGTCTTTCAGGGTGTAGGGCAGGCGGCAGGCTTGCGAACAATCACCGCGATTGGCGCTGCGCCCGGTGTGCGCGTGGCTGATATTGCATTGGCCGGAGAAGGCCACGCACAGCGCGCCATGTACGAAGTATTCGAGCGCCACATCGGCGGGTACGGCGGCGCGGGTAGCCGCGATTTCCTTCAGCGACAGTTCGCGCGCCAGCACCAGTTGCGAGAAACCGCTATGCGCCAGAAAGGCGGCCTTGTCGGGCGTGCGGATGTCGCATTGGGTGGAGGCGTGCAGCGCGATCGGTGGCAGGTCGAGTTCGAGCAGACCCATGTCCTGGATGATCAGCGCATCCACGCCGGCGTCGTGCAGCTGGCCGATTTGCGCGCGCGCCGGCTCCAGTTCGTCATCGTGCAGGATGGTGTTGAGCGTGACGAAAACCTGGGCGTGAAAGCGGTGGGCAAACCGCACCAGTTCCGCAATGTCGCGCACTTCGTTGCTGGCGTTGTGGCGCGCGCCGAAGGCCGGGCCGCCGATATACACCGCATCCGCGCCGTGCAGGATGGCTTCGCGGGCGATTTCGGCGGTACGCGCCGGGGCAAGCAGTTCGAGGTGGTGGCGGGGCAGGCTCATGAAGCGAGGGCAACTGGATGTGCGGGAATGCGGGGAGAGCGCTGATGATACGCCGCTGCGGGGATTCCGAGGCGGGCTGCGAGTGGCTGATTTTTGGGGTTTTGCGCCCGATGGGGTACAGGTTTTTGGCGTCAGGATGGGATAGTCTTGTTGCCGGACATTTGCAGAGCCCCGTTGAATCGGGTTTCGGCGTGGTCGGCAGGTGACAATAGCTCATTCGGCCGGTCGTCGTCCGATGAACGGTAATTCAGGTCGATTTTCCGGATTGATGGGCATTCATGACAGAAAATCTATCGCAAAGTGTGACGAGTTTTGCACTCGAACAAACAGGCTAGTCGTCTTATACCTTAGTAGTAGCCTACAATTTGTGTAAGAAGAATTCTTACATGCATGGAGACTAGGTTTTATGGCAATTACTGGCGATCAGCGCTTGCTCAAGCGCATCAATCGCATGGCTCTGGTTCGGCTGGTGCGCAGTCAGCCCGGCTTGTCACGCGCCGAGCTGTCTACCGCGACCGGACTGACCAAATCCACGGTGAGTTTACTGGTGCAGGAACTCATCGATGATGGCTGGTTGTGTGAGGACACGGTGCTTGTGACCGGGGCGATCGGGCGGCGACCCACTCCTTTGCGTCTGGATGGCCGGCGTCTGGTCATGATTGGTGCTGAACTGTCTGTGGGTAGCGTGTGTGTGGTCAGCATGAGTTTGAACGGCGAGGTGCTGGAGCGCGAGGAGTGCACGTTTCCTTTGCAGACTTCAGCCGAGGTGGTTCTGGCGCAGATGGCTGGTTTGATCGCGACGCAAGTGGGACGTCAGAGTGATGCCCGGCGCGAACTGCTGGGAATTGGTGTGGGCGTGCCAGGTGCCGTAATGGAAACCAGCGGTGTCTTGGCCGTGGCGCCTAATCTGGGCTGGCGCGATGTGCCGGTGCGCGCAATGTTGTTGGCAGCACTGACACGCCTGGGCGTGGTGGACTTGCCGCTGTTCGTGCAGAACGATGGAGATGTTGCCGCGCTGGGTGAGGTGGAGTTTGCCTCCGGGCCGGTGGGCGATCCCTTGCTGTACATCTGTCTGGGGGTTGGCGTGGGTTCTGGCGTAGTCGTGGGTGGACGCTTGTTGTTGGGCGGCCGCGGCTTTGCCGGCGAGGTCGGACACATGCAGATGCAGGCGGATGGCCCACGCTGCAGCTGTGGGCGCAGCGGTTGTGCCGAGGTCTTCATCGGTCTGCAGGCCATGGCGAATACCTTGGGCTGCAGTATCGCCGAACTGGAGACCCGCGTAGCTGCCGGTGATGCGGCGGCCCTCAGCGTGCTCACGGCGGGTGGTCGGCATCTGGGCGTGTTGATGCACAATCTGTGGGCGATGCTGGATCCCGCTGTGATCGTACTGGGCGGCCCGGCGTGTCGTTTGGGCAAGCCTCTTCTGGGCATTGCGCAGGAAACCTTCGAGGCGCTGGCGCGTGCTGCCAATCTGGAGACGCCGCCGGTTACTGAATCCCGTTTTGGTGACTTGTCTGTCGCAGCGGGTGCTGCGGCCTTGGTGCTGCACAAACTGTTGCAGCCGATTTGACGCTCTGAAGAGCCTCGCCGGGATTGCCGTGCGGCATGCCTGCCTGCAGATCCAGGCTGGGAGCGGCTCTACAGGCATGCGTCAATGCAGCTGGTTTGGACGCTCTTCGTCGTTGTGCCGTGTGCCGGTGAAGAGCATGGTGACGGTGTGTGCCAGCAAGGTCACGCTACCGGGCTGACGGTCATCTCCGCTAAGACTGTATTCGAACGCGAAGCTGCGTTGCAGATGCAGGCGTCCGTCGTCACCGCGCAGCACGCGGATGCCGCTTTGCGCTACGGTATCGTCCAGAAATTGCACACCTTCCGCAGCGCAGGCCTGCCGCGCGGCGGCGATGCCGATTTCGCGGGCTGTCAGGCCGTCCATCCAGTACCAGGCGACCAGTCCGAGCAGGATCAGGGCAAACAGGCTTTCGATCATGGCGTGAGGTCGTCTCGAAAATGTTGTGAGGGCGCAGTGTAGCGATGAATCCTGCTCTGGATTCGTGCTAAAACGTCGAAAAATTGGCAGCAATACAACGATGGGTCTATCCATACGCCTGAAACACAGTAAAGTCGCGGTCGGTTTTTGAATTTTTGACAGGTTTGTCGATTGATTGCCATGAGCGATTCCATTCCCTGCGGAACCAAACGGGTCATAGATGGCGTTGAACGCGTCTATTACTACGGTTACTGGATCAAGACTTACGAAGCCCCTGCGAGCACGCTGGAGGCCAAGAAGCGCCTGATCGATGCGCTGACGCGACGCTTGTTCAATCACGTCGAACATGGCATCAATATCCCGGGGCGGCGTCTTGATGAGGCGCGTGCTGCTTACGATACCGAGCTTGATCCGGAGATGAAGCGCGTCAAGGGCTCTATGCTGGCCGGTGCCTTGTTCAACCGAGCGACGGACATTTTCACCAAGCTGGTAGATTTGCAGGCCTTGGGGGTCGAGATTGCTTCCGATAACGCCTTGATGCGCGAATGCGGGCGCTGTTTGCAGGAGGCGCTGACACTTGGAAAATTGGTACTTCACCGCAGCGGCGATGAGGGTATTGACGAGTTGTGGGGCGAGCCTTTCAAGGCGTTCTCAATCCCGGTTGAGGCGTTCTACGAGAGTCGTTACAACAAGATCGCGCTGGCTATGCGCGACATTGATGCGCTGGCTGACGCGCTGGTGCGCACTTTCGAGCATCACCCGATGTTTTCCGGAGTGGCCGAGTTGACTCAGCAATTTGCCGCCGCTGCGCACGTCAAAAGCGAAGTGCTGCGTACTGATGCAGATATTTTTGATGTGTGGGCCAAGTTTTCGGTGGCGGGTGAGCGTCTGCGCAATTATGTACCTACGCTGCCCGAGAACGCCGATGAGTCGCAGATCCGCGAAGCTGAGCATGGTGTGCGCCTGATCCGTCAGGCCCGTGGCTTGATCTCGGACGTGACACGTGCCCGGATTTCCATGCCCAAGAGTAGCGCCGAGTTCGTCGAGCGTTGCGAGGTTTTCAGCAAGGCCTACGGCCGCTGAGGGGCGATCAGCTGTTCTGTGCCCTTGAGCCGTTCTGCTCAGGCCTGATCGTCTGTTTTGATGTTGCGCGCCACGCCCGGCATCCTGACGGTAAATATTGCGCCGCCTGAGGGAAGGTTTTCGGCCTGGATGCTTCCGTCGTGGTCGTGCATGATGCGTCGGCTGATCGTCAGCCCCAACCCTGTTCCGCCAACCGGCTGGCTTTGCGAGCTTTGCTCGAAAGAGTCGAAAATCCGCTCCAGCTCGTCAGGTGGAATGCCTGGTCCTTCGTCGCGCAGACTGAAGCCAACAATTGGGGGCGTGGAGTCGTTGGCGGCAGCTTCATGCAGGCAGGCAATTTCGATACAGCCGCCGGGCGGGCTGAAACGGATCGCATTCGATAGCAGATTGACGATCACCTGGGTGATGCGCACCCGGTCATACACCGCGACGATACGCGGCGTGCTTTCGTCCATGACCACTCGCAACTGTTTGGCGGCCAGCAAGGAGGAGGTCTCTGTAAGCGCAGCCTGGAGGGTGCTCTGCAGGTAGTGTCGCGCTTTGTCGTAGCTCATCTTGTCGGCCTCCATGCGCGACATGTCGAGCAAGTCGTTGAGCAGGGCCAGCAGTCGTTTGCCGGAGTTCTGGATGCGTTCGAAATAGCGGGCCAGATCAGACAATTCGGGTTTGTTTGTTTTTTGCAGGCCCATTTCCGAAAATGAAAGAATCGCGTGCATCGGCGTACGCAACTCATGTGACATGTTTGTCAGGAAAATGCTCTTGGTGTGGTTGGCTGTTTCGGCTGCATCTTTGGCCTCGAGCAGGGAGCGCTCGATTTCCTTTTGATGGGCTATGTCAGTGAGAAAGGCGAAGGCGTGCTCAAGTTCGCCGTGCTCGCCATTGATGATGCCGCAGCTCACCAGAAACGGGTGGCAGCTCTCGTTGGAAGTCGGCAGTTCCACCTCCGTTTGAGCGGGCCGTCCGTGGCGCTTTGGGTTACGCGGGAAAATTTGCTCGGCTAGCGCTTCGCCCCAGATGGCTTCCGGGGTTTGGCCGAGCAGGGCGACCCGGCTGACGCCGAGCTGGCGACACAGTGCCTGATTCAGGTCGACAAAATGGCGTTGATGATCAATCAGGGCAAAACCATCGGTCGTCGTGTCGAGAACGGAGCGTTTGAGCTGTTCGGATTGCCGCAAGGCCTGCGCGGCGGCACGTTGGGCGCTGACGTCTTCGATGATGAAAATGACGCCACGCTCGGGCTCATCCGGCAGCAGGGCGCGCGCAAACAGCATGGCCCAGAACAGGGAACCATCACTGCGCCGCAATTCGGCCTCGCCACGGTAGGTGCCGCCGAGTGAAACCCGGCTCTGGATGGCGCTGCGTACCGCGTTGTGACTGGCTGAGGTGGCGTGAATCAGGCTTTCCGGCAGGCCATTGATGCTGTTCATGCTGTAGCCGAACAGGGATTCGAAAGCCGGATTGATCTGCTGCATGTGTTCGTTGACGCAGAGCATGACGGCCAGAGGATTGGCGTCAAGCATGGTGCGGATTTCTGTCGTGCGCTCGGCGACCAGTTCTTGCAGATGGTCGCGATGGCGACGCAGTTCCAGCTGGGCAGCATGCCGTTCGGTGATGTCGCGGGCCGTGACGCACAGGTACTGGCGCTGTTTGTCGGCGATCAGCGAGAGTGTCAGGTCGACGGGGATCAAGGCGCCCTTTTTGTTGCGCAATACGCTTTCCATGTTGTGGCGCTGCTGTGTCTGCAGTTCGATATGGAGTTTTTCCCAGCGCAACTGCCCGTCGCCGATCAGATCCGCAAAGGTCAGCGCCAGTAGTTCGGCCGGCTCGTGCTGGCTCAGTTCGGTCAAGCGCCGATTGGCGTAGCGAACGCGGCCATTCTGGTCGCACCACAGGATCATGTCGGGTGATTCGTCGACGGCGGATTGGGTCAGGTGCAGGCGGGATTCGGAGTCTTCCACCCGATGAATCTGGCGCAGCAGCAAGAACAGCATGCTGGTCATGATCAGCAGGACAAGGGCTGCAGAGCCAATGCGGACACGCGTGTCCTGGGTGAATTTGGCCAGCACGTGATCTCCGTCCGTGAGCACACGCACGACAAGGGGCATGTCGTTGCTGCTGAGCTGGGCGATGAGTTGGCTGCCGTCGTCTTTTTGTTTTTGCAGAAAGGTCGTGCGGTTGGTCTGCAATTTGTCGAAGCTGTCCGGGTCGGTTTCCTGAAGTTTGCTGCCCAGCTGGGTGATGTCCAGCGGGTAGTTAAGCAGCATGACTCCATCGCTGCGCAGCAACTGAATGCGTGTGCCCTTATCCAGATGCAGCGATTCGTAGAAATGCAGGAAATAATCAGGCTCCACGCCGGCAAGCATGACCCCGCCGAAGCTGTTGTCCGGATTGTTGATGCGTCGTGTCACCGGGATCAGCCATTTGTAGTCGGTGCGGCTGATGATGGGTTCGCCGATGCGCAGGCGGATTTCGTTGTGCTCGCGGTGATAGGCGAAGTAGGGGCGGTCGCCCAGACTGACGCGGCGGGTCGGGTATTCCAGACCGTGGGCAGACAGCGTGCCGCGGCTGTCCATGGCAATGATGGCGCGGATCTGGGGCGTGAGTTCAACTTTGCTCTTGAGGCGTTCGTAGGCCCAGTGTTCGTCCATGCGTTCGACGCCGCCGACGCGTTCAAAATCCTCGACCAGATTCTGCATGGCCTGTTCGACAGAGACGAGCGAGCGCGTAGAGTGCTCATCCAGCGAGCGCGCCAGTGATAGGGATTGCCGTTCAGCTTCCTGCAAGGTGTTCTGATAGTCCTGCAGGCTCAGCCAGCTCGTCGCCAGTAGAACCGCGAGCAGGGTCAATACGTAAAAAAACAGCACACCGTGGCGCAAGCGGCGCAGGAGCAGGGGTTTGGCGCCCGGGGAGGCTGGCGACCCTGAGGACTTCTGGAACCAAGGCAGATTCATCATTGACGAGTTCGGCTGTCTGCAGGGTGCGGTGCTGAAAAATCAGCGGTGAATCAGGGTGTTGACGGCAAGGGCAAGGAATTCGTCAGGGTACTTCCGGGCAGTGCAGTACAGGGTGGCGGGCGCGACGCAAGTCGCCGCGCCCGTTCTGGAAGACTTATTTCGCGTCAGCGACGCACTTTTTCACGAAGCTGTTTTTGGCGGCACCTGCCAGCTTCTTCTCGGCGGCCTGGGCTTCACAAGCAGTGCTTGCATCGGCACTTTTGCCATCAGCCTCACATTTTTTGACGAAGCTGTTCTTGGCTGCGCCTGCAAGTTTTTTCTCGGCGGCCTGGGTTTCGCAGGCGCTGGCAGGTTTGCTGTCGGCCTCGCATTTTTTCAGAAAACTGGTCTTGGCTGCTCCGGCGAGTTTCTTTTCTGCGGCCTGTTCATCACAACTGGCGGCAAAGGCTGAATTGGCTGCAAACAGGGTGACGAGGGCAAGGATTACGATTTTGTGCATGAAGAGACTCCCTTGATTGTGGACGCGAGGTTCAGGTGCCGACCGGCCGCATGATTCTAGCCTGTTCGCATGAGATTTGTTCAGCTTGAAACGTGCTCCAGGGTAAAACCTGCACCGGGATCTGCGGCCAGAGCTTTGACCAGCCAAGGCATCTCGGCTTGCAGGGTTTGTGCCAGGGTCCATGGCGGATTGATGATGAACATGCCGCTGCCTTGCATGCCGATGCCGTCGGGCGAAGGGCCGCGCACCGAGAGGGTCACGTGCAGCCAGTTGGCCAGGCCGAGCGCTTTGAGCTTGTGCGGCAACTGGCGTGATTCCGGTTTGGACAGAATCGGATACCAGACGGCATAGGTACCGATCGGAAAACGCTCTTGCGCTTCCTTGAGGACCTGGATCAGGCGGGCGTAATCCTCGCGCATTTCGTAGGAGGGGTCGATCAGCGTGAGGCCACGGCGCGAGGCCGGAGGCAGCAGGGCTTTGAGCTTGGCGAAGCCGTCATCGGCATAGACGATGGTTTGCTTGTTGCCCTGACCAAAGTTTTTGTCTAGCGTGCGAAAATCGGTGCTGTGCAGTTCGAACAGGCGCAGGCGATCCTGTTCGCGCAAGGCGTTTTTGGCCAACCACGGCGAGCCGGGATAGTGGCGCAAAGGCCCGTCGCCGTTGAGTTCGCGCACTTGGGCTACGTATTCGGCCAGCGCGGGCGGCAGGTCCTGGCGTTCCCACAGGCGACCAATGCCGTCGCGGTATTCGCCGAGTTTTTCGGCGTGCACCGAATCGAGCGCGTAAACGCCAGCGCCTGCGTGGGTGTCGATTACGCAGAAGGCTTTTTCCTTCTGGCCGAGATAGCGCAGAAGCTGGATCAGGATGGTGTGTTTGAGCACGTCGGCATGGTTGCCGGCGTGATAGGAGTGGCGGTAGCTGAGCATGGCGGGGCTAATGTGAAAACTTCAGCCCCGATTGTAGGTGTTCCCGCTGCTAGCGCGCGGAGATTTTGCCGTCTGCCCAGAGCTTTTCGAAGCGTTGCCGTTCCCGGATGAAATGATTGCCGCATTCGACGATGACGTTCTGGTCCGTCGGGACGTCACATTTTTTTGGTTTTTTGTAGAAACGGCCCCAGGCCTGATCCATGCGTTCCTGATCGAGGCGGGTGATTTCGGAGGCCTGGTCGCGAGTGGCGATGGCGGCTTTCAGGCGCTCGTCGCGGCGGGCCTGATCGGCTGCGATCTGTTGTTTTTCGCGTTCGATGCGTGCCTGACGGGCCTGTACTTCAGCGGGATTTTTTTCTTCGATCAGGCTGTCTGCGGCAGGGAGGGGCGGCGCGCTTGCTGCGATTGCTGGCGCTGCGCTTGCGGCCTTGAGCTGGGGCGGCAAAACGCTGTCCGTGGCGAAGCGGGCGAGGAATACCAGCAGCGCCGCAACGATGAGGGCGATGATAATGTGCCGTGTGCGGGCGGATTCTGGATTTGGGTCTGCGCTGACGTTCATGGTTTGCCCCAGAGGGGAGGGTCGGCCGATGTGCAAGTCTAGCGCCCGCAAAGGGCTTCGATTCCGCCATTCGTCTGACTGCTTTGACCTGCAGGGCGGGGCTGGCACGCCAACTGACTATCATGGGCAGATAACCATTGCGTATTGCACAGGAGAATTCCGCTATGCCTGCAACCCTGACGCATCAGGCTGATACCGGCCCGCTCGCCCCGTTGTGGGGTCAAACTTGGCAAGACGCCGGCTGGCGTGCTTGTGCTGTCTTCGTGCTGGGTTATGTATTGCCGCGCATGCTTGCCGGTCATGCCGTGGCCGGTGTGCAGTGGCCGGCCAGCTTTTTGAGTTTTGTTTTGCTCGCGATGGCCTTGTTCCGCTACCAGCAAAGTTTTGAATTGGCGGGTGAGGCGTCTGAAGAGGATGTCGTCCTGCTGTCCGATGATGCAGCGCGCCCGGCCACGCTGGACGCGGTCGTGACGGCGGGGGCAAAACCGGTGGTAAGCAAGCCGCGCAAGTGGTCGGTGGAGCTCTTGCACACGCTGGAGTGGCGCCGCATGGTGGATGTGTGTCTGGCCTTTTACAAGGAACGCGGACTCTCTGGCGAGCTGGCGAGTGTCGGGCAGGACGGCAGCATGGATGTGCGCCTGTATCAAGGTGCGCGCAGCGCAGAGAATGACGAGCAGGCGCCTTTTGCACTGCTGCATTGCAAGGCTGCACGTGGTGAGCAGGTGGTTGGTGTCGAGGCGATCATCGCCTTGCAGCAGGTGATGGCTGAGGTGGGGGTGAGTCGCGCCTTTTTCATGGGTGCCTGGCGTTTTGACGAGGCGGCCGAAGCGGCGGCGAAGCCGGCACAGATCACGTTGATTGATGATCGCATGTTCCTCTCCATGCTCGGACGTTTGCCGGCCGAAGAAAGTCAGCGTTTGCTGAATCTGGCGGTAGAGGGTGATTACATGACGCCATCTTGCCCGGGCTGCGGGCTCAAGATGATTCCGCGTCAGAACGAAAAAGGTCGTTACTGGGGCTGCCGGGCGTTTCCACGGTGCAAGAGCACTTTGGGCATGCAAGCCTGAAAGCCGCGCGCAGTATGGTTCTACAAGGTGTCAGCTCGCAGATCATTGCAGGACGGACTTGAACAGGTAGTCTATCTGTAGAGGCCCTCTGCATGCGGTTCTTCAGGCAGGTTAGAAATCAGCCGCCGGTTGCTACCGGCCGGGCTGGATCACTGCACCACTCGCTCCACGAACCCGGATACAGGGCTGCGCCCGGCAGACTGGCGATTTCCAGAGCCAGCAGGTTGTGGCAGGCCGTGACGCCCGAGCCGCATTGGGCAATGACGGCGCTAGCGGGGGTGTCGCCGAATACGGCCGCGAATTCCTCACGCAATATTTCGGCTGATTTGAAGTGGCCGTCGGCTTGCAGATTGTCGCGGAAGCAGCGGTTGCGCGCGCCGGGGATATGGCCACCGACCGGGTCCAGCGTTTCGTTCTCGCCCCGGAAGCGATCTGGCCCGCGAGCGTCCACGACGAGTCGGGATTGCGTGGCAAGGTTGGCTAATACCTCGTCCGCCGACACCGTGCCGACTGCCGTTGTGAGCAGTTGCAGATCGCCGATCGGCCGGTTTGCGGGGGCTTCTGTTGAGAGTTCTGCGCCCTGCGCCAGCCAGGCGGGCAGGCCACCGTCGAGCACTGCTACCGCTGTGTGCCCCAGCCAGCGCAGCATCCACCACAGGCGCGCGGCCATCATGCCGCCTTGTGCGTCATACACCACGATTTGTGATCGGGCATTGATACCCAGTTGTGCCAGTTTTGTGGCAAAGGCAGCACGATCCGGTAAAGGGTGACGTCCGTTTTGTCCGGTCTTGGGCGCGGAGAGATCTTCGTCCATGTGCAGAAAAATTGCGCCAGGGATGTGCCCGGCAGCCCAGGATGCGCGGCCGGCGGCCAGATCGGCCAGGTCGTGGCGGACATCAATGATGATCCAGTCTGGATCCTTGACGCCTGCCTGCAAGGTTTGGGCAGAAACGAGTGTGGTGTATGGCATTCAGATCCCCATGTAACGGCCGGGTTTGTGATTGACCGCGATGACCAGATTCAGCGCTACGGCACCGAGCACCGAAAGTGCAACATGCCATGGATCGACGACGAAAAATGAAGCCAGCACGATTGTGCAGTCGGCCCCCATCTGGAATTTGCCGGCGCGGATGCCGTAGCGTTCCTGCAGGAAGATGGCCAACACACCGATGCCACCCAGACTGGCCTTGTGGCGTATCAGGATCAACAGGCTGACACCGGCCAGCAGGCCGCCCATGATCGCGGCGAAAGCGGGGTGGAGCAGGTCAAGATGGATGAATCGCGGCATCACTTCGCTGTAGAGCGAGAGCAGGGCTACGGCGGCAAAGGTTTTAAGCGTGAACAGCCAGCCCAGCGAGCGGATCGCGAAGATGTAGAAGGGCATGTTTACCAGGAAGAACAGCGTGCCGAAGCGCCAGCCGCTCAGGTAATGCGCCAGGAATGCGAGGCCTGCGCTGCCACCGGTGAGTAGTCCGGCCTGGCGGAAGAACACCACTGCCAAAGCCATGAATAGCGGTCCGACAAGCAGGGCTTGAAAGTCTTCGAGCGGGCTGTGGGCGATGGGGACTGCTTGGGTGCTGAGCATGGCGTGCGGGCTGTTGCGGCAAGCTCCGAGTATCGGATATTTCCCGGCGGCGTGGGAAGTCTTGTTCAGCCGCTCGGCGTACAATCCGCGCTCATCAATTGCAGGCAGGTGGCCGTATGGAAGATCGTATCAATCATCTGGAAGGCAAGCTGTGTCTTGCCGAGGATCTGCTCGATGAGCTCAATCGCACGGTCTTTCGTCAGCAGGAACAGCTCGATCAGTTGCAGGCGCAGATTCGTCTGCTCTATCAGCAGATGCAGGGCGGTAGTTCTGCCAGTGCCGAGCCGCGTGATCTGCGCGAAGAGATTCCGCCACATTATTGATTTGAGGAGCGCCGGGATGCGTCGGATTGTTTTTGTAATGTGCTGCGTGCTGGCCTCGTCTGCGTGTTTTGCCTGGGGTGGGCGTGGACATGCGGCGGTCGGTGCGTTGGCGCAGGCCAATCTGAGTCCGGCAGCCCAGGCGCAGGTACAGACGTTGTTGCGCGACGATCTGGATCGCTACGAGCAAGCATCTGGCCGCAGGTCGCTGGCCTCGGTGGCGTCCTGGGCCGACGAAATTCGCGAGGTAGCGAGTCGCACGGATCCGAAAGCCTATCGGGGCTGGCATGGGCGCAGCAATCGCGTCTGTGCCGATACGCTAGGGAAGTGTCGCGAGGGGCTTTGTGTGGATCAACTCATCATCAGCAACGCACGTATTCTCAAAGACGTGCAGCAGCCGATGCGTGCGCGCAATGAAGCCCTGAAGTGGATCGTGCATCTGGTTGGTGATCTGCACATGCCCTTGCATTCAGGCATCAACAGCAATGGCGGCGGTGCGAAAGTATTTCTGGAAGGCGTCGAGATCAAGGGCGACGCGACTTTGCATGGCGTCTGGGATAGCGAACTGGCGAATGCCGCGCTGAAAGGCTGGAAGTCTTCAGCGGTGTTGGGCGCCGTGAGCCTGCTGGCCGACGATGCGCCGACCCAGTGGATGCTGGAGACGCGCGATGTCGCGTTGCACGAAGTGTATGAACCCTTGTCGGGTTTTGCTTGCAAGGAAAAGCTGGCCGAACCCATTGTGCTGGATTCGGCCTATCAGCTACGCAGCGTGCCGGTGGTACGCCAGCAGATCGAGCGCGCTGGCTTGCGGCTGGCGCAGTTGCTGAACCAGCTTTTACCTTAGGCCGGTCGGCTGCCCATCGGTGGCACTTCCTTGCCGTGTTTCTTGGCATCCTTGGCTTCGCGCTTTTCTTTCAGCGACTTGGCGGGTGCCTTCTTCGTTTCCTTGTTGCTCTTCTGAACCTTGCTCATGGCGATCTCCCGGGTTGTGTGCAGCCATCACCTTGATGATCTCCGTCGCCTGACGGAAGCTGCCTCTGCAGCGAGTATAGCCTGCAAAAGCTTGACTGTAATGCTGTGCTGATGGGGGCTGCCTGAACAGCCGCGCGGGGCGGCCCTCTTCAGAAGGCGTGCCCTGACAGCGCCGACTGGCGGGGCTCTTCAGCCAATGGCTGGGTCAGTCTTTGTAGGGCTTGGGCGCGACGCGTACTTGCGAATAGGGGCAGTAACCCAGTCGTGGTCCGAGGGTTTCAGGGTGTTTGCGACAGGTGTCCGGACGGTTTTCGTAGACCGTGCAGCGGCGGGTTTTGGTATCGAGGAAACTGCAGTCGCCCGAGGTGCGGCGCGCCAGAGTGAAGATGCCGTAGCGGAAATTGAAGTGCTCGATGATGCCCTGCTTCTGCAGGCGCTTGGCCAGTTGCTTGAGGTCGGTATCGAGATCGAACTCATCCACCACGCCCATACGGACCAGGTCGCGTACGCGCACTTCAGCGGGCATGGTGCAGCAGACAGCATTGCAGGTGTCGCACAGGCCCTTGCGATATTTCACCCAGGTGTCGAGGTCGTCGGGGAGTGCGCCGTGAAGAACGATGAATTTTTCCATGGGTTTCTATATTAAGGATGGGCCTTTGACGATGGATTCTGCGTCAGCCGGGGTTAGTCGGACTGAGGCGCCGCAGATCACGATCACCGTGAGCCACTCCTGCAGGGTCTTTTCACCCTGTTCAAGCAAGGAAACGAAGCTGCAGCCGATCTGGCCAGTATCCGCTTCGCCGATCTGGTTGACCGCTTTCGCGCGACCACGCACCTTGTCGCCAAAGCCGTCAATCAGGCGCATTTCGAAATCGAACTCTGCGTCCGTAATGGCAGTGTTGGCCGAGATGCTGAAGCCATCTATCGACAAGTCGATCACGTTCAGATCCTGACCATCGACCCTGATCCGGATGCAGGCCTTGCCGTCGCGTATTGCGGCAAAGCGTTGGCGTTGGCGGCGCTCGGCGTAGTTGTTATGAGAGTTCATGTTCAGCTCGCTTCGGCTCGTTCGGTGAGCACGCGGGTTTGTGGATGGCGAGGGGGATTCATCCGGCTTTCAACCAGACGATAGAAAAGATCGCCTGCCGCAATGCTCAGGAGCCAAGCCAGAATCATACCGACGAGGTTGAGCGAGGGGGAGTTCGGTGCTAGACGAAAGACCAGCGTATTGACCAGCATGAATACCGGGAAATGAATCAGGAACAGCGAATACGAAATCTTTCCGAGCCAGGCGGTGAGTCGAAAATCCGGCCATTTTTCCATCAATTGGTAACGCGCACTCACTCCCAGAATCAGGGCTGTGCAGAGTGCGATGGCAATGCGCGGGCGAAACTCCAGTGCCAGGGCGTAGAGGACGAGGCCAAGCAGCAGTGCGAACCAGATAGGGGAGTGCTGACGCTGTGCGTACCAGTGTGCTGCGACACCCAGCGCGTAGGCACCGAAAAAATAGAGTCCCCAGCTGTCCCAGCTGTCCTGACGGTTGAAGTAGAACAGGGATGCCAGTGCCAGTACGGTGATCAGAGCCATTGCCGTACGCGTACTGGCACGGGTTTTACCGGCAAGCCACAGCATAGCGACGAACAGGATGAACAACTGGAAGTCGATGGCGACGTACCACGCGCCGGCCGATAGCGATTCCTGCCCCAGCAGGCCATGCAGCAGCGTTGCGTGACTAAATACTTGCCAGAAGGCTGGCGCATCCGGGATTGAGGCATGCGTCATCCAGAGTCGGGCAGTGGCTGCGCACGCAATACTGAGTGTTATCGCGATGAGAAAGGGCAAGGCCAGACGGCAATAGCGCGTCCAGATCAGTTGTATGGGCTTGATCGACACGGGGGTGGCGGTGGGGGCCAGGCTGCGCGCGGCGAGAAAACCTGCGATGACCAGAAAAACTTGCACCGCCATCCGGGCATATTCATAGAGCCAGTCGATACTGCCGGAAGCCAATGGATAGGCGACGTCCGACATCGGGCCATAAAATGCGATGTGGTGCAGTACGATCAGCTGCGATGCCAAGGCTTTGAGGCAATCGACAAGTGGCATGCGCCGGGCGGGGTGACTCATTCAATCAATCCAGTGCGAAAATCAACCCGCCGGAGCCGGTGACAAGCCCGTCTAAAAATCTCGGAAACTTGTGCTAACTTATTGAAACTCACCGAGTTTATCCGGGCTGGCGGCGTCAGTCCAGCCTTTCCGATAGCAAGGCTTGGGCCTGTTTTAGTGGTGTTTTTGCTTGTATGTCCTTGAGTACGGGAAGTGACGCCAAATAGTCATGCCGGAATTCCGGTTTCGCAGAAGGGGATATTTTGAGTATCAGTGATCAGAAAACTTCGTGGCTCAAGCGGTTTTTAAGAGTCCTGTGGCCATGTTTCTGGCTCAAAGCGATTGGCACTTCGGCGTTTACGACCGTGTTTTTCCTCGGCTACGTGCATTTGCTCAAGCATCCCTATGCCCCCGTAACGATCATGCCGCGCACCTTGCTGGATGACTGGATCAGTTTTCAGCCTCTGGCCTTGCTGCCCTATGTGTCTTTGTGGGTGTACGTTTCGACTCCGCCGATGTTCATGGTGCGGCATCGCGAAATCATCGCTTATGGTGTGCGTGCTGCAGTGCTGTGCGGACTTGGTCTGGCATTTTTCTACCTGTGGCCGACTGCGGTGCCGCTGGCGGACATTGATTGGGCGCGCTATCCCGGCGTAGCTTTTCTCAAGGGCGTTGATGCGGCCGGTAACGCTTGTCCCTCCCTGCATGTGGCAACTGCAGTCTTCTCTGCGATCTGGCTGCATCAACTTTTGCGAGCTTTTGGTACTGGCCGTATGGGCCTCGTGTTCAACTGGCTGTGGTGTCTGGCGATTGCTTATTCAACGCTGGCAACCAAACAGCACGTAGCCGTTGATGTATTGGCCGGGGCGGCTCTGGGTGCTGGCGTGGCCTGGCTGAGTTTGTTGAAGATTGATGGGTTCCAGTCACTGACTGTTTCGGCTGTGACAGCAAACCGTTCGGCCTGAATGAATGAAAAACATTAAAACCCTGTCAACCGGATCCTTTCTGCTTCGTTATTTGCCACATGGAGGAGGCAACACGCTGTTGCAGCGCCGAAAGGAAGAATGAAATGGGACAACAAATCTGTGACCAAACCTACGCCGAGTTTCTGGACTCGATCAAAGCGGCAGGGGTGGCAATTACCAACGAATCGCAACTGCGCGAACGTCTGGCTGAAACTTGGCGCTGGCGCTTTGCTTTCATGACTCTGGCCACAAATGGCCGTCCATTGGGGATCAACTTCCTGAACAAGGATGCCAGCGAGCACATGGACGAAATCCGTGGCGCCTTCGCCCGTTACGAGTTTCCTGACAATTCGGATGCTGTGTTCACCTCCAGTCTTGCTGCAGAGTGAGTTGACCGGCAGCTCCGGTCAAGCCCGAAGAGAGCCGCACCTCAGGTGTCGGCTCTTTTTTTGTCTGTCGGGCAGTGAACTTGTTCTGGCTCAGTCTCTGCGCTAGAAAACCTTCAGGGCGGCCAATAAAGCTGCACGAAGATGCTCTGGGTCAACCCGCATATTTTTCAGCCAGCAATCATTGCTGAAAATTTCTCGGGGCACCATAAACGCCCCTTGTGCCGGTTTTTCCAGTCATCCGAAGGAGTTGCAATGAACCTAATGAAATGGACAGAAGACCTTGCGGTGGGCAATCCTCTGATTGATGAGGATCACCGCAATCTGTTCGATTTGCTCGAGCGCCTGCATCAGGATATGAGCAGCGGCCAGATCAATCAGGAAACCCAGAACATTGTGGATGCCCTGCGGGAGTACGCCGAGGCGCACTTTTCGCGGGAAGAGGCCTTCATGCGCAATATCGGCTATCCGCACTATCCCGTACACAAGGCCGAGCATGATCGCTTCGTGAGCGAAGTCTGTGCCTTGCAGTCACGCGTGGCGCGTGGCGCGCGCACCGCTCAGCTGGATATTGATCAGTTCCTGGCAAGCTGGTTGCGCGAACATGTGCTGGTGCGTGACATGGCGCTGGCGGCTGCGATTCGCGGCGAGGGTGAAACTCAGGCGGCTTGATTTCGGGATCTAGGTTTTTCAGGGCGGGCTACCCAGGCCCGCTCTTGTTTGTGATTGCAAGTAACTGGTTTGCCGAACGGTTTCCGGGCGCTCAAGGCGGCTTCCCGGTGTGGCCGGGGCGGCTGCCAGCAGCAAGTCCAGCCAGCGCGTAAGCGCCAGCCAGTCTTCGCGATAGGACTCGACCTTGGCGGGTGGGAAATCGAAGATCGACCAGCCTTGCTCCATGCATTTGCTGTAAGCCTGCGCGAGTCGAATGCTGCCCAGGTGCGGCAGGTCCAGCGCTTGCGCCCAATCCTGTAGTGCCGCGCCATTTTTGGTTCTTCCGTCTATACGCATGCCGACGCAGCCGACCAGGCATTTGCCCGTTGCGATGCGTGGCAGTGTGCGCAGCTCGCGAATGCTGTCCTGCGCAGCTTCACGATCAAATACGCCGGCAGTCAGTGGAATCAGGATCGCATCGGCGTACATCGTGACTTTCATCAGATTGAAGCCATGAAAGCCGCCTGGTGTATCCAGTACCACGTGTTTCACGCCAGCGGGTGGACGCGCGAAATTGTTCTCATCGATGGACCAGCCGTGGATCTTGGGTAGCTGCGGCGGGCGCAGGCCCAGCCACAGACGCGATGACTGTTGGCGATCCACGTCGCCCAGCATGACTTCCTGGCCTTGTGCGGCGAGGTAGCTCGCGACATGTGCGGCCAGCGTCGACTTGCCAGACCCCCCTTTGCGGTTGATGACAGCGATCACGGTCATGAAAAAATCTCTCCTTTGTATCCCGGCAGATAAACGCCTTCGGGGGCGTCAAGCCTGTAGCCACAAGCCTTTATTGTAGGAGTGTGGCTACGCCTTGCAAGGATGGCAATTGCGCCTGCCGTACGGCGTTCGTTGGATGGTGATTGATTGTTAACGATTGTTACCGGGCATTTCTTGATACCGTGTTACCGGGACCGTACGGCCTGTAGGTAAGCAATTTCCCTGAAAAAGTGTTGCGCGCTGCTGACATAAGACCAAAGTTGTAGTGGAGGCGGTTGACAGGTTTTCTGTGATTGCCTAACTTAACCAAATCCTGCCGGTGTGCTTGTAGGTGTTTTCCTTACAGGATGTTGTGGGCGCAGGAAGAGGAGAGGGCGAAAGCCTTCTCTACAAAATAATAGCTAGGAGACAAAGTTCATGAATTTCAAGCTACTCGGCGGCTTTGCTGTCGCGTTGTTGGCAGCCAATGTTCAGGCGGCTACTGACTACCCGTCCGGTTATACCAAGTGTGCCCAGGTTGGCGCTGCTTGCAGCATGACGGGCACCCACAAGGTTGCGCTCGGCAAGTCCGGCAGCTTCGTGTATGCCAACCTGACCGGCAATTTCACTTGTCAGCTTTCGTTGTTTCCGACGAACTCCTTCACGACTTCGGCCTGGTGTTCCGTTGGCGCCGTGGTGAGCAGCTCTTCGTCCAGTAGCTCCAGCTCGTCTTCGAGCAGCAGTTCTTCCTCTAGCTCCAGCTCCAGCTCATCGAGCTCTTCCTCCAGTTCATCCAGCTCTTCGTCGAGCTCGTCCTCCAGTTCTTCTTCGAGCTCGTCTTCCAGCAGCTCTTCAAGTGGCGGCTCTTCGTCTTCTTCCAGTTCGTCTTCCGGCTCCGGCATTGATGCCAAGAGTTTGACTGGCGCCAGCACTCCGCTGCAAAACGTCAATGGCAGCTACACCTATGGCGTGCGCAACTATCTGGCGCCGGCCCTCATCGACAAATTGCACAATCCGAGCAACTACAAGGCTGCGGGCGTGGTACCAACCTGGCAATTCGCCACGGTTGATCCGACTGGCGGCAAGTTGAGTTTCGAGCGCGCTACGGCACCGCAAGACGGCTGGCATACCTGGTCGCGCAAGGGCAAGGTCATCGTGACTGGCGGTTCCGCTGCTGCAACGAATCGCGTCTACACCGTGTTCAACGGTCAGCAACTGGTTGCTGCCTTGGCCGAGTCTGGCATTGAGCCGAAGATCGTGCGCGTTGTGGGTCACATCGATCTGCGCTGGAGCAGCAATAACACGGTATTCAAGGAATACACCGGTTATCTGGACCAGAAGTTTGGCGGCTCGATCATGATCCCGTCCAACACCACTCTGGTGGGTATCAATGATGCGCAAGGTCGTCCGGCTCGTTTGACCGGTACTTCGATCCTGATCGGTGGCGAACTGGCTAATGGTGCTGTTGATGCGCAGGCTGGTTACATGGCTTGGGTGAATGCTGGCAAGGATGGTGAAGACTATCCGACCTGGACCCGCAACATCATCATCCGCAACCTGCAGATCGATGCGCCTTGGGACGTGAATCCGGAAGACTCGGCCAATGCCTACGCTGACGGCATGACCCTGTCGCGCGCGCAGAACATCTACATCGACCATGTGTCGATGAGTGATGGTGATACGCCCGGCTCGCTCTCTTCCGACACACGCCATGATGGCTTGCTGGATATCGTGCGTGGTTCCGACTATGCAACGGTGACCAACAGCTATTTCCACAAGCATGGCAAGACCACGCTGATCGGTAACGGTGATTCGGGTCGTGCCTGGAGCGACGCTGGCCGTCTGCATGTGACCTTGTCGAACAACTTCTACGACCGCCTGTACTCGCGCATGCCCTTGAACCGTTTTGGCCAGGTGCACGTGTTCAATAACTACATCTACGGCCGTACCGACAGCGCTGTGCCGGCTGATCTGAAGTTCAGCAGTGGTCTGGATCCGCGCTATCAGTCGAACATGCTGGTGCAGAACATGTACTTCGAGATCACGGGTCTGGCGCTTGATGGCTTCTGCAAGAAGGGGATCGATGGCGGCAACGGCACGGCTCCGATTGGCTTCCGCTCTTCCGGCCACCTGATGCTGACCGACAAGGGTGGCAACACCACGCCGGCGGCTTGGGATGGTCAGTGCGGTTATGCCGTTCCGACCGGTGCGAATGTCTGGACCCCGCCTTACAGCTACACGCTGGTGACGGCTACCGCAGCGAAGGCCAACGTGGTTGCCAATGCTGGTGCTGGCAAGCTGAAGTAAGCTTCACTGTCGGGCCGGTCGATCAAGGCCGGTCCGATGAAAAAAAGAAAGGCCCGTCACGCAAATGGCGGGCCTTTTTGTATCTGAAATCGGATCAGGCGAAGGGCGCGAAGCGTGGCTGGCGTTGGCCGTCGATTTCGATCTCTTCCATAAACATCGCGAAGGGCCGTACCCACCAGCCTGTGTCGTTGTAGAGCGGGCGGTACATCACCAGTGCTTCCAGCGTTTCGCTGTGGCGGGCGACGCCCATCACTTCGTACTCGCCCCCCTTGTAGTGACGATATTTGCCCAGGGGCAGGCTGGGCAGAGGCGGCAGATCGGAACTCATGGCGGGCTTTCTCGGCTTTGAAAGAAGGCCGCAATTGTACGCGTCACAGTTGCGCCAGCAGCGCGGAGAATCCCTCCGGATCGCTCAGCCAGCGGTGGGTGTCGAGTAGATGGCTGTCGGTTGATGTTTCCAGTATGAAGGCGGGAAATCCGCGCCCGCCGTGCTTCTCCAGCAAGGCACGGCTGTCCGCGATGTGGGCCGCGGTTCTTGCGCCATGCAAGCTGTAGAAGGCCGCGCGGAGAGGCTCTTCAGGCAGGCCAATGTCAGCGCCCAGTTCCAGCAGAACACTTTCTTCACTGATTCGCCGACCTTCCACGTAATGCGCCATTTGCAGGCGCGCCAGCATGTCGAGTCCGCGACCGGCCACTTCCTCGGCCGCCAGAATTGCCGTGATTGGTGGCGCGGAACTGAACACCGCGCTGTGATCCTGCAGCAGCTTGTCGAAGTAAGCCGAGCCGAAAGGCACGCCGGTCAGCATCGCGATGCGCTGATCGTGCTGCATCACGTAGTCGCGCAGCCCGGCCGAGACGGCTACGCCGTTCATGAGGCCACCGCCATGCAGGCGGATTTGCAGGCCGGCCACGCCGCGCGCGGCCGCCAGCAGCGGGCTGGCGCCGTAGCACCAGCCGCACAGCGGGTCGTAGATGTAGTGAAGGATGGGCATTGGTTTTGTTCAGATGTAGGCGACCGTGGCGATGGTCTGGCGATACTGCGGCAACTCCAGCTCGGCGACGAAGGCTTCGGCGTAATCCGGGTAATGGATGCTGCTCTGGCCGGCCGCGTCGCTGATCAGCGTGTCGCTGCCTGTGCGGTAGTCGCCCAGTTTGTCGCCGGGCCCGATCATGGCGGCCGGGGCGAAAAAGGTCCAGTCGACATCGCTCACCGTGCGCAGGTATTCGTAGGCTTCGCGATGCGCCAGCGCGATGGATTTGTAGGCCTCTGGAAATTGCGGCACATCCACCAGCTGCACGCCTGGCGCGACTTCCAGACTGCCGGCTCCGCCCACGACGACCACACGCTTTACGCCGGCGGTGCGCGCCGCCGCGATCAGGGCACGAGCGATTTGCGTCACTTCGCCCAGGTCTTCCGTGCGTGGGCCGAAGGCGCTGGCGATTACGTCGGCACCGCGCACGGCCTCTGCCAATGCAGTCGCATTCGTCAGGTCGACTACCTGTGCGCAGGCACCGGCCAGTTCGGCGGGTAGCGGCTTGGCGCTGCGGGTCAGGGCCGTGACTTGATGACCGCGTGCCAGCGCGCTGCGGGCGATGTGGGAACCGATGTTGCCGGTGGCGGCGATGAGGGCGATTTTCATGATGTTTTCCCGTTCAGATAAGTTGAGTGAGGTGAAGCTGTGCTCACTATAATTGCTTGAATCGTGCAGAAAAACCGCATATAAGGCGATAGTTTGTTGCAGTTTTCGATCGAATAAGGAGCGCAGAATGGATCGCTTGACCGCCATGCGGGTGTTTGTCGGGTAGCCAGACCGCGGCCGCCGAGCGCCTGGAGATGTCGCGGGCCATGGTGACGCGCTATCTGGCCGAGCTGGAGGGCTGGCTGGGCGCGCGCCTGCTCAACCGCAGCACGCGGCGCCTGAGCCTGACGGATGTGGGCGAAGAGTGTCTGGCGCATTGCCGCGAGCTGCTCAGTCAGGTCGGCGAGTTACAAAGCGCGGCCGACGCACGCAGCGCCGCCCCGCGCGGGCTGGTGCGCCTGACCATGGCGAGCCTGCTGGGCCAGACCCTGGCACCGATGGTGGCCGATTACGTGCGCCAGCACCCGGCGGTGCACGTTGACCTGCTGCTGGTGGACCGCACCGTGAATCTGGTGGAGGAGCGGGTCGATCTGGCGATTCGCATCAGCAACGATATCGACCCGCTGCTGGTGGCGCGCAAGCTCGGCGTGTGTCGCTCCGTCGTGTGCGCCAGCCCGGCCTATCTGGCCGAGCGCGGCACACCGCAGTGCCCGCCGGATCTGGCGCAGCACAATTGCCTGACCTACGCCTACTTCGGCAAGTCGCAATGGCGCTTCCGGCAGGCGGGGCAGGCGCAAAGTGTGGCAGTGAGCGGCAATCTCAGCGCCAACGAAACCTCGGCCTTGCTCAGCGCGGCGGTGTGTGGGGCAGGGATCAGTCACCAGCCGGAATTCCTCGCCGCGCCGCTGCTGCAGTCCGGGGCTTTGCAGCAGGTGCTGGCCGATTATCAGCCTGACGAATTGGGCATCTGGGGCGTTTACGCCACGCGCCAGTTC
Source organism: Uliginosibacterium flavum (assembly GCF_040566545.1). Taxonomy (NCBI): domain Bacteria; kingdom Pseudomonadati; phylum Pseudomonadota; class Betaproteobacteria; order Rhodocyclales; family Zoogloeaceae; genus Uliginosibacterium; species Uliginosibacterium flavum. The sequence goes on from NZ_JBEWZI010000023.1 coordinate 27,639, forward strand.
CTGCCCGGTGCGGTGCGCAGCCTGCTGGATTTCCTGGTGGAGCGTTTCAGCGCGGAGCCGGCCTGGCGGGCTTGAGGCTTTGCAGGGCTGGTAGCGAACAGCCGCACTGCGCGGGCCTGAGCGTGGTGGCATGCTGAAGGGGCCCGTTCAGAGTGGCTCTGCAGCCATGCTCCGATAAGCCTTCAGTTGGGCTCCTTGGCCTGCTTCGCCAACCATTCCTCCATGAAGCTTACAAAGCTGCGCACCTTCGCCGACAGGTGCTTGCGACTCGGGTAAATGGCCGAAATCGGCAGCGTGCGGTTTTGCCAGTCGGGCAGGATTTCGACCAGACGGCCTTGTGCCACCAGCGGGCCGAGGATGAAATCCGGCGCCGAAGTGATGCCCAGCCCGGCAGCGGCCAGCTCGCCGAGCACGCTGCCGTTATTGGCGTGCATGCTGCCGGCCACGCGCACCTGGCGCTGCGCCTCACCGGCGCGCTCGAAACTCCACAGATTGCTGTTCGAAGCGTAAGCGTAGGTCATGCAGTCGTGGTTGGCCAGTTCTTCCGGCGTCTGCGGTGTGCCGCGCGCAGCCAGATAAGCCGGGCTGGCGCAGAGCAGGATGCGCGTGCTGCCGATTTGACGGGCGACCAGATTCTGCGTGCCCAGATAGCCGACGCGGATCGCCAGGTCCAGCCCGTCCTCGATCAGATCTACCGCCCGGTCGGCCAGCATCACGTCGAATTTCATGGCCGGATGCAGACGTGCGTACTCGCCCAGCGCCGGGGCCAGATGGCTCGCGCCGAAGCTGATCGGCGCAGTCAGGCGCAGGGTGCCGCGTGGGCTGGTGGTGTGGTTGCCGACCATCTCCTCGGTTTCTTCGAGGTCGGCCAGCAGTTGCAGACAGCGCTCGTAGTAGGCGCGGCCGTTCTCGGTCAGGCTGATTCGCCGCGTGGTGCGATTGAGGAGGCGCGCATCGAGCAGGCCTTCCAGTTGCGCCACCTGGCGCGATACCGCCGAGGTCGACATGTCCAGGCGATCCGCCGCGCCGGCAAAACTGCCAACCTCCACGACTTTGCAGAACACCTGCATGGCTTCGAAGCGATCCATCCCGATTCCTTTTTGTCCCGAAATTTGCAACAACAATTTGCTCTAAGGCTAGTTTATCTCAAGTCAAGGGATTGGCAGAATTCGTCCCATCAAGTGCCGCTTCGCACCATTCAAACCCGCGAACAAGTTCGCACCCTCTCCCCCAGCCCCTCTCCCCGAGGGGCGAGGGGAGCGACAAGTACCGCTTCGCGTCATTCAAACCAAACAGGAGATTCATCATGAACGAACAAAAACTCAGCGCCCACGGCGCCCTCGTCCTGCGCATCACTCTCGGTGTCGTGCTGCTGGCGCATGCCGCATTGAAGGTTTTCGTCTTCACCATTCCCGGCACCGTCGGCTTCTTCGCCTCGCTCGGCTTGCCGGCCGCTGCTGCCTACCTGACCATTGGCGCAGAAACCCTGGGCGGCCTCGCCTTGATCGTCGGCTTCCGCACCCGTCTGGTGGCCGTCGCCATCCTGCCGACCTTGCTCGGCGCCACCTGGGCGCACGCCGGTAACGGCTGGGTCTTCAACGCCCCGAACGGTGGTTGGGAATATCCGCTGTTCCTTGCGCTGGCTGCGGTCGTTGTGGGCTTGCTCGGAGCGGGTAGCTTCTCGTGGGACAAGGCGCGCGAAGCAAGCGTCTGAAACCACACAGACAGTACAAACTGGATAGTTTGTACTGTCGCCACATAACGATGAATGTCGGAGATCACCATGAACACCCGTCTGCCCGTCCTTTTCCTCTCGCATGGTTCGCCCATGCATGCCATCGAGCCCAGTGCGGCGGCGGATGCCTGGGCGCAGGCGGCGGCTGGCTTGCTGCGGCCGCGTGCGGTGCTGATGGTCTCTGCGCACTGGGACAGCGGCCTGCCGCTGCTCGGAGGCAGCGCCCAGCCCGAAACGATCTACGATTTCGGTGGTTTTCCGGACGAGCTGTATCGCATCCGCTACGCCGCCCCCGGCGCGCCGGATGTGGCGCAGCAGGCGCAGGCGCTGTTGCGTGAGGCTGGCTTCACGGCCGGCATCGACGGCTGTCGCGGGCTGGATCACGGCGCCTGGATTCCCATGCTGAAAATGTATCCGCAGGCCGACGTGCCGGTGCTGCAGCTCTCGGTGCAGCCCGCGCTGGGCGCGGCCCATCACCACGCGCTGGGGCAGGCCTTGGCGAGCTTGCGCGATGCCGGCGTGCTGATCGTTGGCTCTGGCCACATGACGCACAACCTGCGCGACGCCTTCGTCGGCATGCGTCAGGGCGATAATTTGCCCGTGGCAGCGTATGCCAACGAGTTCCGTGACTGGATTGATGTGCGTGTGCGTGGTGGCCAGATCGATGAATTGCTGCAATGGGAAACGCAGGCCCCGCAAGCGCGGCGTGCCCATCCCACGCCTGAGCATTTCCTGCCGCTCTTCGTCGCGCTCGGTGCGGCAGGGGCGGGCTATCAGGTGCAGAGCCTCAGCGCCGGTTATGACTTCGGCGTGCTGGCGATGGATGCGTATCGCTTCACTTGAAGCAGAGTGAAAAACGTATTCGTAGGGTGTCAATGAGCGTAGCGAATTGCACCGAATACGCCGTCGTCAATGGCAAGCGGTGCAATTCGTGTTGCTCATTGGCACCCTACTGGGTTCGGGCTTTGCAGTGAGCTGCTTGTAGAGCCGCGCGCAGCGGACTTCTCCAGCCCACCCGCCCGCAGAGGTCCGCCCCATGCGGCTCTGCAGGCAGGCTCTCCCGGAACTCAGCTTTTCGGCAGCACGCCGGCCGCGCGCATGCGTGCCTGCCAGGCCGGGTATTCCTCGCTCAGCAGCTTTTCCGCCCACAGGCCATACCAGGCGTAGCCGGTACGGCGTTCGTGGTGGATCTGGCTGTAATCGTAGACGCGCACGCTGTCGCGGTTGGCCAGCACCGGGCTGTTGTCTTTCAGGTCGTAGAAGCGCGCCCACATGCGCGGGGCGCTGGCATCCTGCACCAGACGCCGGTCGGTGCTGGCGGTGTGGTATTCGTACTTGATCGGCGGGTCGATCTTGAAGGTTTCGATTTTCCAGCCAGTGATTGCCGAGCGTTTGAACCAGTCGATGGCGCCTTCGATGGCGGCGATCTGCTCGGGCGCGGGGCGTTCGATGCCCATCAGGTAGCGGGTCATCTCGACGGATTCCTGCGAGACGATGGAGGCGAGTTCGAAGGCGCGGCCTTGCGCCGGCTCCAGCGTATCGGGCTTGTACTGACCGGCCCAGCCGGCGAGCTTGCCGTTCTGGCGCACTTGCAGTTTGAGGACGCAGGCGTCGCCTTTTTTGAGTGCACGCTTCGCGGCGCGGCGGGTGCTGCCATCGATCCAGCCGAAAGGCGCGCTGCCGGCGCCGACTTTGCGCAGGGTGCGCAGCACGCCGGAGGTGACCTCGTCGGCCATGGTGATGTAGGGATGATAGGACTGTTCGCCCGGCACGGTGTGCGGCCAGCCGCCGCAAGTGGGGTGCTGCATCTGCAGGGTGTAGGCGATGCCGCGCTGGGCGGCGTCGCGGTAACGGATATCGCCGGTCTGCAGGTAGACGGCGGAGAGATATTCGACCTGAGAATACACGTTGCGGTTGTCGAAGCTGCCGGTGGCGTTGGCCTTCTCGGCGCTGATTGCGGCGATTTCTTCGGCCGTCAGGATGCGCGAGGGATCGCGGTTTTCGACCCAGCCGCCGTTGTCGCGCTGGTAGAGCAGGACGTTGTCGGCAATCTCGACGATCTGTTCGTCGGCGTACTTGGCGTATTTGTCGCCGTAGCGGTTGCGCCAGTGCTGGATGCTGTCGGACATGCCCTTGAGTGAGATCGCTGCGTAAGGGCCGGCCTTGATGGCGGGCTGCTCTGGCTGGATGTCGAAGAGGGCGCAGGCGCCGAACAGGGGCAGGGCGGCGGCGAGGATCAGGGCGTTTAGGCGGATTTTCATGGCGCTTCCGGTCGGCAGGAGGGAAGTGCGGGATTCTAGCGCGTCATTGGGGGCGCACATGTTGCAGTGCGAACGGCGCCCTTGTCCGGACGGCGCCACCTGCCCGTACAGGCAGGCGTGCTGGGCTTCTTGAAGAAGGGGCGCTTACGCGGTTGCCCGGACTTGGCGGACCAGCGCTTCGAATTCCGCCAGCGGCAGCGGCCGGCCGAACAGATAGCCCTGATAGGCGAAACAGCCGAGCTGGCGCAGGCGGTCTTGCTGGGCTCTGGTTTCCACGCCTTCGGCGATGACGCTGAGGCCGAGGGTGTCGGCCAGGGCCACGACGGTGCGGGCAATCGCCGTGTCATTGGGGTCGATGAGCAGATCGCGCACGAAAGACTGATCGATTTTCAGCTGATCGAGCGGCAGCTGGCGCAGGTAGGAGAGCGACGAGTAACCGGTGCCGAAATCGTCGAGCGAGAAGCTGACCCCGCAGGCCTTGAGGGCGTGCATCTTGCCGATCAAGTCCTCGATGTCTCCGGCAAACAGACTCTCGGTGAGTTCCAGTTTCAGGCGACGTGGATTGGCGCCGGTGCGCGCCAGAATGCCTGTCACCTTGTTGACGAAGTCGGGCTCGCGCACCTGTTTGATGCTCAGGTTGACGGCAAGCGTCAGCTCGGCGAAGCGCGGATTGCGGGCCCAGCGTGCGAGCTGGGCACAGGCCGTGCTGAGCACCCAGTCGCCCAGCGGCAGGATCAGGCCGCTGTCTTCCGCCAGCGGAATGAAATCGCCCGGCGGCACCAGGCCGCGCTCAGAGTGTTGCCAGCGGATCAGAGCTTCTGCGCCGATGACGCGCCCCTCGTCGGCGACCTGAATCTGGTAGTACAGGCAGAACTGGGCGAGATCGACGGCCCGGATCAGCTCCGCTTCCAGCGTAGCCCGTTTCAGGGCCGTCGCCTGCATGGTCGGGTCGAAGAATTGCAGGGTATTGCGCCCGGACTCCTTGGCGGCGTACATCGCCAGATCCGCCTGTTTGAGCAGCTCTTCGACTGAAGAGTGATTACCCTTGAAGATGGTGGCCCCGATGCTGGCCGAGCAGCGATGCACGATATGGCTCAGGTGATAGCTTTCGCTGAGGGCGGTGAGCAGCTTCTTGCCGATGGCTTCGGTCTGCGAGGCAGCGTCCGGCAGGATGCCCCCGAGCGTATTCAGAATGAGTACGAATTCATCGCCGCCCAGTCGCGCGACGGTGTCGCTTTCGCGCACGCACAGGCCCAGACGCTGGGCGACCTGTTGCAGCAGGATGTCTCCGGTGTCATGGCCATGCGCGTCGTTGAGGGTCTTGAAGTTGTCCAGATCGATCAGCATCAGGGCGCTGTAGGTATCGTTGCGGGCCGTCATGACCTGCAACTGCTTGAGGCGCTCGAAGAGCAGGCGGCGATTGGGCAGGTTGGTCAGCGGATCGTAGAAGGCCAGGCTGTTGATTTCTTCCTCTGCGCGCTTGCGCTCGGTGAAGTCGATCAGCGTTGCCACGTAGTTCGAGATTTCCCCCAGCGCGTCCTTCACGGCGGTGATGGTGAGCCAGCACGGGAATCTTTCGCCATTCTTGCGCCGGTATCCGCTCTCGCCACTCCAGGAGTTGCGCGCGTCGATGGCCTGGCGGATTTCATCGAAGATGGCCGGCCCGTGCGGGTCGGCGTAGAGAAAGTCGAGAGGTCGCCCGGTGACCTCGTCGGCGGTGTAGCCGGTGATTTCCGAGAAGGCGCGATTGGTTCTGAGGATCAGACGCTGAGGATCGGTGATCGCCATGCCTTCTTGAGATTCGAAGGCGGTGGCGGCGATCCGCAGCTGTTCTTCGTTCAGCTTGTGTTCGGTGATGTCGTGGGCGATGCCCAGCACGCCGATGATTTCGCCGTCCGGGCCTTTCATCGGTGTCTTGGTGGTTTCAAACAGGCCACGGTAGCCATCGGCCGCAAAATCGAGCCACTCCTCATTGATCGATGGCGCGTCGGCCGCGATGGCGCGCTGATCGTTGGCGCGGAAAAACCGGGCCATCTCGGCGTCCACGAAGTCGAAATCGGTCTTGCCGACAATGCGGGCTTCGGGCGCGCCGTACAGGCGTTCAAAGCTCCGGTTGCAGGACAGGTAAACGCCTTGCGCATCCTTGAGCCAGACCAGGTCCGGGATGCTGGAAACCAGGGTCTTCAGGCGCGAGCGCTCAAACTCCAGTTCGCGGTAGGGGCGCTGCACCCACACCGCGAACAGGGCACGATAGACCATCAGATAGGCAATGGTTTTGTAGACATGGCCGAGCAGGTTGAACAGATCGGTAACGTCGGTGTAGAGCGTGAAATACAGCTCGGCCAGACCCAGGGTCCAGGCGGCGGCCGCGAGCCACTCCAGGTCCCCCAGTTCGGAGCGTGCCCGCCGCACATAGAGCAGGATCGCGGCAAGCGCATACAGGGCTGCGACCAGATATTCGGCGTGGATCTTGAGCGGCGTCAGGCCCTGGCCGGCGATGAAGGTGCGCGGCAGGCTGGCCGCACCAAAGAAGCAGGCCCACCAGACGAGCGCGACCAGCAGCAGTGCCGCCGAGATCAGAGTACGCCGCAAGGCGGCCGACCAGTTGCCGGTCTGCACGAGTGCGGCCCACAGCAGGGTCAGGGCCGCGACATAGCGCCCGGCCAGCCAGAAGTTGATGGCCTTCTCCGGCCCGCTGGGGGTGATGAGGGCGGGCATGCCGGCGAAGGACAGGGTGTGCGCGAAGTCGATCAGACACACGGCCAGAAAACCGCATCCCAGCACGATCGGCTGGCGATTGCCGGCATGGCGACCGAGGGTCAGGGCGATCGCAAACACCATCGCGGACACCGCCATCGACAGGAATTCGAGCAGGTTGTGAATCGCCAGATAATGCTCGGGAACGCTGAAGAGCTTGGCCGCCGGCAAGAATTTGCCGAACGCGAACAGGACGCTCAGCACGATGCTCCATTGCAGCGGCGCCGAGCTTGCAAGCTCGGTGCGGACTGCCCGGGTCAGGGCTTGGAGGCGGATTCCGGGTTCGGTACTCACGACAATACTCTGTGCTCCGGTGGTGTTCCGCTCATTCTGGAAGATCCGGCGTAGCGGTGTTTCTGCGCCGGGAGTACCCAGCTTATAGCGGCGCTCGCCGCTCGGGCTTGACTGCCTTAAAGTCCAGTCTTCGGGTGTGGATACGCGGTGGCGCGCAATTTTTTGCGGCGTGCCGCTGCCTGTAGCGCCCCGCGCAGCGGGCCTCTACAGGCATCTCTTGTGCGCGCGGGTGTCTGCGGATCGCTTGCGGGGCGGCGAGCTTTCGGGGTTGGCGCCGGGTGCCGCGCCAGAGTGCTTATTCCGCGTCGGCCTCTTTCAGCACGCGCACGCATTCCTCCATGATGGAGGCGCCCAGCTCGGAGATGTGGCGCGGATCGAGCGATTCCATGAGTTCGTGCGCCGTGTACAGCCCGGCTTCGCGCGACAGGCTGGTCTTGATCTGGCTGGCGAGCTGATCGCTCAGGTCGGAGAGCTGGCGGCGATCCTTCATCGGCATGCGCTGCTTCGAGCGCAGCAACCACTCGCTGCACAGTGTGGCGCCTTGATCCTGGGTGATCCAGTAGCCGTGGTCGTAGAAGGCCGCGAGGCGATGCGCGACCAGCGCATAAATCGTGGCCGCGCGGGCGCCCACGCCGGGTTCAGCGTTTTGCTCGTCCATCGAGCCTGCGCCGAAGGGCGGTTGGTCGTATGTTTCGCTCATTCAGTCCTTTTGATGCGTCGTACGTTGTACTCTTTTGGCTTCCAATAATCTAGACCGATGACGTGCAACTTATATATGCAAAGTGCTGACATTTCCAGGCATGGCGAACGGTAGGCCCGAACATTCCCTCCCCTTTTCAGGGGGAGGGCAAGGGTGGGGGTAAAGGCGTTAAATCCAGGACTGGCCTTTTTGAACGAGATGACCCCCATCCCAACCGGAGGATCGAGTTTGCACACTCGATCCGCTTCGACGGCGCAAGGCAATGCCTTGCGAAACACCGTCTCAGCCCCCCTGTGAGGGGGAAGGAGCCGTTCGGGCGAGTTCATCGCTGTGCATTGGTTAAATCAATTACCGGTGTCTGTGGTCTGAAGCGCCGCACTGAGCGGGCTTCTTCAGGCAGGCTTTACGCAGATCCCCGCCCGCCGGGCTTCTGCGGACAGGCTGCCCGCTTACTCAGGTGCAGTGCTCTTCTTGAAGGGGTTCCGCTCCGGCGCCTCGTCGTGTTCGATGCCCAGCAGCAGGCGCTTGATGAGCAGGTTCAGCACGGGCTGGCGGTGGCGCAGCAGGATGCTGAAATCCTGCGCCTTGGCGCCGAGCGCAGCTTTCGGTTCCAGTGCGGTGCGGCCAAACGAGGCGCGCTTGCAACCCAGCGTCAGCGCGTCGGCAATCCCGGCGTGAAGCAGGCGCAGGTAGATCGGCAGTTCTTCCGCTGCGGCGCGGTCGAAGCCGATATGCCAGATGATGGCCGTGTCGCCATCGGCCTGGGTGAACAGGAATCCGAGCAGTTCCTCGCCCCGGCGCAGCACGCTGCAGCGCAGCCGATCGCCCGCTGCGGCCTGCATGGCGGCGAAGTATTCCGGGCGCAGGGTGAAGGGGCGGAATTCGGCGTTGCTGTGAACGGCTTTGTACAGCTCGAACAGGCGGGTGCTGTGTGCTGCCAGATCGGTCAGCCGTTCGACCGTAATGCCGGCTTCCTCGATGGGTTTGAGGATTTCGCGGCGCACGTTGCCCCGGTATTTCGAGGCCATGGCGCCGAGATAGTCGTCGTAAGTGCGCCAGCTTGGGTCGAATTCGAGCAGCATGTTCGGCTCGGTTTCCACCGGGCGGTAGCTGAGGTTCTTCAGGTGCGCGGCCTGTTGGGTGTAGGGCGCGTGCAGATCCTTGATCATCACGAAATGGGTCTTGCCAACCAGCTCATCCGCGCGGCGTACGCGATACAGCACCTCGACTACGCCGTGCCAGATCAGATGCTCGTCGGCCCCCGGCGCGAAGGCAATGCCGTGCTGGCCGAAGGTGAGCAGGTTGCCGCAGACCAGCACATGCTGGTGCAGGCTGTTGCGCACTTTGCCGATCACTGCGGCGGCAGCACGCGGCACTTTGGGCGAAAGTTCGGGCCGGGCCTGGGCCAGCTTGATTTCGGCCAGCTGCATATGCACGGCCGCGATGGGGCGCAGCGCACCGGGCTCGCCCTGATAGATCAGCGCATAGCGCGCTTCCATGTTCAGCGGCAGCACCGGTTCCAGCGCACGCAGGTAATCGAGCGACAGGAAATAGCTGGAATGGGCTGTGGCCGCCAGCCAGTCAGCCGCGTTGAGCATGCTGATTGAATCGGCAATCGCGTAATGCAGATCGGCCGGGCCACGCAGGCGGCGGCGCTCCTGATGGCGATGGGTGATGGATTGCTTGAGGGCGCCAAGCCGGTCGGAGATTTTCATGGCGATGAGTGTTGGGGCGTGATCTGAGCGGAAGCGGCACTCTCGCACATTCTGGCCCGTAGATGGTCGCCGCGCGGGTACGCCCATGTCTGACTCTGCGTCGCTTGGCGGAGATGAAGGTATGTCCGCTTGGCAGCTCAATGAAACGTGCTTGAAGAGTCGCGCTGGACGGTGCTTTGCGAGATCCCTGCCTGAAGAGGCTTGCTGGAGGCGGGTCTTCAGGTGGGTGTTGTGTCTGGTGCCGGGACGGGAATCGAATAATACGCCGAGAGTGGCTCTGTTGCTATATGTCGCGACTGTTCGTGTTTTTCAATGCCCCCATTTGTGCCCCCAGTCGATTGAAAAACTCTTGGAAAACGCTTTTTTGTGATCGGTTCGGCTGAGGTCTGCATTCGGGATATCCAGAACGCAGGTGCCTCCAATTGTGGCGGTTTCGCCCAGAATTCAGGCGATGAGAGCAAAGGGCAGGGGGCTGCATGGGGCTTATCCCCTATGCAGGGTCGTGGTATCTGGGCGGGGGCACCTGCGCCCCAACGGGCTGGGGCGCAGGTGCCCCCCTTAAGGGTGGTGGCTGGCCATACTTGGGGCCTGCGCCCTACCAAGGTGGGGCGCTGGTGTAGAGCTGCATAGTTGCCGGCGGAGATGAAGGCGCTATGCCCTGCACGTTGGTGAATGCTTGGTGCGGAGGGCTCACAACAGACGACAACGCCTGGCTTTGCGCGCGGGTTCGCTCGGGCTGAAATCTGGCGCGGCAGGACACACAGGCAAAAAAAGCGTGATTTTCCGTGGATGTCAGATAAAACCCTTTTAAATCATATTGTTAAGGCGGTTTTTGTCCGTGGAAGAAGCCGTGGATGATCCACGCTTATTTTGTGTATTCAATTAAATCAATGAGTTAAAGAATCGATCTTCCACGGATTCTGCTCTTTTTCCGTGGAAAATCCGTGGATCAAAAATTGAGCAGCCCAAAAAATCCGTGGATTGCCTTTTCTCCGCTTTCTCTTCCTTTCTTTCTCTTTCTTTTTGATTTTAAAGAAGAAAGAAGAAGAGAGACCCAAAGGTCAGCAAAATGAGGCCGTGGAGGAAATGACAAAAACCGTGGAAGAAGTTGAGGAAACCGTGGAAGAAATGAAGGAAGCCGTGGATGGGGAAAATCGCGCACAGCCCCAGATTGCGCCATCTACAGAAAAATAACCCGTGGAAACGGCCCGTTTCCACGGGTTATTTCGTTTGCCTGTGGTACCTGACAATGCAAAATTGTAGATTGGGTCGGATAAACGCCTGGAACGCATTACGGTTCACTTCGAGCAGGTGCAGTCATTCGCTGTTTCGATTGTCGGGCGGCAGATTTCTGAGCAAAGCGGCCGTACATGGGGGCTGACTGTGTGCTTGTCGGCCAAAGCCGCCATAGGGCCATCGTGCTTCGTACGACTGGTTTGCATTGCCAAACAGTCGCACAGAACTGTCTACGAAAGCCGGGGCGACTCACTGTTAGGCTTCACGCTCCCCATCATTTGCTGGAACAGGTTCATCTTTGTCTCTGCTTTTGATTTCTTCCATTATGAGATGCACGTGAGACCCAATGATCATTGCCAGATCTAGCGCGAAAGTAACACTCTTCAGGATGTGCGCACTTGCTCCGGCCGACTTCAAAAAATCCAGAGCGAATCTGAAACGTTCTTCGTTCGTTGGGTGTGATTCACTAGGGGATCTATCTTTGCCACTGAGCACAGTTATCGCGCGTTCAGACATGCGGAGGGCGTAGAAAAACAGCAAGGGACCGATCAGCTGGAACGCGAACGCGTTCTTTTCGCGGACTCCATATTCCGTGCAAACAGCAAGTGCAAAAGCATCGCATTCCATTTCGTGCTGCTTGCTAGTGGATCCTGGTCGGATGCCTGCCGTATCTGCAAACTCTTCGTGTGCAACAAAGTGCGCAACTTCGTGAGCGACAACAAAGACCTCCATCGCATTCAACAGGAGCACACGCACGGGGAGTAGTTCTGTTCGCTGCTCAAGCTTGCCATACCCAACTAGCGATTCAGATAGTGCATAACGTCCTGCCAACCTCGCGGCATCCATGATGACGGGGCCAGCACGCAGCTTCTTTATCAGCTCAGGAGTGCTTTGACGCTTCTTCTTCGATAGCGTTGAGACTTCTGCAATGGCTGCGGAGAAAACTTTAGCCCAGTAGTTGCAGAACGCGGAGGTTCCGAGGCCAGCAAAAAGAACATGCTCCGAAGTTGACGGCAACGCGGCCGCGGATGGGGCGACATCAGGCGAGTTGGCGAAACGCACAGGGCGCTCTGGTGAAACTCCCATGTTAGAAGCGATCGCCAGCACTTTCGCGAGCAACGGCTCGAAGATCTGTCGCGAGAAAAAGTCATCGTATTCCCCTTGAGCGGAATACGTCATGACTGAGGTGGCCAACCCAGAGCCTTTCAGTTTAGTGGAGTACTCTTGCGCAATTGCCTCGCGATTCTTCTCGAACCATTGTTTCTGGCCTTGCAGAAACTCTTCTGAACCTTCTCGTACGAGAGTGCGCTGCAGGTACTCAAGGTAGCGCTGACATTCATCGCCGGCGGATAGATTGGTCAACCTCCCAAACACGCAGATCATTCTTGGATAGGCGATGCACCGAATCGAGAATCCTTTGCTGCTCCGCGTCGGTGGAGGCTTCGGGATAAATGCGAACCAAGACCCCCCAAGTGAGGCGCACAGTATCTTCACCAAGGTATCGAAGCTGGTCAATGACATCCAATGCCTTGCGGATCACATCGTCGGCTGTTCGACCGGCCCTACGCTCAAAAGGCGTCTCAATTGTTTTCGGCGATCCGTTCCTTGCCGCCCGCACTACATCCACCATTGCCCTACGAATTTCTTCTTGCTCACCATCAATGTCGTCGTAGTGCGGCAGGACGGTGTCCAGGAAGCGGGCCAAGATATCGAAGCGCTCATTGTTATCAGCGGCGAGTCGAAGGGTATCTAACGGGTTACTGTCAAATAGATCCATGCCAGCAGAGAGGCGCTCAAAGTCGGACACAACCTTCTGGAACTCATACCCCGCCGGGAGCAGATAGTCGCGCATGATGCTCGCCATTCGTTCATTAATGCTCATCATTAACGAGGCGCCGAAGCCGTTCAAATCTGGCTTCTTATAGATGGTGTCGTGGGCCATTTCAGACCACGCATGATTGAGTGTCGTCTGTACTTGAACCTCGCACCACAATCCACCCAAACGGGAGTGTTCAGGTAGATCAACTCGCGGTGGTTTGAGCCGCACCACATAGTTATGCGAATGAAAAAGTTCTTCAGCCTCTGGTTCATCTTTCGTGGGATGGTGAATCTTTGTCCGGTCCCAGTCGACCTCAAAGTTATCCTGGATGATTCCAGTGTTTAGAAAAATCGTGACGTCTGAATTTGTGTAGAACACAAGCCGACAGCCTGCTAGATCCTTGACTGCCAAATCCACGTCTGAAGGCGGGGTGTTTAACTTGCTGATCTTCTTCCGCAGCGATTCGACTTCTTTTGCTCGTCGCTGTATTTCCTGTAGCCGCATTTTTCCGGAGCGATCAATTGCGGCCCGCAGAATTGAGGCAACTGTGTCCGCCAGTTCTCCATAGCGCTGCCGTCCGTCATTGGCATATGTCGTGATGTCCATGTTCCCTCACTAGAAATTGCTATGGAGTCGGGCGCCGCAATTCGCTCGTGCTGCTAGCCACACTACTCCTCAAGAATGACGTCGCGATATCCGCTCGGAACGGAGATAGTGCTCTTTGATCCTGGTCTACCAGGAATTCCCGGAATTCCGGGCGTGCCTGGGGTACCACGAATAACAGAACCCTTTGATGTTTTGTAAAGGAACCTATCGCCTTTTACGATCTCACCTTTGTATCTACCGTGCCAAACTTCATCGTCGTCAAGTCTGCCAATGAACCTGCCGTTTCCAGAAAAAACTTTGTCGTCTTTGACAAATACGATCGGGTGACCTTGTGAGTCAAACAACCAGGTAGCCATATTTTCTCCATTCGATAAATCGTGAGACCTGACGCAGATAACAACTACAAAGAGCGAACATCAACGGGGGCGCAAAGCCGTGATCGAAAAGCCCAACGTAGAGCTAACCGGCGCTGCGCAGCTTTGTCGCGCAGCGTCCAGGGACCGAAGGGAGTGAGGTTGTGTGGACTTCACGCTCTCGATATCAAGGGCGCCAATCTTTGGAAATACGTCGGCCTCCAGGCGAGCGAGGATGCGCTTGGCGTACTCAGGGCTCCATGTGGGTTTGTGCTCTGAAAACCAGCGACGGGCGACCGCTTCGAAGGTGTTGGTCGTCGCTGCCTTCTCCACTACTTTGGCCGCTTGGCGTTGGGCTGACGGATCAACGCCCTTGGTAATCAGTTTGCGGGCTTGGTCTCGCGCCTCGCGGGCTTCGCCGAGTGAGGTCTCGGGATAGACGCCAAGCGCCAGCCGTTTTTCCTTGCCGGCGATGCGGTACTTGAGGCGCCAATACTTACTCCCATTGGGGTGCACTTCTAAGTACATTCCCGCTGAGTCAGAGAGGCGATAAGGCTTTTCTTTCGGTCCTGCTTTTTTGGCTTGAAGGTCAGTTAACGCCATTGTTTTAGCTCCTATGGGGGCACAGGATTTTGGGGGCACATCGAAGCCCCCAGAAATGCCCCCATACATGCTGCGCTTTGGGGGCATTACCTGCAACTCCCTGACACAGGCTACAAAGCAAAAAGCCCGCAGTGGCGGGCTTTTTGGCACTTATTTGTACTGCCTGATACTGCTTCTTGGTGCCCGGGACGGGACTTGAACCCGTACAGCTTGCGCCGAGGGATTTTAAGTCCCTTGTGTCTACCAATTTCACCACCCGGGCAGGGCGGCGCATTCTACCGTGAAATAAGGCTTGCAGCGCTTTTGGCGGCCAACGCCGTGTAGAAGTTACGCACCAGATGAAAGAAGATCGGCACCGAGAAACGTACCGAATCGAGCCGTTGGAGCATGCCGCCATGGCTTTCGATCTGAGGCCTCAGTCTTTCATGAGGTGCCGCATTTGATCGTGGATATTGCCAGTCTGCCGGAGAAGCTCATCGGGGTGATGGCCAGCGCGATGCGGGCTGATGCCAGCGATCAGTGTTGTTCAGCCGGTGGGCTGGAGGTGGGGGTGGGTTCTTTGGTGTGAAAATTGCTTGATGCGCTGCAGCAATGCTTCTGGCGTTATCCGTCAATAGAAACTCGAACGAGGCCGAAAATGAAACCCGAATTTTCTTCGCTATCCTGGTCTGGCTCGGGTGATGGTATCCGTGCCCGCTTTGCGTTCATCGGGTTTTTGGAGGCTTTGTTGGGCCCTTGTCTGGCAGTCGCTTGTCTGGCGCTAAGCGTTTATGCAAATGGGCATAATTTTAGTCAGCAATACGTGATTCTGGCGTTGGTCATCTTTTTGCTGCTGTTTCCCGGGATTCTGAAAATATCTGAAGATCGCTGGAAAATGGCTGGGAAAGCCACTCTGGCCTGGCTTACTTTGTGTTTTACGCTTCTCGTTTTCGGGTATGCAACGGGTTATCTGGGCTATTTTGATGGCTATGTGATCGCCACTTGGCAGCTCGGTACTTTGGCGTTTTTACTGCTGGCGCATGAGATCACGCGTCAAGTCGTTGTGCGCGTGCTTCGGGGGAGCCGCTATAGCGCGGTGATTATTGGCGCTAATGACACGGGCGTGGAGCTGGCTCAGCACTTCGAGCGGGATCGTTATGCCGGCATCCAGTTTCGAGGTTTTTTTGATGATCGACCTCGTGAACGCCTGAGTTCCCGCGGGGGCGATTTGCATCTGTTGGGTGGTATGCAGCAGATCGCGTCTTATGCCAAGAACCAGAAGATCGATCATATTTACATCGCGCTACCAATGGCTTCGCAGCCGCGCATCATTGCGTTGCTTGATGATTTGCGGGACACGACGTCTTCGGTGTTTTTTGTGCCCGATCTGTTTGTGACTGACTTGATTCAGGGGCGTGTCGAGCAGATCGCTGGAATGCCTGTAGTCGCTGTATGTGACACCCCGTTTACTGGCTTCAATGGTGTGCTCAAACGCATGGAAGATGTTGTGTTGGGGTCTTTGATCGTGTTGTTGATTTCCCCTGTTTTGCTGGCGGTCGGTTTGGCTGTCAAGCTTTCTTCGCCTGGCCCGATTGTGTTCAAGCAGCGTCGTTACGGCCTCGACGGCAAGGACGTACTTGTTTACAAGTTTCGTTCGATGACGGTCACTGAGGATGGAGACAAGAGTTACACCCAAGTCACCAAGGGGGATGCGCGCGTTACGAAAGTAGGGGCTTTCATTCGCAAAACCTCGTTGGATGAGTTGCCGCAGTTCATCAATGTTCTGCAGGGGCGCATGAGTATTGTTGGTCCAAGACCGCACGCTGTTGCAGTGAATGAAAATTACCGCAAGCAAATTCCCGGGTACATGGTCCGCCATAAGGTTCGGCCTGGTATTACCGGCTGGGCGCAGGTGAATGGCTACCGCGGAGGTGATGATCTTGCTCACATGACCAAGCGCATCGAGTTTGATCTGGACTACCTGCGCAATTGGTCGTTGAAGCTGGATTTGAAAATCATTCTGCGTACAGTTGGCTTGGTCGCCAAGGACAGTACGGCATATTGATATGCGGCTTTGCTTGGCCTGTGCAGAGGTTCAGTGGTGGTGTCTGGTCAGTGTGTTGATCTTGCAGATAATTCCAAATGGAATAAATTTCTGGAGCGATAACCGGTTCTCACGGGTTTGTGAGGTTTCGTGTGCAACTGATTGCCGTGCTGCTTGTTTCAGGAGTCAAAAACTATGGATGCTTGCTGACTGGTACGTAAATTGCGTAAGCCATGTTGTGGTCTGTTATCGAGTGCAAAGAAGTATTTGCACTGCACCGTAGTTTGAGCCGAGGAGCGTGTCATGGACTTCTATATCCGTTGTGCCGTATTGAGCCTTGCCAGCTTGGTGTTTTTATTGTCGTCCAGTGTGATGAATGGCAAGTCCATGCCTGCGAGTGCCGCTGCTGCTTCGGAGGTGCCAGCAGCAACGCTGACTCTGGCCGCGAAAGTAAGCACCAATTAAGTAATTGCTGCACCGCAATAGGGCGAAAAGAGCGGACCCTGTCCGCTTTTTTTCTGCCTTCCTGAGCGTACATGAAAGAGGCTAAAACCATGCTCCAGCCAGTCATTCTTTCCGGAGGTTCCGGTACCCGCCTTTGGCCCGCCTCGCGCGAAACCTATCCCAAGCAGCTCCTGCCACTCACGGGCGAAGACAGCCTGCTGCAGATCACCGCCCAGCGGCTGAACGGCTTCTCGGCTGATATTGCCAAGCCCATCGTGGTGACCAACGAAGAGCACCGCTTCATCATCGCCGAGCAAATGCGCCAGATTGGTCAGCCGTCTGATCGCATCGTGCTGGAGCCCGTGGGCCGCAATACCGCCCCGGCCATGCAACTGGCCGCGTTGATCGCTACGCAAGAGGGGGGCGATCCTGTGTTGCTTGTCATGCCCGCCGATCAGATCGTCACCAACACCCCAGCGTTTCACGCCGCCATGAGTGAGGGCCTCAAGCAAGCCGAATCCGGCGCGCTGGTCACCTTCGGTATCGTCCCGGATCGTGCCGAAACCGGCTACGGCTACCTGCGCACAGGCGACATCATGCCCGGTGCCAGCAGTGCCAGCAGTGCCAGCAGTGCCAGCAGTGCCCGCGCACTTGCCGCCTTCGTCGAAAAACCCGACGCTGCCCGCGCTGCCGAATACGTTGCCAGCGGCCAATACCTGTGGAACGCCGGCATCTTCATGATGCGTGCCAGCGTCTGGCTCAAAGCCCTGGCCGCCCTCGCGCCTGAAATCGCCGCTGCCTGTCAGGCGTCAGTCAATGAAGCCAGGCGCGACACCGATTTCATCCGCGTCAACAAAGCCGCCTTCACCGCCTGCCCGTCCAACTCCATCGACTATGCCGTCATGGAACAACTCGGCACCCATCCCGAACTCGGCCAGGCCGTTGTCGTGCCAATGGATGCCGGCTGGAGTGATGTCGGGGCATGGGATGCCCTCTGGGCCGTCTGCGACAAAGACTCCGCCGGCAACGTCACCCAAGGTGATGTCATGCTCGAAGATACCGCGGACAGCCTCATCTTCGCCCAAAGCCGCCTTGTCGCCACTGTTGGCATCAAAGACCTCATCGTCGTCGAAACACCTGATGCCATCATGGTCGCGGACAAATCCCGCGCCCAGGACGTCAAAAAAATCGTCACCCGCATCAAAGCGGAAGGCAAAACGCTGGCCGCCAGTCATCGCAAGGTGTATCGCCCCTGGGGCTGGTACGACAGCATCGATATGGGGCCGCGTTTTCAGGTCAAGCGCATCGTCGTCAATCCCGGCGCCACGCTCAGTTTGCAGATGCACCACCATCGCGCCGAACACTGGATCGTCGTCAGCGGGACAGCCGAAATCGTCAATGGCGACAAAGTACTGCTGCTCGGCGAAAACGAATCCACCTACATTCCGTTGGGCCACAAACACCGCCTCGCCAACCCCGGCAAGCTGCCGCTGGAGATCATCGAAGTCCAGTCCGGCTCCTATCTGGGTGAGGACGATATCGTGCGCTTTGAGGATACCTACGGGCGCAGTTGATGAATCGCCGGGTCTGTAGCCCGGCTTGAACCTTGGTCGCCTCGCAAGGGGTGGCTGACTTTACTGACCAGGCCAGGCACAAAGTTCACATGGAAGCATTACCAATCGCGATTTTCTGGGCGTTGGCCGTATGGGGAGGGTGTGGCAAGCCGCAGGTCTTGCTCTACCTGTTCTTTGGCTCCATGTCCTTCGGTGCGTTTGCGGTTATTCCACCCGAGTTGACGGGCGGTCTGACGCTTACACCCACCCCGATGATTGCTCTGCTGATTATTCTGCGCAGCTTGCTGGAGCGCGGCGGCCCTCATTTTTTTGTGAGCCAGGCCCTGAATCCTCGGGGCTTGCTGTTGCTCTTTCTCTTCTGGCTCGTCGCCACCATCACTACCGTGCTCATGCCTCGCGTGTTCGCGGGCGAGGTCATGGTCATTCCTGTTCGATTGACGGCATTTACGATTGGCGAGCCACTGTGGCCCAGCACCCAGAATTTTTCACAGTTTTGCTATCTCACTATTTCGGTCGCCACAGTTTTTGCCTTTGCCTGGCAATTGCGCAGCGAGGGTATGCGACAACACGCCTTGAGAGCCGTTTTTTTTGGTGGCGCAATTGTGATCGCCACAGGGTTTTTGGACTGGTTGAGCCTTTACTTGCCCATGGATGTGTTGCTTGAGCCTTTCCGTACAGCAACGTATGCCTTGCTGACCGAAGTCGAAATGTTCGGCGGCAAGCGTGTTGTGGGGCTGATGCCCGAGGCCTCGGCTTTTGGTGGTGTCAGCGTCAGCTTTCTGGCGGCAGTCTATTTTTTTCGGCCGGCCATGCTACCGGGGGGAATGCAGGAAAGAATAGCCCCGCTTCTGATGGCGGGGCTGTTGCTCTTTGTCTGGCTTTCCACCTCTTCAGCGGCCTATGTCAGCCTGGCGGTATTTTTCGCGTTGGCTGCTTTGCAGTGGGGCATACGCCAGTTCCGCGCCCCGACTACCAGAGCTTCGAAAGCTGGCTTCTGGCTGGTTTGGGGTGGGCTGGTGGCCGCCTGTCTGGTCCTGCTTTTTGTTCCCCGCCTGCTGGATCCTTTGCTCGATCAGTTCGACACCATGGTCTTGCAGAAAAAAAATACCGACTCGTATGAGGAACGCAGTATGTGGACAGAGGTGTCCTGGCAAGCTCTGTGGGATTCTTATGGCATGGGCGTTGGTCTTGGGAGTACGCGGGCATCCAATTTTCTGGCGGTACTGTTCGCGAGTACGGGCATGTTGGGGGCTCTTTTGTATTGTGGTTTTGTTCTTCGCTCTTTCTTCAGACGTACAGCTGAAGGCATCTCGCACAACAGAGCTGTTTTGTTGAAGGCGCTGCCCCTCGCGTTTGCGCCTGGTTTTGCATCGGCTTTGCTGGTGGGGTCGACTCCCGATTTTGGCCTCTTTAACGCGTGTTTGTTTGCTTTGTCATTCGCCGTGGCGAATGTCAGCGGAGTGTGCATGCAAAGAGTTTCAAGCCTGTTTGTAGCGCGAGGCGTGCCAACATGAACCGCGCTCCTGTTTCCCGTCTGGACCTTTTCTTTGTGTACGCAGCGTATGCGTTGCGTTATCTGTACCTGCTCGTTCTCATTCCGTTTTACGGACGCGTCTTGGGGGTGGAGGCCTACGGGCAGGTGCTGGCCGGCATGTCGCTCATGAGCATGGTCTGGATGTTCGTTAGTTACGGATTTCCCGGCGTAGGCGGGCGGGAGATGGCGCTGGCACCTCCTGCAGGTTATGGCGTCATTTTTTGGCGTCAGTGGTCTGGTCGGGCTGTGTTTTCTCTACTGGCGCTGGTGGGCGGAGGCGTCGCTGTATGGGCTTCTCCGGTGCTGGCAGCCACTCCCTGGCTGGGGCTGTGGGCGGTGTTGCTGGGTTTGGTATCCGCCTACAACATTGGCTGGTATTTCACGGGTAGCCATCGTCCACGTCAGTCGGTCAAGCTTGAAGTGCTGGGCTTTGTACTCAATCTGGTTTTGATTCTCTCGCTGGTGCGCAGCGAGGCTGATGTGAATTGGACTTTGGGCAGCATCCTGATTTCTGGCTCGATTGCGCTGGCGGTGGCGCATTGGTGGGTGCGGGGTGAGATCGGCAAGCCTCGTGTTTCAATCGGGCAAGGGCTGCAACTCATCAAGGGCTCCAGCACGTTTTTTGTTTATAGCGCGAGTTCCGCTTTGTTGGTCTCGTCATCTACCTACTTGCTGAGCCTGCTGTCCACCTCGCAGGAAGTCGGCCATTTCGGCGCTGCCGAGCGACTGGCGAGCGTTGGGCTGGCGGTAATGGGCCCCGCCGCGCAAGTGTTTGTGCCACGGATTACGGCTTTGTTCGCGCAAGATCACGCTGCGGCATATCGTCTGGTGCGCAAGGCTGCATTGTTGCTGCTTGCCGTGGGCTTTTCCGGGTGTGTGTTGGCCAGTGTGCTGGCGCCCTGGGGTATTCCACTGATTTTTGGCGCTGGTTTCGAGAGCAGTGTACCGGTGCTGCGGCTCTTGGCGATCCTCTTTCCGCTCAACGCCTGTATCCAGATTCTGGGCATGTATGTGCTGGTGCCGCTTTATAAAGAGTCGGCCCTGATGCGCTGCGCACTGGCCGGTGCAGCGGTGAATATTCTCTTGGCCTTGTTTTTGGGAAGCCATTCCGGGGCGATGGGCATGGCAGTAGCCAGAGTGCTCGGAGAGTGCATTACGGCGGGATTACTGATCGGCCTTGCCTGGCGTGAGGGCATTTTGAATTCGATTTTCAGACTGAAGTAATGATGGAGGTCCGCAAAATGTCAAAGTCTGTTTTGCCACAAGCATTTGTGATCGTGGCTACCAAAGGCCGCACGCGTGAAATGGTGGGGCTATTCGATAGTCTGGCTCGCCAGAGTCTGTTGCCGATCCGGGTTGCGGTGGTCGGCAGCGAGGCTGCAGATATTCAGGGCCTGGAAATGCACGAGTTGGCTCTTTCCGGCCGGGCGATCCTGAAAACTTCTCCAACAGCAGGAACCTGCATTCAGCGCAATGTCGGCTTGAATATGCTGGCAGATGAAATTCGTGCCAGTGAACCAACTCAGACATTTCTGGTTTTTTTTGATGACGACTTCCGTCCGGCCGACGATTGGCTGGAGCAATGCGCGCGCTCTTTTGCCGAGCAACTGGATGTTGTTGGCATCACCGGCGATGTGATTTCCGATGGCGTGCGCGTTTCCGGCTACAACGAGGCAGAAGCGGCTCAATACATCAGTGGCGAGCGCCCGCGCGAGCCACACTGGCCGCACAATGGCCAAAGGCACGATATGCGTGGGGGCGGCCTGTATGGGTGCAACATGGCCTATCGTGGAAATGCTGCGCTCAGCGTGCGCTTTGACGAAGCACTACCTCTATATGGTTGGCAGGAAGATATCGACTTTGCCGCGCGGGTAGCTGCCTTTGGCCGCCTGATTTTTGAGCCTGCCTGTCGGGGCGTGCACATGGGCGTGCAAGGTGCGCGCACCAGCGGTTTGCGCTTCGGCTACTCCCAGATTGCCAACCCGGTTTACCTGATCCGTAAGGGCAGCATGCGCTGGCGCTTTGGTTTCAGGTTGGCTGCGCGCAATGTCGCTTCCAATCTGTTCAACACGCTGCGTGCCAACCGGAGCAAGGACTACGCAGGGCGTTTGCGTGGCAATGCCATCGCCTTGCTTGATGCGCTGCGCTGGCGGCAGCACCCGATGCGGGTGCTGGAGTTGTGATGATGCCTCCCGATATTTCGCGCGGGGAAGTTGCCTGGCGTTTCGGCATGGATGGCGATGCTTTGCGCAAGCCCTTGTCGGGTGTCGGGCAGTACATCTATAAGCTGTGCTGCGAAATAGAGGCGCTTCTGCCGGCGGCCAGTTTCTTTGTCTACACCCGCTTGCCGGCCGAGCGCCTCGCCTTGCCCTCGGCGCGCTGGCAGGTGCGGCAAGAGCCCTGGGCGCTGGTGCGCAAACTGCCCTCATTCCTGTGGTTGAAAACCCGTGGCGCGGCCTTGGCCCGGCGCGATCAACTGGATGTGTTCTGGGCCGGGCGTACGATCCATCCTGGCCGTGGCGTGGCCCGCAAAATGGTGGTCACGGTGCATGACCTGAATCATCGCCTGGTGCCTGAAACCATGGAGCGCATCACGCGCTTATCGCACGTGTTGTGGTTCGAACGCGATGTGCGCAGCGCCGATGTTGTGCTTAGCAACTCGCAGGGAACTTCAGACCGCTTATTGCACTGGGTGGGGCGCGCTGCAGACGGGATCGTGCGCCCCGGCGTTACCCCTGCATTTCGCCCGTTTGACGCGCTAGAGAAGGAGCTTGCGCACCCAGCCCTTGCCGCGTTTGGCATCAAGCCGCCCTATCTGCTGGCTGTGTCCACCCTGGAGCCACGCAAGAACATGGAGGCGCTGGTGGATGCCTTTGTGCTACTCAAGCAGCAAGGTTTGATCCCTGATCATCAACTGGTGCTGGTGGGCGCGCGTGGTTGGCAGAACCACACACTGGCCAGCAAGATCCAGGCGCATGCCGCGCTGGGCATCGTGCTGCCGGGTTACGTTCCGGATGAACTAATGCCTGCGGTGTATGCCCTCTCCGCAGGACTGGCCATGCCTTCGCTTTACGAAGGTTTTGGCATGCCAGTGCAGGAGGCGCGCGCGGCGGGGGTGCCCGTGCTGGTGTCTGACGTGCCGGAATTGCGTGAGGCCGCACATGGCGAAGCGATCATCGTTTCTCCTGACGTCACGGCCATCGCCGCGGGGCTCAGGCAGATGCTCGATGCTCGGCCTTTGGGCAGCAAGGGCGCTAGCGGCGCGATTCAATCCTGGCGTGAGTCAGCCGAAGGCTTGCTGGAAATGCTGCAACAGAGGAGTCGGGCATGAGTGCAGAGAGGCGCGAAATCTTCATCAATGGCCGTTTTCTGGCGCGCCGCCCGACTGGCGTGGACCGTTTCGCCCGCGAAACCCTGAGAGCGCTGGACGTGCTGTTGAGCCAGACCCCTGAACTGGCAGCTGTCTGGCGCTTCACCCTGCTGATGCCACCCGGCGCCATGGCAGCGGCGCCCGTTTATGGGCAGATTGAAGTGCAGGAGTGTGGTCGTCTCAAAGGCGCTCTGTGGGAGCAAATCGACCTGCCTTGGTGCGCACGGGGCAAGATGCTGCTGAACTTGTGTAACGCCGCGCCCCTGTTCAAACGCAAGCAGGCCGTAGTGATTCACGATGCCGCGCCCGCCCGTGTGCCGGAATCCTACAGTCGAGGCTTTCGCTTGTGGTATGGATTTCTGATGCCCTGGCTGGGCCGGGTGGCCCAGCAGATCTTTACGGTGTCCGAGTTTTCGCGCCGTGAATTAACTGCGGCTTACGGTATTGCCCCCGCCAAGATCAGCGTGCTGCCCGAGAGTGGAGAGCACATTCTGCGAGTGCAGGCAGATGAATCCATTCTGGATCGTCATGGCTTGCGTCAGCGTCCCTACGTGCTGGGGGTGAGTAGCATGAGCCCGCACAAGAATTTCGCTGCCTTGGTGCGCGCGGTGGAGTTGCTGGGAGAAAAATGCAGCTTCGATGTGGTGGTCGCCGGTGGCACCAATCCCCGCATTTTTGCCAGCGGTGACCTACCGGATTTTGTGAAACATGTGGGCTATGTGAGCGATGAAGAGTTGCGTGCCCTCTATGAGCATGCCGCTTGCTTTGTTTTTCCTTCGTATTACGAAGGTTTTGGCCTGCCTGCAGCCGAGGCCCTGGCTTTGGGTTGTCCGGTGATCGCAGCTGATGCGGCATCGATACCGGAGGTGTGTGGGGACTCGGCTATCTATTTTAATCCGCGAAATCCAGAGGAGCTGGCGAGTGTGTTGATGAACTATTTTCGAGCTGCAGACATGAGCTTGAATCGAGCTGCGGGAGGGTGTGAGTGTTCTATGGTGCGCTGGACGGAAACCGGACATGCACTTCTTCGCGGGTTAAGAAAATAGGCGTCTGTTGATTCTATTGTGTGCCTGTAGTCCCGAATTTCAACGTTTTGAAAGCTATGGGTGGTTTATGCTTATTTCATCGTTGCGAAAAGTCTGGCGTCGAAGTGGATTCAAATCTCTCTTCGTGAGCTACAAATTTCATCGACAAGTATCCGCCTGGAGGCAAGCAAGGGCCGGCGGGCCAGTTTCCGGGCAGGGCCTTCCTGTTATCGTTCTGGTGCCATCTGATCCGCTCCTGTTTAACGCTTCGACAGGGGATATGGCGATGATTTCAGCAGTAATGCATTTCTGTCGCGAGACATGGCCGGATGCTCGATTTGTTGTACTCACGGCGGGGGATGTGGCTGACGAGCAGGTTCGCCAGGCTGGGGCTGTCCCGTGTCGAGTGCTTGATGGCAGCTTGAGTTTCGCAGAGACGATGACGCGCATTGTTTCTCATGAACCAACGCATTGTGTGACGATCGGCGCTGATGTACTTGATGGCAGCTATGACCCCGTATTTTCAGCTTTGTTGTTGATGATTACGGACATGCTGGCTCGGCGCGGCGTTAAATGCGTTGTGACGGGATTCAGTGTGAGTGCCAGTCCCTATCCGGGCCTGGGTACTGTGTTCAATGAAACTTGTCAGGATATTGTGTTCAATCTGCGTGACCCGGTTTCTTTCAAACGGTTCGGCAGATTAAGCCGTGCGCGCTGCGAACTGGTCGCTGATGTCGCTTTTCTGCTCAAGCCGCAAATGGACTCCGTACTCGTGCGCGGTGTGGGTGACTGGGTTGATGTTCAGCGTGCCAAGGGGCGACGAATAGTAGGCGTGAATGTCCATCCGCTCGTGCTTGAACTCGTCGATCGTCACGAGATTGATAAAGTGGTGCGCAATCTTGCCGCTTTGCTCATAGAGCTGGTTGAGGAGGCGTCGCTCAGTTTGATGCTGGTTGAACATGATTTTCGCGGCACGTCTGCAGATGCTCACTGCTTGGGGCCCTTGTATGATTTGTTGGAACCACGCGTTGGAGAATTCGTCTTTCTTTCAAAGGACAGGCTTGATGCTAAAGAGATAAAGGCGGCCGTGAGCAAGTTTGATGGCGTGATCAGCGGGCGCATGCATTTGATGATTGCCTCGCTCGGGGGCGGTGTACCGGTCTTTGGTATTGAGTACAAAGAAAAGATGGTGGGTTTGCTGAATCACGTTGGTTTGAGTGCGGAAAGCCTGACGACTGCCCGCGAAATCATCTCTGACCCAGTTGCTGTCAGGCAGAAATTATCAGTATTTCTGGCGGATCTGGACGCGACGCGCGCCGCCGTGGTGGCCAAGGGGCCGGCTCTGAAAGCGATGTCATCCTTGAATTTCGCGGGGCTGACAAATGGCTAACAAGAACGGAGACCGTTTTTTTGTCCTTGACGGTCTGCGTGGCATGGCGGCTCTGGCTGTGGTTTTCTATCACGCCGTAGAGCCGTTTGATGTTCCATGGAAATTTCCGAATACGCCCTTGGCGGTGGATTTCTTTTTCATGCTAAGTGCATTCGTGATCGCACATGCGTATTCGGCGCGCCTGGCGAGCGGGATGAAGTGGCAGCAGTTCATGTTGATTCGGTGGCTGCGTCTTTTTCCCCTGCATGCACTGGGTTTGTTGTTCGGCCTGCTTGTCTTTGGCATGAAGGTGATCAAACAGTCGGTCGGCGTGCCGCTTGAGCTCTGGTCTGGCTTGGCGCTGAATCTGTTCTTCATTCCTTCGCCGGTAGAGCTTGCCGAGGGTTGGGGCTCCATATTCCCGTTGAATGTGCCGGCGTGGTCGCTGTTTTTCGAGTGGGCGGCGAATGTTGTGTGGGTCCTGCTACTGGTTCGGTTTCCCGCGCGCCGGCTGCTTTGGGTGACGATGGTTCTGGCGTTTATCTACGCAGGGGCGATTTTCATGAAAGGAGCTCCGCTTGGCGGGATGGAAACGAGCTCATTTCCGGAAGGCTTTTTGAGGGTGGCCTTACCTTTTCTTATTGGGCTGTTGCTGTGGTCGTTCAGGGAAAAGATGAGGGTTTTTGGCGCAGGAGCTTGGCGAGCGGGCTTGTTGAGCGCGAGCTTGCTTGCCTTGCTGCTGCTTGGCCCGGGGGAGGCCGGCTGGCTGTGGTCGGTGTATGTGTTGTTGGCGGTCTTGCTGATTTTTCCCCTGCTGGTGGTGTCAGGGGCAGGAGTACAGGTTTCTGGCCGGCTTGCTGCCTGTTTTGAGTGGCTGGGGTATGTGTCATACGCGCTTTATGTCACGCACTACCCCATCGTCAAGGTGTTTTCAAACTTTGCGCGCACGCATGAATTGAATGCAGGGGCGATTTATCTGCTTGCTGGTTTTGAGGTTCTGGTTTGCCTGTTTGTGGCGTATTGCGCTTCCGTCCTCGTTGATGAACCGGTGAGGCGTTTATTGAGCCGTTTCTTGTTTTTCAGGAAATCCTGAGCCCCCGGCGTGACGCGTGTTCGCGCTGCCTAACTGGATAAAGGTGATTTGATGCGTGTAGCAATTGTCCACGAGTGGTTCTTGACCCACGCCGGCAGCGAAAAAGTGGTCGAGCAGATTCTGAAAATCTGGCCCAATGCCGATCTGTTCTCAGTGGTGGATTTCATGCCTGACGCCGAGCGGGGCTTCATGCTGGGCAAGCGTGCGAAAACGACTTTCATCCAGAATCTGCCAAAGGCCAGGACGAAATATCGCGCCTATCTGCCGCTGATGCCGTTGGCCATCGAGCAATTGGATCTTTCTGGCTACGATCTGGTGATCTCCAGCAGCCATGCCGTGGCCAAGGGGGTGCTTACCGGGCCGGATCAGGTGCATGTTTGCTACTGCCATTCACCGATTCGTTATGCCTGGGATCTGCAGCATCAGTATCTGCAGGAATCCAGACTGGCCAAGGGTTTCAAAAGCTGGTTGGCGCGCATCATCCTGCATTACATCCGGATCTGGGATGTGCGCACGGCACACGGTGTGGATCAGTTTGTGGCGAATTCGGCCTTCATCGCCCGCCGCATCCGCAAAGTGTATGGTCGTGATGCCGTGGTGGTGCATCCGCCAGCGGATGTATCGGCCTTCACCCTGCGCGAAGACAAGGAGGATTTCTATCTGGCCGCCTCGCGCATGGTGCCTTACAAGAAAATGCCCATGATTGTGGAGGCCTTTGCGCGTATGCCAGAGAAGCGGCTGGTGGTGATCGGAGACGGGCCGGAGCTGGATAAATGCCGTGCGGTGGCCGGACCGAACGTGACCATCATGGGTTATCAGTCTTTTCAAGTGCTCCGCGACCACATGCAGCGTGCCAAGGCTTTCGTATTCGCGGCGGAAGAGGATTTCGGCATCACCCCGGTGGAAGCGCAGGCCTGCGGCACGCCGGTGATTGCCTTTGGCAAGGGCGGGGCGCTGGAGACCGTGGTGGATTCGCCGGACCCTGCGCAGCGGACGGGAATTTTCTTCCGGGAACAGACGCTTGAGGCCGTGATGGAGGCCGTATCACGATTCGAGGCTGGCCTGGCTTTTGATCCGCTGGCGTGTCGGCGAAATGCTGAGCGTTTCGGCGTGCAGGCCTTTCAAGACAAATTCCGTACGCTTGTTGAACGCGTGATGGTGGCAAGAGAAGAGCAGTTGCATGATGAATAAATCATCAGATCGCCGGCACTGGGTGGATTTCCTGAAGGCATTCCGCACAAATCTTTCCGCATGACGGCGCCAGCTGCCATGAATTGCGCATCTGGCACGAGGCCGGAATCTTCATTCCTGGCAATCAAATCAGCGTGGCGGATATATGCTTGAAAAGCCGCATGGGGATTGGTTCTTGGATGATATGTGCTGAAGATCCGCTCCTGATAAGGGTCTTGGCGCTGCATATCTGAAGAGCCTTTCTGAGTGCGGGTCTTCGGGCTATCTTGGTTTGGATTTGTTTGGGTGTTTTTCTGTTGAGACGCTGCTGCAGAAGTTGCAGGATCATTGGGTGAGGCTGATCTGAGGAGCTTGGCTGTTGTCGCTGTTCCAGTGAACGGTTTTTCTCGCTCCGCTTTCGGGGTGGCGAAACAGAAAAGCCTGGGGGCCAGAAGTCGGGGTGTTTTGTCCCTGCACCTGAGCTTCGAAACGATAGTCGCCCAGTTCGAGCGAGAGGTTTTTGAGGGCAGCATAGGCACGACGGATGCGCCCCTGATTGTCGATGAGGCCCATGGGGCCGTCTACGCTGTCTTGTGCGCTGAACCAGCAGGTATGGGGCACGCCATTTGCAGCGGCGAGTACGTAAGCGCGCACCAGATAGGCTGCGATTTCTTCTTCGCTGAAGCGGCCTCCATCAGGTTTTTTTCCGCCGTGTTCCCAGCCCCATTCGGTGATCCAGATTTCGGGCTCGCGTCCTAGTTTTTTGCGGGCCTGTTCGCGCAGGCGACGTAGCGCGCTGGCGAAGGAGCCGTTGTCATCCACTACTTGAAATGGGCGGGTCCAGTCTGTGTCGTGATTGACTGCGGCGCGTTCGGGGCGGGCGGCGTAGGGGTGAATGGCAAAGCCGTCGATGTCGGGTGGTAATCCGCCCTCCATGAGCCAGTAGTGCACGATCCACATGTCGTCGTCGGTGAGTAGTTTGATGTTGGGATCAAAGGCTTTGACGGTTTTGACGGTGCTTCGCACCATGTTCAGGTAGTGATCCAGCCAGGGGGAGGGCGGCTTGCCCTGCCAGTTCCCACCCATGCTGCCCAGCCAGTTGTGCGGTTCGTTGCCGATCTCCAGCACAAAGCGCACGCCCGACGCGCGCATGAGTTTGGCGACATGCAGGGCGTAGCGGGCGAAAGGCTCTGCGGGTACGCCGAGTTTGCCGCCAAAGAGGCTTTCAGGGTAGACCTTGGCGTTGCCGTAGGCGAGCAGGAAGACGACGCCGATGTCGTGCTCCCGGTAGTAGCTCAGACGCTGCTCAAACTCCTTGGGAAAGCCAACGTAGCGATTGATGGCAGGTTCAAGCGTGGGCCAGTCGACGTTGTCCCGTACCCAGCCAACGCCCAGGTCGGCGAGTATGGGGAGTTGTGTCAGCGGTTGTCCCTGGCTGAACTTTACGTTCAGGCAGAGGCTGTCGCGCAGGGTCGGTCTTCCTTTGCTTGCTGGCTCCGCGTGACTGATGTTTTGGGTGAGGCCGATTGTCAGCGCAAACAGGCTAAGCAGGATCTTGAGTGCTTGGGGCATGGGCTGGGCGCTCCGCTTGACGGTGAGGGGCAGCACTACGCTTTGGGCATGAGGCGGTGCCGATTCACTATAACCAGCGTCACTGTATCAACCGAAGTTTGAGGAGAGGCCGGCTGCCGATTCTGGATTGATCAGCTTTGGATAAGTGTAAGGTTTTTTGTCTTTCCTGAAGCAGCTTTCGGCGTGTTTTTGCGGAGAGTTTCCGTGAAGACGCTTGTTCGTTCTGGAGTGCGCTGGCGAGGTTTTCTCAGCAGCGCCTCGGTTCGATTTTCGTGTCTGGCGCCGCGTCTTTCTTTCCCTCTTTCTCCCAAGCTTGGTGCATCTGGCCGGCCATATTCTGGTCTCTGTCTTGGGGCAAACGGCTGACGCAAATTTTTGCTGGAACGATTGTTGCATCAACGGTGGTGCGGGCGCTGTAGCGGCCTCAATAGCTGGCGGTGGCGTTCTCTTTCATTGTGCCGCGCAATATGTTGTTGAGTTTGATGCTGGTGATTGCGCGGGTATTGAGTCATTCGAACATGGGAAATGCGGTGTTTTTCATTTTGAGCTTCTTGGTCAGGGTTTGTTCCGCGCACCGAGTCGGAGCGTCAAAGTCTGGTGATAGTGGTGGGGTGCCCGGTTTTGGGCATTGGCGGGGGAGTTTCCATCCGGCCTTCCGTGCTTCAAGTTCTAATGTTGTGTGCATATGAAAAATGAAGATCCAGAGTTGCCGGTAGACCTTGGCTTGCGGACTCACTGCCAAGCGGATTTCAGGCTGTAATCCCGTCCGGTGGCCGGAGGTTTCTGGTGGTTTGAGCTTGCTGGATGTTGCTTTCTTATCCGGCCAGGCCGGATGGAAGAAGCTCTTCATGAAGGCAGGTTTTCCCTGATTTTTTGTAGCAAGTATGCTTTTGGGTTTGTCTGGAGTTGATTGAAAATCTTATGTTGCGGGGTTGGCATGAAATGTAATCAACTTTATCTGGTGATCGCTTCCTTGCTGTGGATGAGCGCTTTCCGGGCCTCTGCAGCTGATGAGCCAGATCCCGTCATTGTTGTGACCCCTGTGCCTCAGGTGCCGGCGGCCATACCTGCTTCGGCGGAGGTTTTGACGGGCAAAGTGTTTGAGTCCAGCGGCATTCCTGTGTCACAGGCACGCAGCAAGGCGCCGATCAAGCTGGCCGATGGTATTAATCTGTTTGCCGATGCAGGCGTGGGCGTTGGCTACGACAGCAACGTCACGATGGCTCAAAAAGGCCAGGAGGTCGGCTCGCAGGTGCTGAGCTTGCGTCCGACGCTGGTGGCGGAAGCCAAGTATCGTTCTGATGTGTATACGCTGGCCTATAAGGGCGATTACACCCGCTATCCGAATTTCGACTCGAACAAGCTCGACAACAACGACTTTCTGTTCAACGCGAGCAACGTATTCGATTCGCGCGCCAGCGTTTTTTGGGGATTGGCGCATCAGGATCGCTATGAACCGATCGGCTCAACCGATCGGAGTGTCGGCTCTGCTGTACCGGATCACTACCGTGCTCAGTCAACTAACGCCACATTTCGCTATGGCGCCGATGAGGCGACTGGACGCATTGAGGTGGATGCGGGCATGGCGCACAAGGAGTATCTGAACAATCGGGCGAGCACCGCGTCGGCAGATGTGGATACTACCAACTATGCTGCGCGCTTCTATTACCGCGTGGCTTCGAAGACGCGTGTTCTGACGGAGTTGCGTCGGACGACGTTTGACTATGTTCAGGACACCAATTTTCTTGAGAATACGGATGTCCGGGCGTATCTGGGGATTACTCTGGACTCAAGCTCGGCCTTGAGCGGGACGCTCAAGGCGGGTCAGCAAAGCAAGGATTTTGCACACGACCAGGTTCGCCCGAAGTACGAAGGATTTTCGTGGGAGGCCGCCATTCGCTGGAAGCCGCGGAGCTATTCAACGTTTGATCTGGCTGGTGGTCGTGCGGCAGTTGATCCGACCGGCACGACGGATATCCCTGTCGTTAAGGGCGCAACCTTGAGCTGGACTCACGACTGGGCCAGCTTCGTGCATAGCAGGGTATCGGGTGGCCGCGCGAATACGCTGTATCGTCAAACCGGGCGTCATGACTCTGAAGATATTTACAGCGCAGGTTTAACCTACGACGTGCGTCGCTGGCTGGGGCTGAGCGTTGAATACACGTTTTCGCATCGTGATTCGAATATGAATAACAACGATTACATTCGCCGTCTGACGATGCTGAAGCTGGATGCATCGTTCTAGGGTCAATGATCAGGAGATGATGAATGCTGATGCGCAGTTTTGTGTGTGGCGTGCTGCTGATGTGCTCTGTGTCGAGTTTCGCACAGCCCACATCGGTCCCTGTGGATGCGTCCACGGTTTCACAGTTTCTGTCGGCCTATAAATTGGGCGCCGGTGATGTGGTGTCGATTCGCGTTTTCGGCGAGGACGACCTGAGCCGCGAGAAAATCCGCTTGACCGATACGGGCACCATCTTCATGCCGGGTCTGGGTGAGCTGACCGCGCGTGGCAAAACTCTGGGTGAAGTAGAAAAACTGGTCGTTGATAGTTTGCGCGGCCGGATTCTGGTGAATCCGAAAGTGTCGGTCTCGATCGAGGAATACCGCCCCTTCTTCATTAACGGAATGGTTGATAAACCTGGCGGCTATCCCTTCCAGCCGGGTTTGACGGTACGCAAGGCGGCATCACTGGCGGGGGGCTTCAAGGAGCGCGCCTCGCTGAGCAAGTTGTTTCTTATTCGTGGGGATGATCCACAGCAGCGGCAGTTCAAGGTGGATCTGAATGCAGCCGTATTCCCCGGCGATATTGTGACAGTGGAAGAGGGTTTCTTCTGATCGCCCAGGTGTATCAGGCGCTTAGGCGGCCCAGAACTTGTCTGTCTCGTGAGTGCCCGGCCGTACGCTCGTTTTGTTTGTTCTGAAATTTTCTGGTGTCGCAGACAATGAAATCTCCCATTTCTCAAGTGCCCACTGACGAAGACCAGTTTGTTTCGCTCGACGGAGCCCTGGCGGATGAGAGCAAGCTTGAGCTTCTGGAATACTGGCGCAGTATTACCAAGCGCAAGTGGGGCATTCTGCTCCTTGGACTGGTGTTCGCTATGGCCGCGGCTGCGATCGTGTATTCCCTGTCGCCTGTCTATCGGTCAACGACAACGGTGTTGATCGAGCAGGGCAAGTCCAATCTGCTGTCGATTGAGGATGTGTATAGCGGGATTTCGCAAGCAAAAGAGCATTACCAGACGCAGGTAGAAATCTTGAAGTCGCGCGAAGTCGCTGCACGCGTGGTTAGAGACTTGCGTTTGTGGGAGTACCCGGAATTCGATCTGCGTAAGGCTGAAGAGGGTGGCGTCGCCAAGCTCAAAGCTTCCCTGGGCTTTGGCGCGGTGAAGCAGGAAGCAACGGAAGCGCGCCTTGCTGATGCTGCGGTGGATATGTTTTCGCAGCAGTTTTCCGTGGAACCCGTTCGCTTGAGTCAGTTGGTGAAATTGAGTTTCGAGTCGAAAGATAGAAAGTTGGCCATGCTGGTCGCCAATGCGACGGCAGAGGCATATATCGCGGCTGATCGTGAAGCGCGGTTCAAGATGACGCAGCAGGCTAATGGCTGGTTGCAAGAGCGTACGCAGTCGCTGCGCGACAAACTGTTGTCGTCCGAGCGGACGTTGCAGGCCTATCGTGATAAATCCGGGATTGTGACTTTGTCGGGCTCGGCTCAGACCATGATCAGCCAGCAGATTGGTGAGGTAACCCAGCGTTTGGTCGAGGCAAAAGCACGGCGTGCCGAGGCTGAGAGTGCCTATGAGCAGATGAAATCGATTGTGGATGGTGATTACACCTCGGTGCCGGCAGTGCTGCGCAACCCGAGCGTGGCAGATGCCCGCAGACAGGAGGCGGTGGCGAGTCAGAAGGTTGCCGAGCTGCAGCAACGCTATGGTTTTGAGCACCCGAAAATGACGCAGGCTCTGTCCGAGCAGCGCGCAGCCAAAGAAAGTCTGCAGCGTCAGTCTCAGGCTGTGGCGCAAGGTTTGACGCGTGAGTATGAATCTGCGCGCAGCACTGAACGTGCCATGGAGGGTGCCTTGGCCTCGGCGCGTGGAACGGTGCAAAGCGTGAATCGTCAGGAGTTTCAATTGAGCGTGCTGGATCGCGAAGTGCAGGCGAACAAGCAGCTTTACGATTTGTTCATGAACCGGGCGAAAGAAACCAACCTGGGCGGTGATTTGCAGGGCTCGGTTGCGCGCGTGGTGGATGAAGCCGTCGTCCCTTATGCTCCGGTCAAGCCCAAGAAAATAATGACAATTGCAGTTGCTCTTGTTCTGGGTTTGCTTGTTGGGGTGTTGGTGGCTCTGCTACTGGATCAACTGGACAACACCGTGAAAGGGATTGAGGATGCCGAGCGTCGATTCCAGCAGCCCGTATTGGCCGCTTTGCCAGAGCTGGGAAGCAAGGAGGGGGCGCAGGCGATCACGATGTTCGTCGACAAGCCGGAGTCTTACCTGGCTGAGGCTGTCCGTACCGCTCGAACCGGGGTCTTGCTGACCGATATTGACCTGCCGAATCGCATTTTGCTGGTGACTTCAAGTGTCCAGGGTGAAGGCAAGACGACCGTCAGCGCGAATCTGGCATTGGCGCATGCACAAACCAAACGCACCTTGCTGATTGATGCGGACATGCGTCGCCCGCAGATAGGTCGTCGCCTGGGCTTGCCGCTGGAGGCCAAGGGCTTGTCGAATCTGGTTTCGGGGACTGTAGCTTTGAAGGATTGCATCCATTGTATCAAGGGCTCAATGCTGGACGTGATGCCGGTGGGTGACCTGCCGCCGAATCCTCTGGAGTTGTTGTTGTCTTCGCGCTTCTCCGACACGCTGAGCGGCTTGGCCAAACAGTATGAAGTGATTGTTATCGATTCGCCGCCGGTGGAACTGGTGAGCGATGCGCTGGTGCTGGCGCCCATGGCGACACGCACGATTTATGTGGTGCGTGCCATGCAGACGCCGCATCCGCTGGCGCGCAAAGGTTTGGTGCGCTTGCAGCGCTCGGGAGCCAAAATTCTGGGAGTGGTGCTCAATCATCTCGACCACTCCAAGTCGCAGCGCTATTACGGCGACTACTCCGGTTACGGCGCAAAGGGCTACGCAGGCTATGGTTACACCAAGACCAAGAATGCCTGAGTCGTCAGTGATGCCAAGGTGAGTGCATGATCGATATTCACTGTCATCTGTTGCCCGGTATTGATGACGGGCCACAAAACATCGATGACGCCTTGGCGCTTGCGCGGGCGGCTGTGGCTGATGGGGTTTCGCATGCAGTTGTCACGCCACATGTATTTCCCGGTCGCTTCAATAACGTGCGCTCGTCGATTGAATTCGAGTACCAGCGCTTCGCGTCCTTGTTGAAGGTGAAAAAAATCCCGCTTAAGCTGTCTTTTGCTGGTGAGGTGCGTTTGGATGGTTCCCTGCTTGAGATGCTGGAGCGTGATGAAATCCCGTTTCTCGGGCAGTGTGGTGCTTACCGAACCATCCTTCTGGAATTGCCTGACTCGCAGATCCCCCTAGGTACGATGGCTCTGATGCGACATTTGGTGGCGCATGGGATTCGACCGGTGATTGCTCATCCCGAGCGGAACAAGGCGGTGATGGAAACTCCTGAGCGTGCGGAGCAGTTCATCGACGCCGGGTGTTTCCTGCAAGTTACCGCGGGCTCCTTGCTTGGGCAGTTTGGCCCGCGCGTGGGTGCGGCTGCGGACTTTCTCCTTGGTAAAGCCTGGGTCAGTGCGGTCGCCAGTGATGCGCATAATCTGGATGGGCGTCGCCACCGCATGAGCGAAGCTTGCGTCGTGCTGGAGCAACGCTTTGGCCGGGATACTGCGCTGAGCCTGCTGCGTCTGGGGCCCGCCGCTTTATGCGGAATTGAACTTGATGCGGGCGTCCAGCAGGTTTGATGAGGTGAGAAACGCTTGATGCGACAGGGCTAGCCCAATTCGGCATCTGCCACAGCCCTAAGGCTACGCTGAACAAGTCTCCGTCATAGGGTTGAGTTCGGTAAAATTCGGCCCATGATGAAACAACAGACCTT
>NZ_JBEWZI010000024.1:0-54402 GCF_040566545.1 Uliginosibacterium flavum
CTCAGTGGTTTTTCGACAACTCCACTTTGGCACTTCGATGCCGTTGCAGGTAGGGGCGTCCATGTCATTACCCTACGACTTTCCCACCTCACCGGAAAGTAAATGGCGGCAATTACCGAGGGTTGGCCCACCCATTTGGCCAAGTAGAGATGTGTGCTGCCCCAGAAAAGTTAAAAGGGTATTAGCCTTTTTCTGGTGGTATTTAAAAATAAAGTACCCATCGACATTCGAACGGTAGAGAGCTGTCGCCTCACAATAGAATGCAGTTAAGTCTAGGAGTCGAAGGACGGCCCGCTCGAAGTCCTTATCGTGCGTAACATCTGCACCAACGAGTCCCCAAACGATATCGCCAAATTCAACGGTATTTAAATGTGCAACTCTCGTGAGAAGGGAGCGCGCAAGCCAATGATCGATCGCCTCCTCCGCTTTGGTTACATTTGCAAGCACACCCTGCTTCTGTGCCGCATCTTGTAGATCATTCAACTGCGTGCTTTGAATGCGGATGGTTTTAACAAGTAAAACGATGCTGATAAAAGATAGCAGCGTCCCAGTAACACCTCCAATGAAGTCCCCAAGCTGCCCCCAGTGCTCGGGGCTGACGGGAATCGTCCAAGCGATCCCCGCAAAGAGATAAAAAACCACAAAGGAAACGATCAACAGCAATGCTGCTGCAACAACAGAAAGCCAGATCATTAACAATTCCCTTATAAAACTAAATTGGTCGAATGCTGTGCGGAATCCATACTAAACAAGCTAAAAGTCCCCCGGACTCTGACCTGCTTTCTTCATGCGTACTACAAATGTTGTTCGCTCAATGCGCCTCATCCCAGTTATTCCCCACCCCCACTTCGGCCAACAGCGGCACCTTCAATTCCGCCACACCCGCCATCAGTTGCGGCAGCTTCTCGCGGACCAGCGCCAGCTCTGACTCCGGCACTTCAAGAATCAGTTCGTCATGCACCTGCAGCAGCAGTTTGCTCTGCAGGCCTTCGTTGTTCAGCCAGTCATACACGCTGCGCATGGCGAGCTTCACGAGATCCGCGGCCGTGCCCTGCATCGGCGCGTTGATGGCGGCGCGCTCGGCGCCCTGGCGGCGGCCGGCGTTGCTGCTCTTGATCTCGGCCAGCCACAGGCGACGGCCGAAGACGGTTTCGACGTAGCCTTGGGTGCGCGCGGCAATGCGTGTCTGTTCCATGTAGCGGGCGACGCCGGGGTAGCGGGCAAAGTAGCGGTCGATCCAGCTTTGCGCGGCGCTGCGTTCGATATCGAGCGAGCGGGCCAAGCCGTGTGCGCTCATGCCATAGATCAGGCCGAAGTTGATGGTCTTGGCATAACGGCGCTGCTCGCTGCTGACTTCAGCCGTAGCCACGCCGAAGACCTCGGCGGCGGTGGCGCGGTGTACGTCTTCGCCCGCGGCGAAGGCTTCGAGCAGGCGTTCGTCGCCGGACAGGTGCGCCATGATGCGCAGTTCGATCTGCGAATAGTCGGCGGAGACCAGATGCCAGCCCGGCGGGGCGATGAAGGCCTGGCGGATGCGCCGGCCCTCCGGTGTGCGCACCGGGATGTTCTGCAGGTTCGGCTCGCTTGAGGCGAGGCGGCCGGTGATGGCACCGGTCTGCGAGAAGCTGGTGTGCACGCGCCCGGTCGCCGGATTGACCATGCGCGGCAGCTTGTCGGTATAGGTGTTCTTCAGCTTGGCCATGCTGCGATAGTCGAGCAGCAGCTTGGGCAGCGGGTAATCGAGGGCGAGTTCGGCGAGGACTTCTTCGTCGGTGCTCGGCGTGCCGCTGGGGGTCTTTTTCTTGACCGGAAGTTTAAGCTGCTCGAAGAGGATTTCGCCGAGCTGCTTGGGGCTGTTCAGGTTGAAGGGCTGACCGGCGACGACATAGGCCTCCTGCTCGATCTCCATCATCTTGCGGCCCAGCTCGTCGCTCTGCTGCGCAAGCAAGCCGGAATCGATCAGCACGCCGGTACGCTCCATGGCCCACAGCACTTCCTGCACGGGCAATTCGATCTGCCTGTAGACCCGCTCCAGGCCTGGCTCTGCGGCGATCAGCGGGGCGAGTTTGTGATGCACGCGCAGGGTCACGTCGGCATCTTCCGCGCCATAAGCCGTGGCGAGCGTCAGGTCGACATCCGCAAAGCCAATCGCTTTCGCTCCTTTTCCGCAGACCTCGGCGTAGGACAGCGTGGCCATGTCGGTGTGGCGCTTGGCGAGGCCGTCAAGATCGTGGCCCTTGTCGCTCTCCCACGCGGCAGATTCGAGCAGGGTGTCTTCGGCCACGCCGCGCAGAGTGATGCCGTGATTGGCGAGCACGTGCATGTCGTATTTCAGGTTCTGCCCGAGCTTGGGTTTGGTCGCGTCTTCCAGCCAGGGCTTGAGGGCTGCCAGCACTTCGGCCAGCGGCAGCTGATCCGGCACGCCGGGATAGCGGTGCGTCAGCGGCAGGTAGGCGGCCTCGCCCACTTTCACGCAGAAACTCATGCCCACCAGATGGGCCTGCATGCCGTCGAGGCTGTCGGTTTCGGTGTCGAAGGCGGTCAGCGAGGCGGCGTCGATCTTGGCCAACCACTTGGCCAGCGCTTCGCGCGTGAGGATGCATTCGTAGGCGTCGCGATGGGCCGGGCTGCGCTCGACAATCTCTTCGTCCGCCTCGCGAATCGGAGCGGCGGGTGCGCGCAGGGCGGCGACCGGGGCGTCGCCGAACATGCTGGCCTGATCGCCGGCTCGCCCTTCCGGCGCGGCCGGCGTGGACACAGGCTGCAATCCGCGCAGCCAGCTCTTGAATTCCCAGCGTGTGTAGTGCTCGATCAGGGTGGCGTTGTCCGGCTCGCGCCAGGTCAGCTCGTCCAGTTTTTCGGCCAGCGGCACATCATTGACGATGGTAACGAGCCTCTTGCCCATGGGCAGGAAGTCGAGCGCCTTGCGCAGGTTCTCGCCGACCACGCCCTTGATCTCGGCCGCGTGGGCGACCAGATTGTCGAGGTTGTCGTACTCACTCAGCCACTTCACGGCGGTCTTGGGGCCGCACTTCTCGACGCCCGGCACGTTGTCGACGGTGTCGCCGACCAGGGTCAGGTAATCGACGATGCGGTTCGGCGGCACGCCGAATTTGGCGAGCACGCCGGCTTCGTCCAGCGATTCGTTCGTCATGGTATTGATGAGCGTGACGCCGGGCTGGACGAGCTGCGCCATGTCCTTGTCGCCGGTCGAGATCAGCACCTCGAAGCCCTGCGCCACGGCCAGACGGGTCAGCGTGCCGATCACGTCGTCGGCCTCGACACCGGGCTCGACAATCACCGGCCAACCGAGCGCCCGCGCGCAGGCCTGGATCGGCTCGATCTGCGGGATCAGGTCCTCGGGCGTCGGTTTGCGCGTGGCCTTGTAGTCGGGGTACCAGTCGTTGCGGAAGGTCTTGCCCTTGGCGTCGAAAATGCACGCCGCATGGGTCGCGCCGCTGCTGGTGCGCAGCGGCTGGAGCATGCTGAGCACGCCGCGCAGCGCGCCGGTAGGCTCGCCCGCCTTGTTGCGCAGATCGGGCAGGGCGTGAAAGGCGCGGAACAGGTAGCTGGAGCCGTCGATGAGCAGGAGTGTGGGCATGATGAAATCAGTGAAGTGCAGGGGAAAATGCCGCCGATGCGGGCAGCAGGTATTGCTTCAGAGCCCGGAATGCCCGCAGTATCGGGTTTTCTTCCTCACGTCCGAGCCGCAACATGAGCGCCAAAAACAAACTGCCGCCCCTTCACGCCCCCTCGATGACCGAGCAAACCGAGCAGGCACGGGAAGCCTGGCGAATCTTCGGCATTATGTCAGAGTTCGTCGAGGCGGCTGAACGCCTCAAGCCGATCCGCCCGGCCGTGAGCATTTTCGGCTCGGCGCGCACAAAAACCGATCATCCTTATTACCAGCAAACGGAAATAATCGCGCGCCTGCTCTCGGATGCCGGCTTTTCGGTGATCTCCGGTGGCGGCCCCGGCATCATGGAAGCGGCCAACAAGGGCGCCTTCGCCGGCAAGAGCCCGTCGGTAGGCCTGAACATCCAGCTGCCGCACGAGCAGAGCGGCAACCCGTATCAGGATATTTCACAGACCTTCCGCCACTTCTTCCCGCGCAAGGTGATGTTCGTGAAGTACGCCTCGGCCTATGTGGTGATGCCCGGCGGCTTCGGCACGATGGACGAAATGATGGAAGCGCTGACCCTGATCCAGACGGGCAAGACGCGCAACATCCCGGTCATTCTGGTTGGCACGAAGTTCTGGAGCGGCCTGCTCGAGTGGTTCCGCGGGACGCTGGTGAGCGAAAAGATGATCAACCCCGATGACATGAACCTGATCCAGCTGATCGACGAGCCGGAAGAAATTGTCGCGGCAATCTTCAAGCACTACGAGCGCCGAGGCTTTGCCGACCTGCCGGATGAACACGAGTTGATGCTGAATCTGTGAGCCCCATGAAAACAGCTGTCTTGTTTCTGTTCCTGATGAATTTGACGGGTTGCACGACAGAAGCCTGGTATGAGGGCAGCCGGCAATCGGCCGAAGCCCGTTGCCGTTCGCAGCCGCCTTCGGAATTCGACCGCTGTATGGCGCAGGTCAATCGCCAGCCTTACGAAGACTACGAAAAAGCGCGCAAGGCACCAAAGCCTCAGTAACTCGGCCCCTCCAGAAATGCAAAAGCCCGCTTGCGCGGGCTTTTGCTTATGGCTCGTTTCGCCAAACGAATTACATCGAGCCGCCCATCAGCAGCATCTGCATGCCCTCGTCCTCATCCCGGCCTTTGTGACCGATGATCCGGGAGACCAGTGGCCCAGCAAATTTGGGTGGGGGAGACAACTCATCACGCAAGCCCTCCTGCTCTCGCACACCATCATCGCGGTAAGCCTGATGCTCGACTCCGGGATGTCCAGCCTCCATTAGTCTCATGATCACAGCTCCTTGTTTGGTTGAAACCAGAACCCACAGGTTCTTGCTTCATGCTATGCAAGGAAATCATGTTTATTTATCAGGGTTTGCGAGAGGTTCGGGCATTCCCCCATCAGGACCAGCAGCCTATTCGCGGCGAAAAGTGTCGCATTGCTGCAGCTTGCCGCTCTCAAACCCCCGCCGAAACCACTGCATGCGCTGCGCCGCACTGCCATGAGTAAAACTGTCAGGCGTTACATGCCCGCGCGCGCTTTTCTGCAAGGTGTCATCACCAATGGCCGTCGCAGCACCCAGCACCTCTTCAACATCGCCAGCATCCAGGATCTTGCGTTCCTGATTGGCGTAATACATCCACATCCCGGCAAGGCAGTCCGCCTGCAGTTCGAGTTTGACGGACAGGGCATTTGCCTGCGCTTCGGACAAGCGTTCGCGCGCGCGCTGCACCTTCTCGGAAATACCCAGCAGTTTCTGCACGTGATGCCCCACTTCGTGTGCAATCACGTAAGCCTGCGCAGCATCACCGGGCGCCTTGAAGCGCTGTTGCAGTTCGTCGTAAAAGCCCAGGTCAATGTAGACCTTCTGATCGGCCGGGCAGTAAAACGGCCCCATCGCAGCCTGACCCGTTCCGCAAGCGGTTTGAGTCGCGCCACGAAACAGCACGAGATGCGGTTCAACATACTGCTTGCCAGAAGCGCGAAAAATCGCACCCCAAGTCTTCTCGGTATCCGCCAGGACTTGCCCGACGAAATGCTTGAGTTCCTCTTCGTGACGCGAGCCCTGCACAGGACGCGCCTCTTGCTGCGAGCTTTGCGACAGGCTCGCCCCTTCAAACAGGAAACTCGGATCGATGCCGAAATACCAGGCCCCGATCGCCAGCAGCACAGTACCAATCCCGATGGAACGTCCGCCGACCCGGCCGCCGCCTCCACGCCGATCCTCGACATTGCTGCTTTCCTCGCCATTACCGAATCGCATGCTTGCCTCTCCCGTGGAAGTTACTGAACCCGCTGCATTCTGGCACAGCGCGAGAACACAAAATTTGCACGAAAAAAAACGGGAGGCCACTTCAGTGGCTTCCCGTCCCAAATTGAGGAAATCCTTTACCCGGATTTCCCTCCCCCTTCGTGCGGCCTTCCGGCCCGCCCTCGCAGCCATGGGCTACGGGTCATTTGACTGGTCTCGCAGCCGGGCCCCAATGGGCCCGGTGCTGATGCTGCTGTTGCGATGATCGCTACCCCGAAGCATCAGGTGGTGCGGTCACTTATTAGGTGTTCTCTGACGGAACACCGGTCTCCTCACTCTCCATGGTGTGCCCTGGCGCTTGTAGGCGCGGAGCTGACTCCGTGGTGAAAACATTCTTACACATCACTGCAACTAATGGGTCTATCAATTTTGTTTTGTGGCGACTTATTTTGTGTGCCGTCGCATTCCTGCAACAAGCCTGCAGCAATTCTGTGCGTGGACAAAAAAAGGCGCGGAACCAATGTTCCGCGCCTGCTGTAGATTCCCCCACACGCGTCGTCAGGCCGTCATCCCGAACCGAGGTTCAGGGGGTCATCGTCCGGCTGCTTCAGGTGCTCCCGGTAAAGGGCGCTCACAACAGCAGCTTGGTGGGCCGACAACCATGTCACATAGACATTGGCTCAAGGAGTATGTGACCTTAACGAACACCGCAGGGGAAAGCCTGCTGGGCCGCGCATGTTCTGCAACCCTTGAATCTATTATCGGTCAGGCATTCACGAAATCCAGTGAGTACATATCCTGACTTCACAAATCCTTTAAAAAAGCTTCTCCTGAACAGCTGAAGCCCGGTCAACTTTCTCGACCAATGTCGAAATTCTACGCTGGTAATCGGGCATGTCCAAGCCCGCCGTGCGCTGCGCCACCACTGCCTCATGCGCGATCATCAGCGCACACATCACGGCCGTGGATTCACTACCCGAAGTATTCTTGCCCATCAGTTGCTGCAGCTTGTCGTTGACCATCACAACAGCTGCCTGCAAGGTCTCTTTCTCTTCGGGCTTGACCGACACTTGATAGTCCCGGCCCATAATCTGGATGACGAGAGTTTCGTTCGCCATCACGCTTCATCCTCGACGGGCAAGCGCGCCAGAATGCCTTCCACCCGCTCGGTTGCAACAGCAACCTTGTCAGACAGACGACGATTCTCGCCTTGCAGGCTCGTCACGCGCGCAGTCAGCTCACGATTCTCGCTGCGCAAGCTCTGATGCACCTCAAGCAAGGCAGTCAAACGCGTTTCAAGATGGGTTAGCTCGGTATTCATGGCAAGGATGGTAGTGCGCCAGCGCGAAGCAGGTCAAGGTGGCACGCACTGCAATCGACGCTTTGGCCGCCCTGCGGTAGAATCTGCCCCGCTTCTGGTGTTTGCGCGAAGCCCTTCGCGCGGATTAAACGGGAAGCCGGTGCGCCCTATCCACAGGATTCGGCCAACCCGGCACTGCCCCCGCAACGGTAAGCGAGTCAAGACGCAGCAGGCAGCCACTGTGCTTTCGCACGGGAAGGCGCTGCGTCAGAAGATGAACATCTTCACTCGCGAGTCCGGAGACCGGCCCGAAGCATACCGAGGTGCATTGCGGCGGGCGATGTACGGGCTCGTCGTCGACCAGTCTCGTACTTTCCTTCCCTGCACCCGCCCTTTGTCCCATCACCCGTGCGGGCGGCACGGAAGGAGCTTTATCTTGAACTTCAATCGCAACAAAATCTTGCCGGCCGCTATCGCGCTGGCGCTGTCCCATTGTGCTTTCGCACAACACCAGGAAACCGAACTTGAGCCAGTAGTCGTGACTGCCAACCGCGTGGCGCGCACGGCTGATGAAACCCTGACTTCGGTGACGATCATCACCCGCAAAGATATCGAAGCCCAACAGGCCAGATCGGTACCTGAACTGCTCAACGGACTACCTGGCG
Organism: Uliginosibacterium flavum; assembly: GCF_040566545.1. NCBI lineage: Bacteria > Pseudomonadati > Pseudomonadota > Betaproteobacteria > Rhodocyclales > Zoogloeaceae > Uliginosibacterium > Uliginosibacterium flavum. The sequence goes on from NZ_JBEWZI010000024.1 coordinate 7,849, forward strand.
TACAGATTAGTAACAACGGCGGCCCGGGCAAGACCTCATCGCTGTACCTGCGTGGCAGCAACAACGATCACACCCTGGTGCTCATTGATGGCGTCAGGGTCGGCTCAGCAACGGCTGGTGGAGCCTCGCTGCAGGACATTCCAGTAGACATGATCGAACGTATCGAACTGGTTCGCGGGCCACGCGCCAGCTTGTACGGCGCCGACGCCATTGGTGGTGTCATCCAGATATTCACCCGCAAAGGCCCTCAAAAACCCAGCTTCAGCGTTGGTGGCGGTTCACGTCAGACGTATGAAGGTTCTGCAGCAGGCGGTTTTGGTTCTGCAAATGCCTGGCTGAATGCGGGCGTTTCCGCCGTCAGCACTAACGGCATCAATGTCATCAGCGGTGGCAGCCAGCCCGATCCGGATCAGGATGGGTACCAGCGCAGCAGTGCAGATGTCCGCGGCGGCGGCCACATTGGCGAGTCCTTCAGCTACGACGCTCAAGCCATGTTCACCGAAGGCCACACCGAATTTGACAGCGGCAACAGCCCCTATACGGACATCAGGCAGGACCTTTACGCTGGCAACCTGCGGTATGTCGCCAGCGAGCAACTGAGCACTTCACTCAAGGTATCGGAAAGCACGGACGCATCGAGCAGTTTCAGCAAGTCGACTACTTCCGGCACGGATCAATTGAGTTCACGCTTCGATACGCGCCGCACTGGTGTCAGCTGGCAGAACGATCTGACCCTCGCCAAAGGTCATCAACTGGTGGGCGGCCTCGACTATCAGTACGACGAGGTCATGACATCGTCGCTGTATGCCCGCAACAAACGCACAAACCGTGCTGTGTTCGGCCAATATCTGGCGGACATCGGTGCAGCGGATCTGCAGCTTGCCGGCCGTCACGATGACAATGAACAGTTCGGTCACCACAACACCGGCAGCGTAGCCACGGGATACTCTTTTTCTCCTGCCCTTCGCCTGCGAGCCAGCTATGGCACAGCGTTCAAAGCACCCACATTCAATCAGCTCTACTACCCTCTCAGCTATGGTTACAAGGGCAATCCGGAACTTAAACCTGAGGAGTCACGCACGGGTGAAATTGGTGCTTCCGGCAAGGCAGGTGATTTCACATGGCAGACCAGCCTGTTCAAGTCTCACATTGACAACCTGATTGACTGGGCAAAAATCGAGAACACCGCAATCACTCAAGCGAGCAACGTATCACAAGCGAAAATCAGCGGATTGGAACTCCAGGCTGCACAAAATTTCGGCAATACAAAAATCGCTGCAAACGCCACTTTTTTGAATGCGAAAGATCGTTCAGGGGGGGCGAATGATGGCAATCATCTGGGCCGTCGCGCACGCCAAAGCGGCAAAATAAGTGCTGATCACGACTTCGGAAAATGGCGCCTTGGCAGCACTCTGAACGGTGTTGGCAAGCGCTTTGACACTACCGCCAACACCACCAAGCTCGGTGGCTATGCCACTATAGACCTGCGCGCAGAATACGCCGTGGCCACCGAATGGCGTATCCAGACACGCATCGAAAATGCCTTGGACAAACGCTACGAAACGGCCTCCACTTACAATCAGCCGGGCTTTGGTGCCTTCGTAACCGTACGCTATCAACCGAAGTAAGATGAATCCGCTGCCGACGCCCCCGTCGGCAGCGTTTTTTAAAGGCCCCGACATGACAAAAACAAACAACCCCGACAAAGACGCCCGCCATCAGGCGCGCATGGCGCGCAAGAAGGCCATCATCGACGCGAGCATTGCCTCGGCCGACGAGGAGCGTGGCCTGCTGCTGATCAATACTGGCAATGGCAAGGGCAAGAGCAGCGCAGCTTTCGGCGTGCTGGCCCGCGCCTTGGGCCACGGCATGAATTGCGCCGTGGTGCAGTTCGTCAAGAATCGCTCGGACACCGGCGAGGAAGCCTTCTTCCGCGATCACCCACGCGTCAAATGGCATGTCATGGGCGACGGTTTCACCTGGGACACGCAGAACAATGCCAAAGACACCGCCACCGCGCGCGTGGCCTGGGAACAGGCGCTGGTCTACCTGCGCGACCCGGCCATCGACCTGCTGATCCTCGATGAATTCACCTACACCCTCAAATACGGCTGGCTACCGCTGGACGAGGTCAATCACGAACTCGACAGCCGCCCCGCCATGCAGCATGTGATCATCACCGGCCGCGCCGCCCCCGAAGGCCTGATCGAGATTGCCGACACGGTGACCGAAATGCATCTGGCCAAACACGCCTATCACGAAGGTGTAAAAGCCATGCCGGGAATCGAGTGGTGAGCCACAGCTGCCGTGCCTTCCTGATTGCCGCACCGGCCTCCGGACAGGGCAAAACCACCGTCACCGCCGCGCTGGCACGTCAGGCCCGCGCGCGTGGTGAGCACGTGCGCGTGTTCAAGACCGGGCCGGACTTTCTCGACCCGATGATCCATGAGCGCGCCAGCGGTGCGCCCTGCTACCAACTGGATCTCTTCATGGGTGGCCTGGAGCATTGCCGCGCACAACTCGCGCAGGCTGCACAGGAAGCCGACCTGATTCTGGTTGAAGGCGTGATGGGACTCTTCGACGGTAATCCCTCCAGCGCCGATCTGGCGCGCGCCTTCAATCTGCCCATCGTCGCCGTCATCGACGGCAGCGCCATGGCCCAGACTTTCGGCGCACTGGCGCTTGGCCTGGCGAGCTTCCAGCCGGATCTGGAATTTGCCGGGGTGATCGCCAACCGCGTCGCCAGCGAACGCCACGCCGGCATGCTATTTGAATCCCTGCCGGCGCACATTCCCGGCCTCGGCTGGTTACCGCGCGAAGCCGCAATCACCCTGCCTGAGCGCCATCTGGGGCTGCTGCCGGCCAGTGAACTGGCCGATCTGGATGCCAAGCTCGACAAGGCGGCAGCGGCGTTGCGCTTTGATGCGTCGATGATTCTGGATTGGGAAGGCGCTGAGACCTCCGTAGGTGCGACTTCAGTCGCACATGGCGGACTGAAGCCCGCCCTACAGAATCGGCGCATCGCCATCGCCCGCGACGAAGCTTTCTGCTTCGCCTACCCGGCCAATCTCGATACCCTGCGCGAACTCGGCGCCGAGCTCGCCTTCTTCTCGCCGCTTGACGACGCCACATTGCCGGCGTGTGATGCCGTGTGGCTGCCCGGCGGCTACCCGGAACTTCACGCAGCCAGGATCGCCGCCAACACTGGAATGCAGCTGGCATTGCTGGCACACACCACGGCCGGCAAACCGCTGCTGGCCGAATGCGGCGGCATGATGAGTCTGTTCGAAACCCTGGTGACGGCTGACGGCGCCATGCACGCCGGCTTCGGACTACTTGAAGGCGCGGCGCTGATGCAGAAGAAACTCGCTGCGCTGGGCCTGCAAGCCATCGAGTTGCCCGAAGGCAGCTTGCGCGGCCACAGCTTTCATTACTCGCGCAGCGAAACCCCGCTCACGCCGATTGCCACCGGCACCAATCCAAATGGCGGGCCGACCACCGAAGCCGTCTATCGCGTGGGCCGCACCACGGCGAGCTATATCCACCTCTACTTCCCTTCCAATCCAGACGCGGTTGCCGCGCTGTTCACAGCATGAACATCACCCTCGCCCTGCTGCTCGGTGTTCTGCTCGATCGCTTGTTTGGCGAAGTGCCGCGCTGGCATCCACTGGTAGGTTTCGGGCGCTATGCTGCATGGTTGGAGAAGCGCATGAACAAAGGTTCTTCACGCATCCTGCGTGGAGCACTAAGCTGGACGGCGCTCGTGGCACCTCCTGCCTTGGGGTTCATGCTGCTAGCGGGTCTTGAGCATGCATGGATCGTGAATGGCATCGCCTTGTATTTCGCATTGGGCGCTCGCGCCTTGCGCGAACATGGCACCGACGTGGCCCGCGCCCTGCAGCATGGCGACCTCGATGAAGCCCGCCGTCGCGTCGGTTTCCTGGTCAGCCGAGAAACCGCCGACATGAACGAAGAGCAGATCGCGCGCGCAAGCACCGAGTCCCTGCTGGAGAATGGCAACGACGCCATCTTCGCTGCGATTTTCTGGTGCGCCATCGGCGGCGCTCCGGCGGTGATCCTCTATCGACTCGCCAACACCCTGGATGCAATGTGGGGCTACCGCAATGCGCGCTTCAACGAATTCGGTCGCATCGCCGCGCGGGTCGACGACGTGCTGAATTTCATCCCGGCCCGCCTCACCGCACTGACTTACGCCCTGCTCGGACAGACTCGTTGCGCCTTGCGCAGTTGGCGCGCACAGGCGAGCAGCTGGTCTAGCCCTAACGCCGGGCCGGTCATGGCCGCCGGTGCCGGCAGTCTGGGCCTGCAACTGGGCGGTTCCGCGATCTACGAAGGAGTGGTTGAAGAGCGCACGGCACTGGGCGAAGGTCGTTCCGCCCAAGGCGCAGACATCCCACGCGCATCCAGGCTGATTTCACGCGGACTGTTTTTGTGGATCACCGTCATTGGTTTGGGAGAAGCTCTTGTCTACTTCCTCTAGCCTCCACCACGGCGGCCGCCTGCGCGCCGCTGCGCATGACTACCGCATTCCACTGCAACACTGGCTCGACCTATCCACCGGCATCAACCCCGTCGGCTGGCCCGTGCCGCCACTGCCCGCCGAAGTATGGCGCCGCCTACCCGAGGAGGATGACGGTCTGGTCATGGCCAGCCTCGCCTACTTCGGCGGTCAACGTGTGCTGCCGCTGGCTGGCTCACAAGCAGCGATCCAGACCCTGCCGCAACTTTTCACCACGCGACGCGTGGGCATCCTCTCGCCCTGTTATGCCGAACATCTGAAAGCCTGGATCGCGGCGGGGCATCAAGTCGAGACCATCGCTTACGAAGACGCCGAGCAGGCGGTCGAGCGCCTCGACGTGCTGCTGCTCACCAACCCGAACAACCCCACCGGCCGCCTCGTGCCGCCCTCAATTCTGCGCAGCTGGCATGCCCGGCTTGCCGCACGCGGTGGACTGCTGGTGGTCGACGAAGCCTTCATCGACGCCACGCCCGAGCTCAGCATGCTCGGCGACGCGCGCCAGCCCGGCTTGGTGGTATTGCGCTCGCTGGGCAAGTTCTGGGGCCTTGCTGGCATCCGCTGCGGCTTCATCGCGGCTGAAGATCGCTTGCTGGATCAACTCAGCGAACGCCTCGGGCCGTGGACCGTGAGCGGCCCGGCGCGCTGGGTGGCCCAGCGCGCACTGGCCGACCGCAACTGGCAAACGGAGCAGGCGATGCAACTCACCCAGGCAAGCACACGCCTGGCAGATTTCCTCAATGCTCATGGCTTGCGCAGTCCATCCGGCTGCGCGCTGTTCCGCTGGGTGCCCACGCCGCTGGCGGGCGAACTCTTTACCGCCTTCGCCCAGCGCGCGGTACTGCTGCGCGCCTTCGACGGCGGCCTGCGCTTTGGCCTGCCGGGTGATGGGCCGCAGTGGAAAAAACTTGAGGCTGTGCTGAACGAGGTGATGGCATGAGCCGGTTTTTCGTAGGGTGCGCATTGCGCACCGATTCGGCGAAGGTGCAAGGCAAACCGGTGCGCAATGCGCACCCTACTTGGACCGCGAGGTCCATGCCATGAGCGCCAAAACCATCATGGTCCAAGGCTGCACCTCGGACGCCGGCAAAAGCACGCTGGTCGCCGCGATCTGCCGCTGGCTGGTGCGCCGCGGCATGCGCGTCGCGCCCTTCAAGCCACAGAACATGGCGCTGAACTCGGCCGTCACGGCGGATGGCGGCGAGATCGGCCGCGCCCAGGCCGCACAGGCCATGGCCTGCCGCATCGCACCGACCACCGACATGAACCCGGTGCTGCTCAAGCCGAATAGCGACGTCGGCGCGCAAGTCATCATTCAGGGCCATGCCATTGGCAACATGGACGCGCTGGATTACCACGCCTACAAAGCCACCGCGCAAGCCGCCGTGCTCGACTCCTTCGCCCGCCTGTGCGCGCAATACGAAGCGGTGATCGTCGAGGGCGCTGGCTCGCCCGCCGAGATCAATCTGCGCGCCAACGACATCGCCAACATGGGCTTCGCCGAGGCCGTGGATTGCCCGGTAATCATCGTCGCCGACATCGACCGTGGCGGCGTCTTTGCGCATCTGGTCGGCACCCTGGATTTGCTCAGCGAAACCGAGCAGGCGCGCGTGAAGGGCTTCGTCATCAACCGCTTTCGTGGTGACATCGCGTTACTGCAGAACGGGCTGGACTGGCTGGAAAAACGCACCGGCAAGCCCGTGCTCGGCGTGCTGCCCTATCTGCATGGCCTGCAGCTGGAGGCCGAAGATGGGATTTCCCGCGACCTCGCACCCTCTCCCCAACCCCTCTCCCCTGAAGGGAGAGGGGCTCAAAACCCCTCGCCCCTTGGGGGAGAGGGTGGCGCGCAGCGCCGGGAGAGGGCGCTTTTACGCGTCATCACGCCGGTCACCCCGCGCATTTCCAACCACACCGACTTCGACGCCCTGCGTCTGCACCCGCAGATCGACTTTCGCTTCATCGGGCCGGACGAAACCATTCCAGCGGCGGACCTGATCGTGCTGCCCGGCTCCAAGGCCGTGCGTGCCGATCTCGCCTTTCTGCGCCAGCAAGGCTGGGACACAGCGATTGCCAAACACCTGCGCTATGGCGGCAAGCTGATCGGCATCTGCGGCGGCTTCCAGATGCTCGGGGCTGAGATCGCCGACCCCGATGGTCTGGAAGGAGCGCCGGGCGTGGCGCTTGGGCTAGGCTATCTGGCGATGCGCACCACGCTTGCCTCTGCGAAGCAGCTGCGCAATGAGCAAGGCTGGCTGTGCCTCTCCGACAAGCCCTCTCCCCCAACCCCTCTCCCCCAAGGGGCGAGGGGAGCGTCCAGCACCGCTGCCGCGGCGGCTACAAAGATTCCCGTGCAGGGCTACGAAATCCACGCCGGCGTGACGAGCGGCCCGGCGCTGGAGCGCCCCGCCGTGCAGCTCTCTGGCGGACCAGACGGCGCCATCTCGGACGACAATCAGATCCTCGGCACTTACCTGCACGGCCTCTTCGATTCGCCCGCCGCCTGCGACGCCCTGCTCGCCTGGGCCGGTCTGACAGAGGCAAAGTCGCCGGACATCGCCGCGCTGCGTGACGCCAGTATTGAGCGGTTGGCGGATACGATTGAAGAATTCATGGATACAGAAAAGCTGATGGCGATTCTGGAGGGGCGAGCATGATGATTTTCGTAGGGTGGGTTCGGAGCGAAGCGACAACCCACCGAGCAACAGATTTCCGGCCGCATTGCGGCCGCTTGCTCACGACCGGCGCAATGCGCTGCGCTTCGATTGCGCCCTACGCTCAGGAACGTCGCGTATGACCCTCAAGCCGCCACCGCTGACGCTCGCCCTGCTGCTCGCCGCCCTCTTTGTTCCGGCCGCGCTGCTGCTGGGCCTGCTCTCGGGCTCTTCGGGCTGGGGCTGGCCGAGTGAGGAGATCCTGTGGCTGATCCGCGTGCCGCGCGTGCTGGCCGCATTCGGTACGGGCGCCGCGCTGGCGCTCGCCGGTGCGCTGATCCAGCTGGTGACGCGCAATCCGCTCGGCGATCCGCATGTGCTGGGCGTGACCAGCGGCGCCTCGGTCGGCGCGCTGCTGATGCTGATGCTCGCCCCGGCCGGCATGCTGCTGGCGCCGGAAATCGGCGCGGTGTTGGGCGCGCTCGGCGCCATGTCATTGGTCTTCGCACTGGCCTGGCGCAGCATGGGTCGCGGCCTTGCCCCTAGCGCCCAGCCCGGCACAGTGATCGTGCTGCTGGTCGGCGTGATGATCGGCGCGGCCTGCGGCGCGCTTGTGTCCTTCATGCTGTCGATGGCCAACGATTTCCAGCTGCGCAACATCGTGTTCTGGCTGCTCGGCGATCTGAATGGGGCTTCTCTGTGGTGGCCGGTGTGGGCTGCGGTGGGCATTGCCCTGCTGCTGGCCTGGCCGCGCGCGCAGGAGCTGGACTGGATTGCGCGCGGTGACGCCTGGGCGTGGACGCTAGGCGTGCCGGTCGCCAAGCGCCGCCGCACCGCGATCTTCGCGGCCTGTCTCGCTACTGGCGCAGCCGTGGCCACCGCCGGCAGCATCGGCTTCGTGGGGCTGGTCGCGCCGCACATCGTGCGCCTCACCGGTCTGCGCCACGCCAGAATGCTCCTGCCCTTCTCGGCGCTGTTCGGCGGCGTGTTTCTGGTGCTGGCCGACACCGTGGCGCGCACGATCATTTCACCCGCACAACTGCCGGTGGGCGTGATCTCGGCCAGCGTGGGTGTGCCGCTGTTCCTGATGTTGCTGCTGCGGAGGCGGGCATGAACACCAGTCTGCGACTTGAACATATGGCGCTTCACGCTGGCGGCAAGCCGGATGGCCGCGTGCTGATCGGCGACCTCTCCCTGTCAATGAACCCCGGCGAGCGCTGGGTGCTTCTGGGACCGAACGGCGCGGGCAAATCCACCCTGCTCGTCGCGCTGGCCGGGCTCCTGCCGCCCAATGCTGGAAGCATCCTCTTGCAAGGCAAGCCATTGGCCGACTGGCCGGGTGAAGCGCTGGCGAAGCAACGCGCCTGGTGCCCGCAGTTCTGGCTCGACCCCTTCCCGGTGAGTGCCTGGGAAACCGTGGCTTGCGCGCTGTTTGCGCTGCACCCGGAACAGTCTGCCAGTGCAGTGGAAGCCACCGCCCGCCACTGGCTCACCGAGTTCGACGTCGCCCATCTGGCCGACACCGATGTGCGCATGCTCTCGGGCGGCGAACGTCAGCGCGTGGCGCTGGCCACGGCCTGCGCGCAGGGCGCGCCGCTGTTGCTGCTGGATGAGCCCAGCTCGCATCTGGACTGGTCACATCAGGCCCTGCTGCAGGCGCGGCTCAAGGTCTGGGCAGCGAAGGGCGGCACGGTGCTGGCCGCCGTGCATGACCTGAATCTGGCCTGGACGCTCGCGACCCACGCGCTACTGCTCGATGGCAAAGGTGGCGCGGCGTACGGCCTGCGCGAGGACGTGCTGACCGCCGAACAACTGAGCGCCGCCTACGGTGTGCCGGTGAGCCTGCGCGAAGATAATGATGCGCGCTGGTTTCGCGTTGATCTGGAGAACCCGGTATGAAGTTCGTAAAGCGCGTGATGGCATTTGTAGGGTGGGTTAGCGGCCTTTCGCGTAACCCACCGGTTGTAAGCATGCGGCCGCAAGGCGGCCGGAAATCAATGGATCGGCGGATTACGGCCTTCGGCCTAAGCCGCCCTACGGTCATTCTTTTCGCCGCTTGGGCAAGCCTCGCCCAGGCCGCCCCCATCACGCTCAAAGACGACGCCGGCCACACCCTGACGCTGAAAGCCCCTGCCCAGCGCGTGATCTCGCTGGCGCCCAGCCTCACCGAAATGCTTTACGAGGCCGGTGGTGGCGACAAGCTGGTGGGCGCAGTGGAGTACAGCGACTTCCCGCCGCCGGCGCTCAAAGTGCCGCGCATCGGCAGCAACCAGAAGCTCGATCTGGAGCGCATAGCTACCCTCAAGCCCGATCTGGTGCTGGTGTGGTTTCACGGCAACGCCCAGCGTGAAATCGAGCGCCTGCGCGCCCTGAACATCCCGATGTTCTATCTGGAGCCGCACAGCATTGCCGACATCCCCGACGTGCTGGAACGCATCGGCCAGCTGACAGGCAGCGAACGCGTGGCCGGTGCCGCGGCTACACGCTTCAAGGCTCGCCACGCCACCTTGCAGAAGGAAAATGCGGGGCGTGCGCCAGTGCGCGTGTTCTACCAGATCGCCCAGAAGCCGCTGCTGACGATCAACGATCAACAGATCATCTCCGACGTGATCCGCCTGTGCGGTGGTGTGAATGTGTTCGGCAAGGAAAGCGCGCTGGTGCCGCAGCTCTCCACCGAAAGCGTGGTTGCCGCCAACCCGGACGTCATTCTCACCGCGCGCATGGGCGGACACGGCGATGGCCCGGTGCGGGCGATGGACGAAGCCTCGCTGGCCGCCTGGCTGAAGTTCGGCTCGCTTACGGCAGTGAAGAACAAGCAGCTATGGCTGATCCCGGGCGATACGATCAGTCGCCACGGCCCGCGCATTCTGGATGGCGCGCAGTCGGTGTGCGCGGCACTGGATGAAGCAAGGAGGATGAAATGAAATTCAAATGTACTTTTGAACAGAGAGTGTTCATGCGCCAGTTTTTCACTCTGGCGCTGCTGACCATCGTTCTATCCGGTTGCGGGCCATTCATCAGAACCACCAAGGGCGGCAGCGAGATCGTTTTCGATGGCGCTATCACGAAAGAAAGCGTCGCAAAGTTCAAGGAAGAACTTGCAGCCTCACCTAAAGCCAAGAAGCTGATGATTCGATCCCGTGGTGGCGATGCGGAAGCAGGCATCGACATCGGCGATCTGGTCTTTCAGCGCCATCTTGATGTTGAAGTGAAAGACCACTGCATGTCCGCCTGCGCCAACTACATCTTCCCGGCAGGTAGAGCAAAAGTGATCCCCAAAGATGCTTTGGTTGCGTGGCACGGCCGTGGCTTCGCTCATGCGGTTCATGTTATTCAAACCAGAGAAGTCCCCGCGCCCGTCGACAAACCGCTGGAACACTTTGAAATTCCTGATGCAGAAAAGAAAGCTTTCGTCGATAAGATCATTAACGCCATGATCGACCAGAGAAGCAAAGAGGAAGACTTTTACAAGAAGATCGGCGTCAACAGTTTCATTGCCTGGATAGGAAGAATCCCTCCGTATCAGGCCGAAGATTTCTACACGATGAGCCCGGCCGACATGGCGAAATTTGGCGTAAGCCGAGTCCAGGCCGATGCTGGCTACGAGAATTCTGACTTCTCGCAGCGGACCTCCTCAAAACTCGTCGTTATCAAAGTGGGGGACGAGGTTTCGCCCCCTGTCATTGCCAATCCAAAACGACCGGAAGAATGGTTCACATGGAAGTAACGCAATCATGAGCGCCCACCTCATCCTCGGAGGCGCGCGCTCCGGCAAGAGCAGTTTTGCGCAGGCTCTGGCCGAAGCGCACACAGGAGACGTGCAGCTGATCGTCACCGCCGAGATCCTTGACGAGGAGATGCGCGAGCGCGTCGCCAAACACCGCGCCGAGCGGCCCAGCCATTGGCATGTCACCGAAGCGCCAGTCGATTTGCCCGAAGCCATCGAACGCTTGAGCGTAGGGTGCGCAATGCGCACCGATCCGGCCGATGCACACGGCAATCCGGTGCGCAATGCGCACCCTACGTTCGTGCTCGTGGATTGCCTCACTCTGTGGCTGTCGAACATCCTGTGCACGCAACCGGACACGCTGGAGAGCCGCGTGCAGCGGCTGTCTTCAGCCATCATGGCTGCACAGGGCCAGCTGGTGCTGGTCTCCAACGAGGTGGGCTGGAGCATCGTACCCGAGAACAAACTCGCGCGCCTGTTTCGCGACGAACAGGGACGGCTGAATCAGCGCGTGGCGGCGCTGTGCGATGAGGTCACGCTGGTGGCAGCGGGACTGCCGCTGCGCCTGAAAGGCGGAGCATGAAGCTGCAGCCCCTCGCCGCACCCGAGGCTTATCTCGCGCCCTGCGACATCATCGATTTCGAACATCCGGCGATTCAGGCCAAAGCGGTCGAGCTGCGTGCCGCCCAAGCCGAGCCGCTCGCCTTGGCTCGGGCCAGCTTCGAATTCGTGCGCGACGAGATTGCCCACAGCGGGGATGCGAAACGCGGGCCGGTCACGCTGACGGCATCGGACGTGTTGCTGACGGGCTTCGGCTACTGTTACGCCAAGAGCCATCTGCTTGCCGCGCTGTTGCGTGCCAATGGCATTGCGACGGGCCTCTGTTACCAGCGCCTGTCGGTCGGCGACAGCGGCGCACCGTATTGTCTGCACGGACTGAATGCCGTGCGCCTGCCTGGCTTCGGCTGGTATCGCTGTGACGCACGCGGCAACAAGCCGGGCGTGAATGCAGCCTTCTCGCCGCCCATCGAACAACTGGCCTTCCCGATCAAGGAAGCCGCCGAATACGACTTCCCGCAAATTTTCGCCGCGCCGCTGCCCGAGGTGATCGCCGCCCTGCACGCCGCACCGGACATCTTCTGGCTACACGCGAATCTGCCGGATCTCGACCCGATTTCAACTCAGCCTGAAAGCCTCAAATGAATCATGCCTTCAACATCCAGCCCCTCTCGCGCGAACTCGAACCCGCGCTCCAGCAGCGCATCAATACGCGCACCAAACCGCTGGGCAGCCTCGGCAAGCTCGAAGCCATCGCCCTGCAGGTCGGCCTGATCCAGCACAGCATCACGCCGCAGCTGAGCGCGCCGCGCATGGCGGTGTTCGCGGGCGATCACGGTGCGGCCAAAGCCGGTGTCGGCGCCTATCCGCAGGAAGTCACCGCGCAGATGGTGATGAACTTCCTCGCCGGGGGGGCGGCCATCAATGTGCTGGCGCGCCAGGCCGGGCTGGATCTGGCGGTGGTGGATTGTGGCGTCGCCAGCGAAGTGCCTGGCAGCAGCCGGCCTGGCGTGGAATATGTCATCGCCCGGCTCGGGGCAGGCACCGCCAACTATCTGGAGCAGGCCGCGATGAGCGTGACGCAGCGCGACGCAGCCATCGGTCAGGGTGCTGCGCTGGTACGCAGCTGGCACGCGGCGGGCTGCAATGCCATCGGCTTCGGCGAGATGGGCATCGGCAACACCTCCACCGCCAGCCTGCTGACCCACTTCATCACCGGCGCGGATCTGGACGCGGTGATCGGCCGTGGCGCCGGACTGGATGACGCGGGCCTGGCGCGCAAGCGCGGCCTGCTGGCCCAGGCGGTCACGCGCGTGCTAGGACAGAAACTATCCGCCCTTGATGCGCTCGCCGAATTCGGCGGTTTCGAAGTCGCCACCATGGTCGGCGCCTTCCTCGCGGCAGCCGAGTGCCGCATGCTGATCATGGTGGATGGTTTCATCGTGACCAGCGCGCTGCTGGTGGCCCACGCCATCAACCCGGCCGTGCTGGATTACTGCGTGTTCGCCCATGGCAGTGCCGAGCCAGGGCACGTCGCCCAGCTCAACCACCTGGGTGCCGAACCGTTGCTGCAACTGGGCATGCGTCTGGGCGAAGGCACAGGTGCAGCCTGCGCCTTCCCGCTGATCCGCGCGGCCCTGGCCTGCGTGAACGAGATGGCGGGGTTTGAAGATGCGGGCGTGAGTGAAGCGAAAAGCGGGGACTAGGAACTGGGTAATGGGGACTGGGAAAACAGTCCCCCGCGCCGCCGTTCCCAGTTCCGAGTCCCCATTCCCCAGTTCCCGATTCCTATGACCGAACTCTATGACCGAACTTCGCCGCTTCCTCATCGCCCTGGGCTACTTCACCCGCCTGCCGATCCCCGCCTCGGTCGGCTGGTCTTCGGCCGAACTGAACCGCGCCACGCGCTACTTCCCACTGGCAGGGCTGCTCGTCGGTGCCTGTAGCGCGCTCGTGTTGTGGGCCGCGCTGCAGTTCTGGTCGGTGCCGGTGGCCGTGTTGCTGTCGATGCTGGCGAGCCTGCTGCTGACAGGCGCCTTTCACGAGGACGGGCTGGCTGATTCGGCGGATGGTTTCGGCGGCGGCTGGGAGACCACCAAGGTGCTGACGATCATGAAGGATTCGCGCATCGGCACTTACGGCGCCATCGCGCTGGGTGTGGCCTTGCTGCTCAAGTTTGCGACCCTGCAGTCCCTGGGCGGGCAGGCGCTGGTAGCCCTGCCGCTGGTGCACGCGGCCTCACGCGTACCGCCGCTGCTGATCATGGCATTCATGCGCTACGTGCGTGAAGACGACAGCAGCCGCGCCAAACCGGTCGCCGAAGGGCTGGGGCTCGCAGACTGGCTCACCGGCAGCCTGCTCGGCCTGTTGCCACTGGCCGCGGCCGTGGCGCTGGGCCTGCTCGCGCCGCTGCGCGCACTGGCGCTGCTGCTGGTGCTGGTCGCCGCCGGGCTGATCTGCGCGCGCTATTTCCGGCAACGCATCGGCGGCTACACGGGTGATGCACTGGGCGCGGCGCAGCAGGTATGCGAGCTGACGGGATATCTCGTGCTGTGCGCAAGCTGGGCCGCATGAACACGATCTACCTGATTCGCCACCCCGCCGTCGCGGTGCCGCCCGGCACCTGTTACGGTCAGAGCGATGTGGTGCTGCGCGAGCCCGTCGACGCCCTGGCGGCAAGCCTGCGCGCGCAACTGCCGGAGTGCTTTGCGCTGCTCTCCAGCCCGCTATTGCGCTGCCGTTTGCTGGCCGAGGCGCTGGGTACGCCGAAGCTCGATCCACGCCTGATGGAGATCGACTTCGGACACTGGGAAATGCAAAACTTCGACGCGATTGAGCGCCGCCAGATCGATGCCTGGGCCGCCGATCCACTGGATTTTCGCGCGCACGGCGGCGAGAGCGTGCGCCAGATGGCGACGCGAGCAGTTGCGGTTTTAAACGAGGCACTGGCTGAAAAGCCGCTCCCACTGGTCATCGTAGGGCATGCCGGCCCCTTAAGGGCGCTGGCCGGGCATCTTCAGGGCATGCCGCCCGAGGCGTGGATGCAGCTTGGCTTTGCGTATGGCCAGTTACAGATCATCCACGCACCCTGGTAATTCAGCCGACGGCAGGAATCCCGGGCTTGGCCGAGCGCGTCGCCTGCTGCATATGGAAAGCCAATCCGGCATCCATCGTTGCCACATGGCGACCAAACCAGGCCGCCAGCGATTCGGCCAGCTCGCGCCCTGCGCCATGCTGGCCGGCACGCAGATCGGCGGCCGCGCTTTCCAGCAGGGTCAGCACACCTTCGTGATCACGCATGTGATTTTCAATCGAGGGCATGTGGCTGGCCTGCATCCACAACTCCTCCTGCGCAAAGTGCTCTTTGCAGTGCACAAACACTTGGGTCAGACAGGCCAGCTCCTCCTCATCCGGCGCGTCGGCCAGCGTGTTGGTGAGCGTCACGAATTCCTGATGCGCCGCGTCCATCGGGCCTGCCTGCAGGGCATGCAGAGTGTCTTGCCATTCAAGATGAGCCATTTTGTCTTCTCCGTTAGACCGTTCGGGGCTCGTTTCACACGACTGATGACGCCCTCTTTTGTGTGAGCGTAGCAGCTTCCGCCCGCCTCGTCGCGCGCAACGCAACATGCCCGGGCGCTTCACGGGCGCGCATAGGCCGTTACAATGCGCGCATGAAGAATCCCCCTCTGCCCGCCCGCTATTTGCCTGACGCGATAGAGCCAGCACAAGTGCGTCGTGCTCTGGTCATCAAGCTGCGCCATCACGGCGACGTGCTGCTCAGCGGCCCGGTCTTGTCCAGCCTGAAAGTGGCCGCGCCAGAATGTGAAATCGACGCCCTGATCTTTGCCGACACGGCCGCGATGCTCACCGATCATCCGGCCCTGAGCCAGTTGCACAGCATTGGTCGCGACTGGAAAAAACTCGGCCCGCTGACACAGTTGCGCCACGAGTGGGCGCTGCTGAAGACCTTGCGAAGCCGGCGCTATGACTTGATCATCCACCTGACCGACCATCCGCGTGGCGCCTGGTTGACCCGCTTGCTGCGGCCACGCTGGTCGGTCGCCCCGGCACGCGCCAAAGGCGAAAAATGGTGGAAAAAATCCTTCACCCACATTTATCGCACGGTCGGCGGCGGGCGGCGCCACACCGTCGACACGCATCTGGACGCACTGCGCCGTCTGGGCATCCAGCCAAGCCCGGAATCGCGCGCCCTGCAGATGCGCCCGGGCGCCGAGGCCCACGCCAGGGTCGATGCAATCCTCGCCCAACATGACTTGCAAGCCGGCCGCTTCATTCAGCTGCACCCAGCCTCGCGCTGGTTTTTCAAGTGCTGGCCGGCATCGCTGAATGCGCAATTGCTGCAACAACTCGCCGCACGTGGCGAGCAGATCGTGATCACCGCCGCCCCGGATGAGCGAGAGCGCCAGATGGTCGAAGCCATCATCGCCGAAGCGGGCGTACCCGTGATCAATCTGGCCGGCCAGTTCAATCTGCGCGAACTCGCCGCACTGACCTCCCGCGCCAAACTGTTCGTCGGCGTGGACTCCGCCCCGATGCACATCGCGGCAGCGGTCAACACCCCCTGCGTGGCGCTGTTCGGCCCCTCGGGCGACAAGGAATGGGGGCCGTGGGGCGTGAAGAGCGAAGTCGTCACCAGCACGCACAGCTGCCGCCCCTGTGGACAGGATGGCTGTGGCGGCGGCAAGGTGTCAGAATGCCTGTATGCCATCGGCGTTCAGCAGGTGCTGGGCGCAATTGACCGGATGCTTGCCCCATGAGCGACAGTGCCCAAGTGAGCCAAACATCACCCCTGCATCTGGCCATCGTGCGCCAGGCCTACAATCCATTCGGTGGCGCCGAACGCTTCGTTGAACGGGCGATCAAGGCCTTTGGCGACGACAAGGTACAGGTCACCCTGATTACCCGCACCTGGGAAGGTGAAGCCCAGCCTGGCCTCAAGGTGCTGCTGGCCGCCACACCACACCTGAGCCGCCTGCTGCGCGACATGAGCTTCGCGCGCAGCGTACGTTCGCTGATCCGTGCCCACGTCTTCGACCTGGTGCAGAGCCACGAACGCATTCCCGGCTGCGACATCTTCCGCGCTGGCGATGGCGTCCATGCCAGCTGGTTGCAGCAGCGTGCCCGCACCCTCGGCCCGCTGCGCCGCCTGCTGCAGGGCATCTCGCCTTGGCACCGTTACATCCTGCGCATGGAGGCGCAGATGTTTCAAGACCCGAAGCTACGCGCGGTGATCTGCAATTCAGAGATGGTGCGCCAAGACATTGCCCACCGCTACCCACTGCTGGCCAGCAAGCTGCACGTCATTCACAACGGCATCGATCTGGAGCAATTCCACCCGGGCCTGCGCGCGCTGCATCGCGAAACCATCCGCGAGCAGCTGGACGTGCCCGAGTGCACGCCGGTGATCGTCTATGTCGGCTCCGGCTTCGAACGCAAGGGCGTGCCGCAGTTGCTCGAAGCACTGGCGCAGCCGGAATTGCAGGCCGCCCAGCTGTGGGTGATCGGCAAGGACAAGCTGACCCGCCGCCTGCGCCGCAAGGCGGCCACGCTGGGCGTAGCCAGTCAGGTACGTTTCCTCGGGCCAAAAAAGGATGTGGCTCCTTATCTGGGCGCGGCTGACGTCTTCGCCCTGCCCACGCTCTACGATCCGATGCCCAACGCCGCGCTCGAAGCACTCGCCAGTGGCCTGCCGGTTTTGACCTCGACCAGCTCCGGCGCGGCCGAGTTGGTGCGTCTAGGCGAGAACGGCGAGCGTGTCGATGCGCTGGACATCGCCGGCATGGCAGCCGCGCTGGGCCGCCTGCTGGCAGCCAGCCAGGACCCGGAGCAACGTGCCGCAACCAGCAAGGCTGCACATGCCAGTGTTGCGCACATGAGCAACGAAGCGATGGCCGCCGAGTTAGTGGCGCTCTATCGGCAACTGCTTCCGGCAGCTGCGAAGCTATAATCGGGCACAAATCGTTCCGGGGCTCTCTTCATCATGGCGCAATACAACACGCTGCTTTCACACCGCTCGCTGCACATCGTCCACACCGAAGCTTCGTGCGGCTGGGGCGGGCAGGAAATCCGCATCCTCGAAGAGTCCCGTGGCCTGATGGAACGCGGCCACCGCATCACACTGCTGTGCCCGGCCGAAGCCACCATTTTCGTGCGTGCGCGCGACTGGGGTATCAAGACCATCGCCTTGCCGCTGAAGGAAAAACGCTGGGAGAATTTCAAGGCCGTGCGCGCCTGGATCCTCGCCAACCGCGAAGACATCGACATCATCAACACCCACAGCTCCACCGACAGCTGGCTGGTCGCCGTGGCCAACCTGAGCCTGCGCTACAAGGCCGTACCGGTGGTACGCACGCGCCACATCTCGGCTCCGGTGAAAAATTCCTTCGCCAACCGCTGGCTCTACGGCAAGGCCGCCGCCCACATCGTGACAACAGGCGAAGGCTTGCGCCACGAGTTGATCGACGGGCTGGGCCTGAATCCGGAACGCGTCCAGTCGGTTTTCACCGGCATCAACACCAAACGCTTCGAACCGGGCGACAAGGTCGCAGCGCGCGTCAAACTGGGCCTCGACGTCAATGCCAGCTGGATCGGCATCATCGCCACCCTGCGCTCGTGGAAAGGTCACAAGTACCTGCTCAAGGCCATCAGCGAACTGAACGACCCACGTGTCCGTCTGGTTATCGTTGGTGACGGCCCGCAGCGCGACAAGCTCAACCGTCTGGTCGTGGAACTGGGCCTGACCCGCGTCGTGCGCTTTGCCGGTCAGCAGCGCGATGTCGCGCCCTGGCTACAGGCGCTGGATGTGTTTGCCCTGCCTTCGTATGCCAATGAAGGCGTCTCGCAAGCCGTCATGCAGGCCATGGCCGTCGGCCTGCCGGTGATCACCACACCCATCGGCAGTTCGGCCGACGTCATCAAGCCCGGCCTCACCGGCGTGCTGGTGCCGCCCAAGGACAGCAAGGCGCTGGCTGAAACCATCCGCCGTCTGCTCGACAATCCGAAGGAAGCCGAAAAAATCGGCACCGCCGCACGCGCCTTTGCCCTGGAAAACTGTGGCATCGAACGCATGCTCACCCGCATGGAAGCGGTCTTCCAGCGCTGCGCATGAGTCGGCTGGGCACGCGCCTGTTCATCCTGCGCGGCCTCGCCCGTCAGTTGCTGGCCCCACGCAACTGGCGGCGCAGTCGGCCTGCCCAGCCGCAGCGCATCCTCGTCCTGCATCACCTGCTGCTGGGCGACACCCTGATGCTCACGCCGCTGCTGGCCAAGCTGGCAGCGCGCTATCCGCAGGCCGAGCGCTACCTGGCCTGCGCCCCGGCCTTCGCCCCGCTGTACGCAAACCGTCCCTTCGGTATTCAGACCCTCATCTGGAACCCGCGCCTTGGCGAAATCGCCAGCCTGCAGGCTGCCGCCCCCTTCGATCTGGTCATCATTCCCGCCGAAAACCGCCACAGCCCGCTGGCTCGCGCACTCGGCGCCAAGTGGGTCATCGCCTTTGCCGACGACAAACCGGCCTGGAAAAACTGGCTCGTCGACGAAGCGCGCCCCTTCCCGCAAAGCCCGGCGGCATTCGGCGATTTCTGCGCGGAACTGATCGACGGCCCGGCGCCCGCGCCTTACAGGACGGCAGACTGGCCCCTGCCGGCCGCTGCGCCCTTTGACGCGCCCGTTGAGCCTTACGCCGTGCTCCATCTGGGCGCCTCCACCCCGCTCAAATACTGGCCGGCGGAACGCTGGCTGGCGCTGGCCGACTGGCTTGTCGCGCAAGGCATCACCCCGGTGTGGAGTGCAGGCGCCAAAGAACTGGAGTTGGTGCGCCAGGCCGATCCGCAAGGGCGCTACCGCAGCTTCGGCGGCCAGCTCGATCTGCCGCAACTCGCGCAACTGCTGGCCAAGGCACGCCTGATGGTTTGTCCCGACACCGGCGTCACCCATCTGGCGCGCATCGCCGGCGTGCCCACCGTCGCCCTGTTCGGGCCGGGCTCCAGCCTGATCAGCGGCGCCGGCGAATACTGGCGTGACAGCCCATTCACGGCGCTGAGTATCGATATCGCCTGCCGCAACCAGACCAACACCTTCCGCCGCCAGGCCGCCTGGATTCAGCGCTGCTCCCGTAGTTTTGGCCCGGCCGCAAATCAATGCGCCGAAGCACGCTGCATGCAGGGCATCACGCTGGAAGTGGTGCAGGCGGCTTGTGCGGAACGGCTTGACGGGGGGTAGGGTGGGTTCGGAGCGCAGCAACAACCCACCATGGGCAAATGACCAAGCGTGGTGGATTGCTGCACGAATCCACCGCAAGTCGACAAGAAAATGCTCGCCGGGTGCTGCGGAAAAGCCGGTGGGTTGTCGCTGCGCTCCGAACCCACCCTACAACCCCAAAAACAAAACGACCGCACCAGCGGCCGTTTTTCATTCAAGTAAAGCCTGCTTACAGCACAGCCAAAGCCGCGTCGTAATTCGGCTCGTCCTTAATTTCAGCGACCAGCTCGGAATGCAGCACCTTGTTGTCGGCATCCAGCACCACCACCGCGCGGGCGGTCAGGCCGGCGAGCGGGCCGCTGGCCAGGGCCACGCCATAGGCGTTCATGAAACTCGTGTCGCGGAAGGTCGACAGCGTCTTCACGTTCGCAATGCCTTCCACTTCACAGAAACGCTTGGCTGCAAACGGCAGATCGGCTGAAATCACCAGCACCACCGTGTTGGTAAGGCCAGCAGCCTTCTCGTTGAACTTGCGCGTCGACGTAGCGCAGGTGCCGGTATCCAGACTCGGCACAATATTCAGCACCTTGCGCTGACCGGCAAAGCTCGCCAGCGTAGCCGTCGACAAATCGGCCGCCACCAGACTGAAATCGGCCGCCGTAGCGCCCACTTGCGGGAAGGAACCGGCGACTTCAACCGGGTTGCCACCCAGGGTAACTGTGCTCATGTAATTCTCCAGATTGGGGATAAATGCCGCTGTTATGGAATGCGTGCGGCAGGGCGGCGTAATGATAGCTGCGCGACGTGACAAGGAAAACTATTACAGCGATAGGCTGAAGAGCCGCGCGCAGCGTGCCTGAGCAGCGTGGCCTGCTGAAGAAGACCGCTGGATGCGGCTCTACAGGCATCTGCTCAAAAACCTGATCACCTTGCTGGTAGATGTGATCACGGTGAGCGTCGAATATCGACCTGAGCCGACGATGAGGCTTTTGAAAAGCGGGCTTTTTAACATTGAAGCTGAGCTGCGGATCGAGGCTTGCCGAGGGACGTCAGCTCGAGCGACCGTTAGGCATTTTGCAGCCCGCGCTTTGCGGCCAACCTGACCAGCCATGGGAAGTTTTTCGATTGTGGCCTAGCAAGCAACATTTCAATCCACGCGTCGGTTTGCCATTCCTCATACCCCAACAACCGTCCTTCGAGTCGCTCAAGTTCTTCGCTCCACCCCGAGAGCCCGGCTCGCGCCTTCATGTCGATATACGCGTCGATTCGCCAACCCTCGCCAGGCAACGAGTAAAAAACACGCCGGACCCCCTTTAGATCCGTTCGACTTGCAGGCGGTGCACCAGCAAGCATTTCTACGTATTCCCGCTTCTCGAACTTTCCGCTTTGTACATGCTCTTGGAACGCTTCCTCGGGGATGATTTCCTCGCACGGCTCCGACGGATATTCGTCGACAAAACAGGCAAACGGCTTCAAACCGCTAAGCATGAGCTCCAGCTCGCGTCCGGTGTGAATCTTATATGGCAAGTCGTCGAAATCGCTCATCTTGTCGGTGCAAAAGGGAAATGCTTCAACTATAAGTTTGGAGGGCAAACTTACGCCCTAATTCGGCAAACTGCTGCCTAATTCGGCGAGGACTTACATGCCTGAAGCCCGCTTGAATGCAATGTTTGCACGGCACTTAAATTCCTCTGACCCATGAAAAGCCGCGAGCAGCGGGAATCTCCACAAAGCCATACTCGAGAACCTCGCTGGGCCTGGCTGTACAAGCATCCATGCTGAAGAAGCCCACTACAAGCGGCTCTTGAAGGCCTTGCTGTTTCAACACTGGATGCGGCGAAAGGCGGGCAGAAATCGTAGCGAGCGGGAGCAAGGTCGAAACGAGGCGCGGAGGCGTACGTGAGTACGTTGAGCACCGGAGTTTCGAGATTGCCCCGCGCAGTAGATTTATGCGCGCCTTTCAGGGGTAGAAGACGTAGAGGCGGTAGCCCGCCGCCTGCAGATTACTGATGGCCAGCTGCAGGTTGGCGGTAATTTCGGAGTGGCCGTCGAAGGCTGGCTGGCTGGCATTGGCCGCGGGCAGCCAATCGGCGGGTGCGAAAACGCGGCGCGCGACGGCGATGTCGAAGCGGTCGGTGACGGTCAGTTCCAGGTGCGGCCAGGCTTGCTGGTGCGGGGCCTTGTTGAGCAGGGTCACGACCAGACGGAATTTACCTTCGGCGCCAAGTTCGGGATTGAAGCTGTGGCCTTCCAGGGCGATCTGCTCGGCATCCTGCGGATAAGGCACGCGGCAGCCCAGCCAGGCGCAGGCCCATTCCAGATCGGGGCGCAGTTCGGGGACGGCCTGCGCCAGCTCGACGCGAAACACGAAGCTCAACTGCAGCACGGCCAGCAACACGAGGCCCGCGACACCCGCAGCCCATTTCCAGGCATGGCCGGATTTGCGGCGGTCTTCGACACGTCCGCGGGGCGAGGTCTGCTGACGCTCGCGTTCGAAAAACAGGGAGTCCGGACCGTTGTCGGAATTCGGCATGGCAACCAGATCGATCGGCTCTTCGAGCATCACGGTCTGACCAAAATCCAGTTCCTGCGAGGGGTCATAGGCGGGCACGCCCAGCGCCTTGCCGAGCGCCGACTGGTGCGGCACCGAGGACGCAGGCTCCGGAACAGGGGGCGTCTCCGGTTCGTCACCCAGACCGGAAAAGTCGAAATCCATATCCTCGCCAGCCGGGGTGTTAGCCGGCAGCTTGCTACTGTCGAGGACGATATTCATTGAAAAATCATCGCCCACCGCAGGAACTTCAGCCTCAGGCGAACGGGCCGCGAAGGCGCCCGGCAGGGGGCGTTCCGGCCTGCTGATGAAGACCGGCGCTTCAGAATCCAGCAGCACATCCGGCGCCGGACGCAGGCGTTCCGTTTTGAACAGGGGTGCGTGTTCGACGGCCGGTTCACTGGCCTGATCCAGCGAGGGGAAGCCTTGGTCTTTATCGGCGCTCAGCGGCCCCCAGGGCGAGTGAAGGGGAATCGGGGCCTGGGCAATAATGGTTGCAGGCGGAACCACGACCGGAGTCGGTGCCGCCGGACGAGCGGGCGGCGCAGCGGGACGCGGTGGCGCGATGACGATCGTCGGCTCTTTGGGCGGGTAGGCCGGCGTCGGCGCGGCAGGCTGTGCGGGTGCAGGCCTTGCTACCGGCGCGGGGGCGGCAGGCTTCGGAGTCGGAGCGGGCGCCGGGGGGCGCACAGGCGCAGCCACCGGAACTGGTGTTGGTGCGGCAGCCGGGGCTGGAGCAGGCACGGGCGCTGCTGGACGGGGCGTCGGCGCCGGCCGGGGGCTCAGGGCGATATCGTCATCGTCCATTTCCTCCAGATGCGACAGGGCCGAAAAGGCTTGCTGACAATGACCACAACGCACTCGCCCGCCGCGCACACTGAGTTGCTCAGGACGAATCCTGAACACCGTGTTGCAATGCGGGCAGCGCGTGGTCAGCATGCCTTGCAGCCCTCCAGGCGAATCCAGCCTTCGTGTTCATCGCCCACTTGCAGCGCGATGTAGGGCGCATAGGCAGCAATCACCTGCTCGGCCTGCGGCGCGAGCACGCCGGAGAGGGCTAGGCGGCCGCCCGGCTTCACATGCGAAACCAGATTCGGCGCGAGGATGCACAACGGATTGGTGAGGATGTTGGCCACCACGATATCGTACTGCCCTTGAACGTGTATGCCGCTATTCTGCCACGCGGCATTGCTCACGGCGTTGCGTTCGGCATTGGCCCGACTGGCGTCGACAGCGGCCTGATCAATGTCACAACCGAACACCGTGCTGGCGCCGAGTTTGGCTGCCGCGATACCGAGAATGCCGGAGCCACAGCCGTAATCGAGCACGCTGTCGCCCGGCGTAACAGCGGAGCACAACCACTGCAGACACAGACGCGTGGTCGAATGCGAACCGGTGCCGAAAGCCATGCCGGGATCCATCTCGATGTTGATCGCGGTCGGATCGGGCGAAGCATGCCAGGACGGGACGATCCACAAGCGTTCGTTGATCTGGATCGGATCGAATTGCGACTGGGTCAGCTGCACCCAGTTCTGCTCGGCGATTTCCTCGATCGAGAACGGCGGCACATCATCCAGCCCCGCCACATCAGCGGCCTGTGCCAGCGCCGCCGGAATGTTGGCAGACGCATCGAACAGGGCGATCACCACGCTGTGATCCCACAGGCGTTCATTGATGCTGCCGGGTTCGCCAAATTGCGGCTTTTCCTGCTCGGTGCCGGCATCGGCATCCTCGATGCTGACGGACAATGCGCCCGCCTCCATCAAGGCGTCGGAAAGTGCTTCAGCCTGTTCTGCTGCAGCCTTGAGGGAAACGGAATGCCACATGAGGATCAGTTATTTCCAGCCAGTTTCTTTTCGAGATAATGAATGCTCGTGCCGCCCTGCAAGAAGTGCGTATCCGTCAGCAATTCCTGATGCAGCGGGATGTTGGTCTTGATGCCATCAACCACCATCTCGGACAGCGCGATGCGCAGACGACGGATCGCCTGTTCACGCGTGTCACCATAGGCAATCACCTTGCCGATCATCGAATCGTAGTGCGGCGGAATCGTGTAGCCGGCATACACGTGCGAATCGACGCGAATGCCAGGGCCACCCGGGGTGTGCCACTGAATGATCTTGCCCGGCGAAGGGGTGAACTTGAAAGGATCTTCCGCATTGATGCGGCACTCGATGGAGTGACCCCGAACGTGGATTTCCTTCTGCGTGTAGCGCAGCTTTTCGCCGGCCGCCACGCGAATCTGTTCCTGCACGATATCCACGCCCGTGATCAGCTCGGTGACAGGGTGCTCGACCTGCACGCGGGTGTTCATCTCGATGAAGAAGAATTCGCCGTTTTCATACAGGAATTCGAAAGTGCCGGCACCGCGGTAATTCATGCGCTTGCAGGCGGCCACGCAGGCCTCCCCCACCTTGGCGATGATCTTGCGATCAATGCCCGGCGCCGGCGCTTCTTCCAGCACCTTCTGGTGACGACGCTGCATGGAGCAGTCACGCTCGCCCAGATAGATGGCATTGCCATGCTGGTCAGCGAGGATCTGGATCTCGATGTGACGCGGATTTTCGAGGTACTTCTCCATGTACACCGTTGGATTGCCGAAAGCTGCACCGGCTTCGGTCCGCGTCGTGGTCACGGAAGAGAGCAGCGCACCTTCCGTGTGTACCACGCGCATGCCACGCCCGCCGCCACCACCCGCCGCCTTGATGATCACGGGATAGCCTACCGCGCGGGCGATCTTGACGATTTCCTTCGGATCTTCGGGCAGAGCGCCGCCCGAACCCGGCACACACGGCACGCCGGCAGCAATCATGGTCTGCTTGGCCGACACCTTGTCACCCATCAAACGGATGGTTTCGGCGCGCGGGCCGATGAAGACGAAGCCAGAGGATTCGACGCGCTCGGCGAAATCGGCGTTTTCCGAAAGGAAACCGTAGCCGGGGTGAATCGCCTCGGCATCGGTCACTTCGGCCGCGGCAATGATGCGCGGTACATTCAGGTAGGACTGGGCCGAAGCCGCCGGGCCGATACACACCGACTCATCGGCCAGCTTGACGTATTTGGCTTCTCTATCCGCTTCGGAATACACCGCCACGGTGCGGATACCCATCTCGCGACAGGCACGCAGCACGCGCAGCGCAATCTCGCCGCGGTTTGCAATCAGGATCTTGTCGAACATGTTTATGCGAGTGCTGAGTGCTGAGTGCTGAGTGCTGAGTGAAGCTCGCGGTCAGCTTTGCTGACCGGAAATATCAACTCGGAACTCAGAACTCGGCACTCAGCACTCTTCCTCCCTTTAGCCAATAATGAACAGCGGCTGGCCGAATTCAACCGGCTGACCATTTTCGACCAGGATGGCCTTGACCACACCAGTCGCGTCGGATTCGATTTCGTTCATCAGCTTCATGGCTTCGATCAGGCACAGATGCTCGCCGACGGCGACCGACTGACCCAACTCGACGAAAGGCTTGGAGCCGGGCGAAGCGGAACGGTAGAAAGTACCGACCATTGGCGACTTGACGACATGGCCTTCCGGCTGGGCATTGGCCTCAGGGGCCGCCAGTACGGGCGCAACCGCCGCAGCGACGGGCGCGGGGGCCGGCATCTGGGTCATGTAGCTCATGGGCGCAACGGTGGAATGCTTGACGATGCGCACTTTTTCTTCGCCCTCGGTCACTTCCAGTTCGGCGATGCCGGACCTGTCTCTTATACACATCTGGCCCAAGCCACACACCACCCCGACGGCAATTGCCGACAGATAGGTCTGATGACGGAAGGGCTCACGGGCGTGCACGTTGGAAATGTGCACTTCGACGAAAGGAATCGCCACGGCAGCCAGAGCATCGCGCAGAGCGATACTGGTATGGCCGAAGCCTGCCGGATTGATGATGATGAAATCCACGCCCTCGGTGTAAGCGGCCTGGATCCGGTCGATCAATTCGCCTTCATGATTGCTCTGGAAGGATTCGAGTTGCGCGCCACTGGCCCGCGCCCGATCTTCCATCGCGCAATGAATGTCGGCGAGCGTTGTGCGCCCATACACGCCGGGTTCACGCACCCCCAGCATGTTCAGATTCGGCCCCTGCAACACCAGAATGCGCGCACGAGGCGGCGCTGATTCGGCGCTGGCGGCCTCGTCTACCGGTTTCGTTTTCTTCGTCGCGGTTTTCTTCATGGGGCGGAGTTTGCCGCAATTCGCTGCACGTTGTCCATTATTCACCTCATCTTGCTTCCATTCGCCACAGAATGTGTGGCGAGCAAACCACGCAATTCGGCATCCTGAAAGGCGCCCAGACGCAGGCTTAACACCTCTCCGTTCGCCGCCACCAGCAGCGAAAACGGCAGGCCCTGCGCCGGATTGCCCAGCGCGGCAAACAAATCCACAACCGGCTCAGTGGCAATCAGCAGCGGATAGGATGTCGGATGTGCCCGCGCGTAGGCGCTGACGTTGGCGGCACTATCGCGGGCGATACCCAGCACCTGCACCCCGCTCAGCCCCTCTTGCCTGGCGACTTCATCGAGCAAGGGCATTTCTTCGAGACAGGGGCCGCACCAGCTGGCCCAGAAGTTGATCAGCAAAGGCCGTCCGCGCCACTGGGCTAGCGCCTGTGGCCGGCCCGCCAGGTCCGGCAATTCGAGTTTGAGCAAGTCTTGCACCGCACCGGCGGCACTGACCGGAACCGGGCGTATAGCAGGTGGCGGCGCCCACTTGCGCGCCAGCCAGCCAATTCCCAGCCCGAGCACGCATGCCAGCAGCAGACCCGCCAGACTTCTTCTATTCAGGCGCATCGGCGGTGTTGCCCAGCATGGCCTCGAAGGCCTCAAGACGCATACGTTCCTGCACCGTACCGGCATGCGAGCGGTGCGGGCTGCGCTCGGCCAAGTGGCTGTAAATCGTCAGCTTCACCGGCACCTCGCCCCAATCGAAAACCAGAATGGCCTCCGGCGCATCGTGCCCTGTTCGCCGGACCTCGCTGTGCTCGTAATCCAGCGCCAGACCGAGCAGGAAGATTTCCACATCCTTGGCACTGTCGGCATAAATCTCCAGCTCCAGCTCGGAGAATGCGTCGCCCAAACCATCGACCACAGCGCCTGTCACATACGGACGAAACGAAGCGAACTGGCGCATCACCCCAAGCGCCGCGGCGCGCATCTGGGTCAGGCGCTCGTCATCATCCTCATCGCGGTACAGGCGCCGCCACGTGGCCAACTCCTCCTCCACCTCGGCGTTCGTCGGCAGATCCCGCTCCGGCACACCGAGCTGGCGCGCCGCTTTGCGCTTGGCGAAGGCAAAGTCATCAATCCCCTCTTCGGCGATCAGGCGCGCGGCCTGAACGGCAATACTGCGGCGCAGATTACCCAGCACACTATCGGAGGAAGTCGGGCGGGCAGACATGATGGCTCGCTCAGAGAGGTAGAATCGTGCCCATTGTACACACGCAGCCAAACGTCTCACATGCACATCCACATTCTCGGTATCTGCGGCACCTTCATGGGCGGCATCGCGCTGCTCGCACGCCAGGCCGGCTTTACCGTCACCGGCTGCGACGCCAACGTCTACCCGCCCATGAGCACCCAGCTCACTGAACAAGGCGTAGCGCTGATTGAAGGCTACTCACCGGATCAGCTGGCCATGGCGCCCGATCTGTTCGTGATCGGCAACGCCATCTCGCGCGGCAATCCGCTGCTCGAAGCCATCCTTGATCGCGGCCTGCCCTACACTTCCGGCCCGCAGTGGCTGGCGGACAACATTCTGCAAGGCAAGTGGGTCCTCGCCGTGGCCGGCACGCATGGCAAGACCACCACTTCCTCGCTACTGGCCTGGATTCTGGAAGACGCCGGTCTTAATCCCGGCTTCCTGATTGGCGGCGTGGCCAGCAATTTCGGCATCTCGGCGCGCCTGACCGATACACCCTTCTTCGTGGTCGAAGCCGACGAGTACGACACAGCCTTCTGCGACAAGCGCAGCAAGTTCGTGCACTACCGCCCGCGCACGGTGATCCTCAACAATCTGGAATTCGATCACGCCGACATCTTCGCTGATCTGGCAGCCATCGAAACCCAGTTCCAGCATCTGGTGCGCACCATCCCGCAGCATGGGCGGATCATCGTCAATGGTGGCGACGACAACCTCAAACGCGTGCTCGGCAAGGGCTGCTGGAGCGAACTGGAGTACTTCGGTGGCGACGGGGCCTGGCAGGTGCGCGAAGATGACGGCCGCGATCAGGTCGCCTTCAGCCTGAATGGCAAGGAGATCGCGCAATGCATCCTGCCGCTGACCGGCCAGCACAACCGTCTCAACGCGCTGGCCGCGATGGCAGCCGCGCGCCACGTCGGCATCACGCCCGCCACCTCGGCCGATGCGCTGTCGCGTTTTGCCGGCGTCAAACGTCGTCTGGAAGCGCGCGGCACGGTGCGTGGCGTCACCGTCTATGACGACTTCGCTCACCACCCGACGGCCATTGCCACCACCGTGGCCGGCCTGCGCAAGCGTATCGGCAAGCGCCGCATCCTCGCCGTGCTGGAGCCTCGCTCCAACACCATGAAACTGGGCGTGATGAAAAGCCAGCTACCCACCAGCCTCGCCGATGCCGACAAGGTGTATTGCTTTGCCAAGAATCTGGGCTGGGATGCCACTGAAGCGCTGGAGCCAATCAAGGGCAAGGCACAAACCTTCGAAGATCTGGCTGAACTGGTCGCGGCCGTCGCCGCCGAAGCACGCAGTGGTGACCAGATCCTGGTCATGAGCAACGGTGGCTTCGGTGGCGTCCATGAAAAACTGCTCGCTGCCATCGGCGAAGGGGACTGAATATGCGCTGGCGCCACCTGCTTTTGATCTGTCTGGCCGGCCTGAGCCTTGCGGCCTGCGAACCCAAGCCGGGCTTCAACACGACCGATGTCAGCGGCGCCGATTTTGGCCCGGGCCTGCACTTACCAGATCACAACGGCCAGTTGCGCACGCTCGCCGACTTTCGCGGCAAAGCTGTCGCGGTCTTCTTCGGCTATACCAACTGCCCGGATGTGTGCCCGACCAGCCTTGCCATGCTGCTGGATGTGCAACGCCAACTTGGCCCGGATGCCGACCGCGTACAAGTGCTGTTCGTCACCGTCGACCCGCAACGCGACACGGCAGAACGCCTGAAGATGTACATGAACGCCTTTGATCCGCGCTTTCTCGGCCTCGTTGGCACTGAAGCCGAAGTTGCCATCCTCGCCAAGGAATTCAAGGTGTTCTACGAAAAGCACGGAGATATCGCCAGCGGCCGCTACAGCGTGGATCACACCGCCGGCTGCTACATTTTCGATCCGCAAGGCCGCCCGCGCCTGTTTGCCCGTCACGGCGAGACCGCCAGCCGCGTAGCCGCCGACATCAAGCTGCTGCTCGCCGAGAAGTAATTCCAATTCCAGATAGAGACGAGACGCGAAGACGAGCCGCAGACAGTGCTGTAGCACGGCAAGCCTGTCCTGAGCCCGGTCGAAGGGGCGAAGTCAAAAAAGTATCGTTTCTATCTGAAGTTGGAATAAAAAAGGCCCGACTCAAAGCCGGGCCTCTGCAAAGCCGCTCGCAGCCTTGCTCTACAGCACACCGCCCCGAAGAAGGCCGCTGAATGCGGCTCTTCGGCATGGTCTTATTTGGTACGTAAAATCGCCAGCACTGTCTCCATATCGGCGTTATCCGTGATGTATTTCGAATAAAGCTTCACGGCGTAGCCCTCGATACCGGACATGGCAATCTGCGATTTCTCGGTAATCACCGAACCTTCTTTTTTCGCCTTGGCCAGCGATTGCACTTCGCTGTCAGCCCACTGCTTCTTCATGAATTCGGAAGAATCGACAGCCGCCTCCTTCAATGCCTGCTGCTGCGCCGGGCTCAAACTCGTCCAGGCCTTTTTGGAAATCACCAGCACTTCCGGCACGGAAGAATGCTCGTCCAGACTGTAATACTTGGCATACTTGTAATGGCCACTGGTGACATAAGACGGCGTATTGTTCTCCGCCGCATCGATTTCGCCACTCTTGAACGCCTCGATCACCTTGTCGTACGGCAAGACCACCGGCGTACCGCCCAGCTTCTCGATCAGATCCTTGTAAACCGGCGAATTCTGGACCCGCACGCGCAAGCCGGCAAAATCCGCAAGGCTGCGAATCGGCTTCTTGGAGCTATAAAAAGAGCGCGTACCGCTGTCGTAATATGTCAGCACGACCGCGCCATTTTTTGCGGCCTCGGCCTCCAGGCGTTGACCAAATTCCCCGCCCAGCACCCGCCACATATGTTCCCGTGAACGAAACAGGTAAGGCAGGCTCATCAATTTGACCGCTGCCAGATCCTTGGACAACTCGGCCATATTCACGCGCGCAATATCCAGCGAACCATCCTTGATCTTGGCCCAGCACTGCGACTCATTGCACAGCTGCCCGCTGTGCTTGAGCTGCAACTGCAAAGCACCCTTGGTGGCCTCCGCCAGACGCGTCCCCAGCCGCTCTTCCGACTGAACCATGATGTGACCCGGCGGATGAACCTCTGCCAAAGTCAGATCCCTGGCCAGCACTGAGCCGCCCCCCAGCAAAGCCACCAGTAAAACCAATCCATGCACCATCGTCACTCGTACCACAGACCACCTCCTTGTTCCGGACACAGACAGCCAAGCCCCTCCTGGCAGATCCGCCCACACCAAAGGGCATATCGTGACATATTTCACACTTTTTCAGCCTTGTGGATTTCCCTTTGCCATCAAATTTATGCAAGCCACTATCTGAAGACCCGCCACCATACTGGGTTTACACAAAAAGATGGTTTACAGATATGCCCCTCAAATCGACGCTTATATGAATTGGATTCCCCACAATACCGCCAGGCCCAGCGCAATCGTTGCCAATACACTGCGCGTGATCAATGCCACCAGCACCGCGACTAGCGCCGCCCACAAGCGCGGATTTTCGACGCTCAGGATCAGATCGCCGTTGCGCACGAAAATCTCCGGCGCAATCAGCGCCGCTAAAACTGCGGGCGGCACATAGACCAGCATGGCCCGAAAATTTGGGCCGAGACTGAAGCGTTCCCCGCCCAACAGAAAAATCGCCCGCGTCGCAAAAGTCAGCAAACCACCCGCCAGCATGCTCAGGCCCAACACCCAATGCTCATTCATGCGCGGCCCTTCGTATCCCAGCGACGCGCCAGCATGCCCGCCGTCATCCCCGCAGCGGCCGCCAGCACAATCCACAATTTGAATGGCAAAGCCTGAGCCGCCAATGCCGTCACGCCCGCAACCAGCACCGCCAGCAATTCACTGCGCCGTCGCAAACCCGGCACCAGCAAAGCAATGAAGGTCAGCGCAATCGAAAAATCCAGCGACCAGGCCGCGGGAATCACCGCCCCGGCCAACACACCGCCCAGAGTCGCTAATTGCCAAGTGAGCCACAAGGTGATTCCCGTGCCAAACAGAAACCAATGCCGCAAAGGCCCCTGTGGCCCCACAGACAAACGCCCCACCGCCGCCATATACGCCTCATCGGTCAGCAGATACGCCAGGAGCAACTTCCAGCGCAACGGTAACTCGCGCAACAAGACCGCTACGCTCGCGCTGTATAAGGCATGGCGCAAATTCACCACCCCCACCGTGCCAACAATCAGCGATGGCGGCACCTGTGCGCCCCACAGCTGCGCAAAAACCACCTGCGACGCCCCGCCGAACACTACCGACGACATTGCCACCACCGCCCAGGCCGGTAAACCCGCCTGCAAACCCAGCAAACCATAGACCAGACCAAACGGCAGCACGCCCAGCAACAAGGGCAGCTCCACCCTCACCCCTGCCCAAAACTCGGTTCGACGGCTCGCCGCCTCCAGAAAATCCCAACGCCTCACACCCGCCTCCTAGTAATCCGCTGACCCCAAGCATAACGCGCTTGGCAAGCAGCCCCGATTGTCATTAGAATTCAAGCCTCGTGTGGGGGGGTAGCTCAGCTGGGAGAGCGCGTCGTTCGCAATGACGAGGTCGTGAGTTCGATCCTCATCCTCTCCACCACACAAACATTCCAAGCCATACCACACAAACCCGCCTGCCTCTGAAACCTAGAGCTGGCGGGTTTTTGTTGTCCCACCTAGAACCACACCGTACGTTGTCATGCATTCACGAAACGGGTAGAACAACGGGTAATGCAGACGAAACGGGTAATGAGGCCTTCTTTCCCCTGCATATATATACCCGGAGAGTAAATGCGCCGAACGATTGCCCGCCTGCGCGACTTGGATGTCAAGCAGGCCAAACCGAACGAAAACGGCAAAACACGAGTCCTCCCTGATGGTGATGGCCTGCGCCTCCTCATCATGCCAAACGCCCGTAAACACTGGCAATTCCGCACTGCCAGCGGCGGCAAGGAGACCTGTCTCCAAGTAGGCACGTACCCCGATATGTCTCTGAGCAAGGCGCGCGAAGAAGCATCAAAGCTCCGCGAAGTTCTGCGCAGCGGGAAAAGCCCGGTGGTCGAACGGAAAATTGAGCGTGCGCGTCGTAGCTCCGCCCGCGCGACCACATTTAAGGCTGTCGCAGAGGAGATGTTCAAAGTCAAATCAATGAACGTGTCGACCAGCTACCTCGCAAAACTGCGGGGCGCCTTGGTCGCAAACATCTATCCACCCTTGGGCGAGCTTCCCATCCAAAGCATTGATTCACCCATGCTTCGGCAGGCGCTACTCAAGATTGAGAAGCGCGGCAGTCTCGACATGCTGGGCAATGTACGCCGCTGGGCGGGCGAGGTTTTTGACTTCGCCAAGGCAACGGGACGTTTTACAGGTGATAACCCCGCGCACGCACTGGCAAGAAATATCTTTGCCCAACATGAAGCCGGCGAAATGCTTGCTCTGCCTTGGGCTGAAATGCCGACCTTTCTGACCCGCCTTGAGCTGATGCACGCGGAATTCTCCACGCTATGCGCAGTTCGCCTCCTGACCATGACCGCCGTGCGCCCCAATGAAGCGGCTGGCGCACTCTGGGGCGAGTTTGACCTTGATGCTGCGCGCTGGACGATTCCCGCCGCGCGGATGAAAAAGCGCAAATTTCATGCTGTGCCCCTCGCCCGGCAACTGGTTGAACTACTGCGCGAGCTGCACGAAGTCAGCGGCCAGAACGACTACCTTTTCCCTTCGCGCCGAGGCGGCAATCTTCCTCACCTGACAACAGCCGGGCTACTCAAAGCAGTTCGGCGCGCTGCCGGGCATGCCAATGTGCACGCCCACGGCATGCGCGCGGTTTTCCGCACCTATGCGGGCGAATCCAAGCTTTGGGAGTTCGAGGTCATGGAGGCCGCCCTGCACCACGGCAAGGACAAGGTAGTTGGCGCGTACGACCGGGCCACGCACTACGAAGCCCGGATAAAACTTGCGCAGTGGTACGCCGACGAGTTGGATGCATTGTTGAACAAGCGGGCACCGGTTCTGCAGGAGGCTGCGTAATGGCAAGGCCGCCGATTACTGGAAATCCGCGAATTGATTCCTTGGTGGTGCAGGTTGACGAGTTGGATAAGTAGTTTGCAAAGAAGGGGCTGCCAAAAGTCGGCGGGGCGGCGATTGGTGATTGGGTTAATCGGGTCTGCCTTGTCGCCTGTGAAGGTGAGGCCTTCCTTGCAAAACTTCACTGTCACGCCCTTGGCTGTCAGGCGCTCCACGATCTTCTCCAGATCCCCCAGGCTACGGGCGAGGCGGTCAATGGAATGGACAATGAAGGTGTCACCCTCTCGGCAATGCTCTAAGGCTGCCTGCAGGTGTGGCCTGTTGGTGTCCTTGCCGCTGGCCTTGTCAGTGAAGATCTTGTCTGTGGTGATGCCGTCAAGCTGGCGCTCAGTGTTCTGCCCTACGCTGCTGACGCGGATGTATCCGACTACATGGCCCATGGTCTTGCTCTCCTTGATTGCAAATGTGTCAAGGTGAAGTCCAAGACCATTTGAGCCTGACTATCAATCGAATCTAAATCAACTTAGATTGGACACAATATCTGTCAAGGCTAGGTGTCCGGCTGGGGTGTAGCCTGACTGGACAACAGGCCGCAGGGTTTGGGAAGACCGGACATAATGTCCGCTAGTTGCCCCCGGCGAGTCAGGAGGCAGGGGCAGGCTAGGTAAGGCATAGGGGCGAGGCCAGCAGGGAAGGTGCCGATGGTGCAGCCATTCATACAGCGAGGGCGCGCGGCCCTAACGTGTCTCCGCTCGGGCTGCCTGTGGTGTGGTTTGGGGTGGGGTGGGGTACGGGGATAAAACGTTTGGCCTCCCGTGCGTTGGAAGCCTCTCACATTTTTCTGCTGAAATATTTCGGGCTTTGGATCATTTCAAGGCACAGGTATAGCAGTCCATTTCAATACACGCTACCATACGGACTAGCGCTGGACATGGCTGAAAGCCCCGTGGAGACTGGGTTGTAGAGGAGTGCTCTTGCTCTTCATCCTCTCCACCACAAATTGACAAAGGCCAGACTTGCTCTGGCCTTTTCTTTTCGCACTACGGCAACACTGGCGCCGCCTCAGGTTCCGGCTAAGCAGCCCCGGCAGGCCCGACCGGAGCGGTCAAGGGCAAACTCAGTGTGAAGCTTGTGCCTTGCCCCGGCGTGGAATCCACCGCGATGGATCCGCCCAGCACCGTCGAAACCAGGCGGTAGACAATGGAAAGCCCGAGTCCGGATCCTCCCTGACCCAAGCGGGTGGTAAAGAAGGGGTCAAAAATCCGGCCCAGATTTTCATCGCTGATACCACGGCCATCGTCGCTGACGACAATCTGTACGCTTTCGTCAATCTGGCGGGCCTTGATCCAGACCTTGCCCGTACGCGTGTCATCAAGGCCGTGAAGCAAGGCGTTCTGCACCAGATTGCTGACGATCTGCCCCAGCGGGCCGGGATAGCTGTCCATCATGATGCCGGCAGGCAATTCGCTGAGTAGCTCAATCGGTTTGAAGCGCAACATCGGCCGCAAGGTATCCAGCACACCGGTCATTGTTTCGGCCAGATCAAAACGGCGTCGCCGCTCGGACGCCTGATCCACGGCGACCTGCTTGAAGCTGGCAACCAGTTCGCCAGCGCGCCGCAAGCTGACCGATGCCAGTTCCGCGCCATGCTGCTGTTCGTCGATAAAGCTCTTTAACGCCGAGCGCGTGATATTGCTGCCATCAAAATTCCGGGCCATTTCGCGCGCCTGCTCGTAAAGACTGCTGGCCACGGTAAGGGCATTGCCGATGGGCGTATTCAATTCATGCGAAATGCCTGCCACCATGCTCCCAAGCGAAACCATGGTTTCTGAATGCACCAGCTCATCTTGCGTGCGCTGCAGGATATCGACCGTATTGGCCAGAGACAGGTTGGCTTCCGCCAGGCGCTGGGTGCGCTCGCTCACGCGCTCTTCCAGGCGGGCATTAAGTTGCTTGAGTGCATCTTCAGCTTCGCGGCGCGCAGTGACATCAACAAAGGCGGCAAAGATGCAGGGATGCCCGTCATAGTTGATGGTCTCGCAACTGGCTTGAAAGTAACGAATGTCTCCGTTACGCAATCGGAAGCGCACCGGTTGGTTGCTGGAGCTACTCTGACGGCGAAACTCTTCGATCCAGGCATCGCGTTCCGCCTGTGTCACCCAGATACCGATCTGGGTCGAGGTCTTGCCCAGCAACTCGTCTTTGTTCCACCCGGCGAGTTTTTCCCAGGCCGGATTCACGTCGTAGTAGGTGCCATCCGCCAGCAGAGTGATACTCACCGGCACCGGGTTCAGATAAAAAAACGTCGCAAATTTATCCTGCGCCAGTTGCAACTCGCGCACCCGCTGCGCCAACTCATCGGCGGTTTGTGTCTGGCGGGCAGCGTGGCTACGCATCGCGGCGGCCAGACGTCCGGCCACCACTGCACCAAGCACCATGCAAAAGCTGTAAATCACCCAGTATTGAAATGCGCTGCGCGGCAGAAGCTCTGGCCAAAGGCGATCGTCCAGCACGGCCATGGCGCTGAGCGCAAAAATGATGGCGCAGCAAAGTATGCTGGAGTGCCGGGCACCACGCGTCCAGGCACTGAGAATGACAATGACTGGCAATGCTGCGGCCATGGGGGTTCGAATACCATTGACCAGCACGCATTGCGCGCAAACCAGTGCCGTCATACCCCACAGAAAAACATTCAGCGTGGCGTTGATTTTCTGACGGCGCAACAACCACAAGGCAATCAGGCTGAGGCACAGAATGCCACTAGGCATGATCACCCTCGACAGCAGGTTGGCCGAGCTGAAAATATTCGCAGCAAGACTCAAGGGCAAGCCGATACCCAGAAAAAGCCACAGCACGATGCTCAGCAAGTGGATATCCGTCTCGACCAGATGCGTGATCTGATCGCTCGCAGGCACTTCGAGATCAGCGGCAGGGTTCAAAAGCGGCACAATCAGATCCTTGACCGGAAGACCTGCATTGTGACCCAGCACGAGCGAGCAATCCTTGCCCCTTAGGGTAGCTAGCGCAGCAAGCGTCGGCGCATCAGCACGCGAGCAATCGCCACACCACTCAACGCATATGCCAGCAGCACCAGCACATGCAGCCATACGCCAGCCAGTTCGCCATGCAGCAAGAGCGGGCGGATCGCGCCGATGGCATGTCCCAAGGGCAGGACCAGGGCGGCGCCCTGCACAAATGACGGCAATTGCT
This sequence comes from Uliginosibacterium flavum, assembly GCF_040566545.1. Classification (NCBI taxonomy): domain Bacteria; kingdom Pseudomonadati; phylum Pseudomonadota; class Betaproteobacteria; order Rhodocyclales; family Zoogloeaceae; genus Uliginosibacterium; species Uliginosibacterium flavum. The sequence goes on from NZ_JBEWZI010000024.1 coordinate 44,752, forward strand.
CCAGCGGGAAGAACACCCCGCAGAGCATGGCCATCGGGCTGATGAAGAGCGTGAACCAGTACATGAAGAAGTCATAGCCCGGTGCCAGGGAGGTCGCAATGAAGCCAATCCCGGCAAAACACAGACCAGTCAGCAACACCAGCGGCAGCGCCATCAACGCATGTTGCCAGGAGGCCAGACCGAAGACCGTAATGACCAGCAGAATGGCAGCGCCCGAGAACAGGGATTTGGTCGCAGCCCACAACACCTCGCCGATCAGCACGTCATCCAGCGAGAGCGGCGCGTTCATGATCGCCTCCCAGGTCTTCTGCTGGTGGGCACGGGCGAAACCGGAATACAGCGCTTCGAAGGTTGCCGCATTCATGGTCGAGAAGGCGACGGTGCCGGTGGCCAGAAAGCTGATGTAGGTGACTCCTTGCACCTGTGGCAGCAGCGCCCCCAGGCCGAGACCCAGACCGAGCAGATAGATCAACGGATCGGCCAGATTGCCCAGCAGCGAAGGAATCGCCAGCCGGCTCCAGACTTTGAGGTTGCGCTGCCAGACGGCGAATGCGCGACTTGGGGAGAGGTCGAGCGACACGAACAGCTTACTCATCACGCATTTCCCGTCCAGTGAGCTTAAGGAAAACATCTTCCAGATTGGCGGGGCGATGCAGGTAGCGCAAGCCGCCCTGACCCGCGAGGTGCGCAAGCAGCGGATCGGCATCCTGCACATAACAGAAGGCGGTTTCGCCGCTGACTTCGAAACGACTGGAGAGTGCCGCCGCGTGGGTTTCTGCCCAGGCGGCAGCCCCGCCCGCGTGACCGTTCCAGTCGCCAAAGACCTCGACCACCTGGGGTTCGATGTGCGCAGCGATCACGTCGCGCGGCGTGCCGATGGCGATGATCTGACCACGGTCCAGAATCGCGATGCGGTGGGCGAGGCGTTCGGCTTCATCCATGAAATGGGTGGTCAGCAGCACCGTCTTGCCCTGGGCGATCAGGCCCTTGAGACGATCCCAGATCAGATGACGGGCCTGCGGGTCAAGGCCGGTGGTGGGCTCGTCCATGATCAGCAAATCGGGATTGGCGACCAATGCGCGGGCCATAGTCAGGCGCCGCTTCATGCCACCGGAAAGCGTGGGGACTTTGGCATCCGCCTTAGCTTCCAGCCCGGCAAAAGCGAGCAATTCGGGCACGCGGGCTTTTGCCACATCGGCCGGAATACCGAAGTAACGCGCGAAGACGAGCAGGTTCTCGGTGACGGTGAAGTCCGGGTCGAGGCTGTCGTTCTGCGGCACCACGCCGACGCGGGTGCGGGCCTCGCGCGCCCTTTCAGGCACGGGCAGACCACACAGTTCGATACGCCCGGCGGAGGGCTCAGTGTGGCCAAGCACACAGCGCAGCGTGGTCGTTTTGCCGGCGCCATTGGGGCCGAGCAGGGCGAAACATTCACCGGGCTGCAAAGTGAAGCTCACGCCGCGCACGACCTCGTGATCCCCGTAGGCCTTGTGCAGATTTTCAACAATGAGTGGCATCAGGCAACAGGCACCGTCTGGACAAAACTGGGGCGCGCGAGCAGGCGTGCGGTGTGAGCCGCCAGTGCCGGCCGCGAACTACGCCAGTCGTAAGCAGGGAAACGGAAATCGATCCAGCCAACGCAACAGGCGATGGCGATATCGGCACGACTGAACACATTGCCGTGCAGCCAGTCGCCGCTGGCCAGACGCACTTCGATGGCATCGAGTCCGCGTTCGACCTTGCCGCGCTGGCGCTCGATCACGCCGGCATCCTGTTTCTCGGCAGCGCGGCGCGTTTCCAGCAACCAGACGACGGCCGCATCGGCAATGCCGTCGGCCAGCGCTTCGAGCTGCTTCACCCGCAAAGCCTCCAGCGCATCGGTCGGCAACTGTGGCGCATTCTGCCCCAGGGTTTCGAGGTAGTCGGCAATAATCGGAGAATCGAAGAAGGCTTCGTTTTCGTCAGTCAGCAGCGCCGGCACCTTGCCCAGCGGATTGACGTCTGCGACGTGATTGCCGGCTTCCCACGGCGGATCATTCACGAACTCGAAGGGAATGCCCTTTTCAAGCAACAGCACGCGGATCTTGCGCACGTAGGGGCTGGTCAGTGAGGCGATGAGTTTCATGAGGTCACTCCGGTTGTAAATGGATGTCTGGAAAGCCGATTGTGGTATTGATCTACAGAATGCATGCCTGAAGAAGCTTGTCTGAAGAGACTTTTCAGGATGCATCAATGAAGAGCCCCGTCAGGTGAGGATCTTCAGCCTGCTTGCTTAATGGCACTCACAGGATGAACGGTTGATGATGTCTTTCAGGCAATGCAGGCGGCCATGAAAAAAATGGTCGGCGCCCGGCACGACAACGACCGGCACATCCAGCGGCTCGGCCCAGCGCAAGACGTTTTCCAGCGGCACAGTTTCATCTTTCGCGCCATGAATCACCAGCGTGTCCGCGCCGACGGCTTCGGTGTCGTACTGACGCGCGCCTTCCACATGACCCGCCGCCGTGCCCACCAGAATCAGGCGCTTGGCGGGCGTCCCGGCTTCGGTCAGGCGGCGTGCGACACGTGTCTGCACAAAGGCGCCAAAAGAGAATCCGGCCAGCACGGTCGGCCGGTAAGCATCCAGCTGCCAGCGCGCATGCGCCCAGTCGAGCACAGCGAGCAGATCTTCCGTCTCGGCGCCGCCGTTGTCGTGCGAGCCTTCAGATTTCCCGACGCCACGGAAATTCGGGCGCAGCGCCACATAACCCAGATCGCGCAGGGTACGCGCCAGCGTGTGTGCCACCTTGTTGGTATTGGCGCCACTGAACAGCGGGTGTGGATGAGCAATCAGCGCGATCCCACGTGGTTCGGCCGCAGCATCCACGAGCAGATCGATCTTGCCGTCCGGGCCGTCGATGAGGATTTGTTCGGTCGGCAGCGGCTTCATACTTTCAGACGCTCCACGATGCGGCCGTGCTGCAAGTGTTCACGGATGATCTCGTCGATATCCTCCTTATCGACGAAGGTGTACCAGATGCCTTCCGGGTACACCACCAGCACCGGGCCATCATCGCAGCGGCCCAGGCAACCGGATTTGTTGATGCGGATATTGCCGGCACCATCCAGGCCCAGCGCCTTGATCTGTTCCTTGGCGTAGGTTTGCAAGGCGCTGGCGCCATGATTGTTGCAACAGGTGTCGGGGGCTTCGCGCTGATTGCAGCAAACGAAAACGTGATGCTGGAAATACTGACTCATGGCGGGGGCGGCCTATTCGGGTGGGTGTGCAATTATAGGAGAGGCGGCGCTGTAGATTTTGTCTTTCGGCCCGTAATTCCTTTGTGCCCTACAGCAACGTGAATCCGTGAAATACGCCCTCATCGCCGACCTGCATGGCAATCTTGAAGCGCTGTACGCCATTCTGGCCCATGCTGGCTCACAGGGCGTAGGGCGCTACATATTCCTCGGCGACATCGTGGGCTACGGCCCGGACCCGGAGCGCGTGCTGGAAATGTGTCGCCACATGGTCAGCACCGGCGATGCACTGGCCGTGCTGGGCAATCACGATGCTGCAGCCTGCGGACGCGATTCCACCCAAAGCATGAACGACGCTGCGCGTCTGGCCATCGAGTGGACTCGCTCCTGTCTGAAACCACGTCACCAGGACTGGCTGGCCAATCTGCCGCTGATGCTGCAACGCGATCGCATGACCTGGGTGCACGCCTCGGCCCTGAACCCTGCAGCATGGACTTACATCGACAATTCTCGCCAGGCGCGGGCTAGCCTGCACGAAGCCGGCAGCACCTGGGTATTCAGCGGGCATGTGCATGATCCGATGCTCTACTACACCTGCTCAGATCAGCGCGTGCCCGGCGTGCGGCCACTGGAGAGGCGCAGCATCATCCTGCAGCCACGCCGCACCTGGCTGGCCGTCGTCGGCTCAGCGGGCCAGCCACGCGATGGCATGCCCGGCGCACGCTACGCCGTGTTCGACCGGGCGCGTTACGCGTACACCAGCTATCGCCTGGCCTACGACTACACCACCACCGCCGCCAAAATCCGCGCAGCCGGCCTGCCCGAGCGGCTGGCGCGCTACGTTGAAGGTGCGGGCCTGCAAGTGCCACGCGCCCTCAAACGCTGAGACTGATCAATGATCAAGTGCTGCGCAGCTGCCAGAGCTCAATCGCCTGGCGCAAGGCCTCCAGCGACACCGGTTTGGTGATGTAGTCGCTCATGCCGATGGCCAGCGCATTGGCGCGGTCGCCACTCATCGCATCCGCGCTCACCCCGACAATGTGCGTCTGCAGCCCGGACGCGCGCAGCGCCTCGGTGGCGCTCAAGCCATCCATCTCCGGCATGTGGGTGTCCATGAAAATGACATCGTAGACACCATCCTTGCAGGCCGCCAACGCCTCCAGCCCGTTCAGTGCCGTCGTAATGTTGCGGGCACCCAGTTTTTTGAGCAGGTTATTCAACACCATGATATTGACCTTGTTGTCTTCCACCACGAGGATGCGCGCCTCGGCCGGCACCGGAACATCATGCTGCGGCAACAGTTGCTGCGCCGTTGGCACCTCTTCCGCCAGTGCCATGCTCACTTCAAACCAGAACTCCGCGCCCTGCCCGGCCTCGCTGCTGACACCGATCTCTCCGCCCATCAATTCACACAGCATTCGACAGATGGACAAGCCCAGCCCGGTGCCACCGAAGCGGCGCGTGGTGCTCATGTCGGCCTGCTCAAAGGGCGTAAAAATATTCGCCTGCTTGTCTGGCGGAATGCCGATACCGCTATCCCGAACCGCAAAACGCAGGCGAACCTGCTGGTCCTGCCGGGCAAGCTCCCGCACGCTGACGCAGATATCGCCCTGCGCAGTGAATTTGAAGGCGTTGCCAATCAGATTGACCAAAATCTGACGCAGCCGCACCGGATCCCCCAGCAGGCTGTCCGTCGTACCCGGCGGAATTTCACAAATATAGTTCAAGCCCTTGCCACGCATCTGGATGGCAAACAAACGGCCAAGGTCGTTCAGCAACTCGCCGAGACGGAAGCCGGTCGTCTCCAGTTCCATCTTGCGCGCCTCGATCTTCGAGTAATCGAGAATGTCGTTGATGATGGACATCAGGGCTTCGCCCGAACTGCGCATGGTGCCGACATAGTCACGCTGCTCCGGATCCAGCGGTGTCGTTTCCAGTAGCTGGGCCATGCCGATGATGCCGTTCATGGGCGTGCGGATTTCGTGCGACATCATGGCGAGGAACTCGCCTTTGGCGCGACTCGCCGAAGTTGCCGCATCGCGCGCGGCAATCAGTTCCTGCTCAGCAAGGTGACGTTGCGTCACATCCGTAAAGCAATACACGCGGCCGATGATCTGCTCGCCATGGCGTGCCGGGCGTGATTTGCACTCGAACATCCGGTCATCCGCCAGTGCCAGGGTGTCGAAGGTCTCGCCGTCCTCGTCCGGGCCGAGCTCATTCAGGCGCTGCGCATACCAGGCTGGATCGGCGAGCTGACCAGCGATGAAGAGAATCAGCCGACTGTCGTCATGACGCAAAAGCAGATCATCCGGAATCCGCCACATCTGCGAAAACCGCCGGTTCATGTTGCTGATGCGGCCATGCCGATCTCGCGCCAGAATGCCATCGGCGGTCGCCTCCAGGGTGGCGCGCAGCTGTGAAGTGATGAGCGCCAGCTCCTCTTCGGCTTGCTTCTGGCTGGCAATGCTGCGCGCGCGAATGACAATCCAGCCCGGCTCGCCAGGCTCGCGAAAGACACTTTTTGAAGTCGTCAGCATCTCGCCATCGGCGCATTGATACAGACCTTCTGCTTCCAGCAAATCGGCACTGCCGCCGTTACGCACTTCCTCCCAGAAAAACACGTCAGACAGGGCGCACTCGATATCGGTAATGGGCTTGCCAATCAACTCAGCCTGGCTGTAACCCAACATCTGCAGCGCAGACAGGTTGGCCGCGCGAATTTCAAGTGAAGCCGGATCCACCAGCAGCAGAATCTCGCTGGCAGCGGCCAAGAGCAGCGCTTCTGGCGTCTGCAGGCTCACTTGTGCCCTCCGTTCTGAGCCGTGTCTGCATCAAAGAAATAGGTCACCCGCTTGCGCGGGCTGAGATAGTCATACACCGCAGCAGGCAGCTGGATCGGACGGATCGCCTTGCTGATATTGATCTCCGGCTCCTGCTCCAGATCGAGCATGATCGCCTCTTCCTTGGGCACCGCAGGGTCATAGATCATCACCCAGGGACGCAAAGGCTTTTGCGGATTCACCGACTGCACCAGCGCCAGGGCGTCATTTGAAAGCTTGACGATACTGCCCGGCGGATACACGCCCAGGCATCGAATCATCAGCTGCAAAACCTTGGCGTCGAATTTCGCCCGGCGCTGCGCGAACATCAAGGACAAAGCCTCATGCGGGGTCAGCGCCTTGGCCAGATCCATCGGGTTACACAGATTGTCGTAGTAATTCACCAGTGAAATGATCCGCGCGAGCCGGTGAATCGACTCCCCCTTCAGCCCCTTCGGATAGCCAGAGCCATCCACCATCTCGTGATGCTGAAAAATCACCAGCTGCACAGCTTCCGGCAACCCTGCCCGCACTGCCATGCGCGCACCATATTCACAATGCAGCTTGCGCAACTCGATCTCGGCGTGCGTCAACTCCTCCGGATTCTTCTTGAGAACCCGATCCGGAATATCCATCAAGCCGATGTCGTGCATCAGCGCCCCAAGGCCGAGCATGCGGCCATCCTCCATCGACACGCCCAACTCCTTGGCCAGCATCATCGACAGAATTGATGTATTCAAACCGTGGTAATACACCTCCTCGCCGCCAGCTTTTTCGCCCATGACATGCAAGGTCAGCTCGGGCGCTTCGAGAAAAGCGCGCGCCATCTGATCGACGAGCTCGCCGACCTCCTCCAGACATTCCTTGGGGCGCGACTGCAGGCTGCGGTTGATATTGCGCATGATCGCCGCGGCCTTGACAAAGGCCTTTTCCACATTGCCGATTTTCTCGCGGCGCTCCTTCAGGCGTTCGATGCGCTGACGCTTCTCGACCAGCTCAGGGCTGTCGTCAAGCACAGCCTGCGACGGCACAGGCGAAGATACGGAAGGAGGCGCCGCCTTGGCGGGAGTTAAAGCAGAAACTGCGGAAACATCGCTGCGCGCCGGGTCATAGCGGAAGCGCTTGACCCCCAGTTCGCGCAAGCCCTTGATCTGGTCGGTGGAACGGATCTTGAAATTATTGAAGCTGAACGAATGGCTGAACCACGGCAAATCAATGAACACGTACAAACCAATGCACAATTGTTCCGGGCTTACAAAGCAGTTTTCGTTGAGATCTTCAGGGGTCATGGCATTGGTGTCGCGCAGGTAGCCGGGCATCCATACCATTATCGGCAGAAGCGGCAAGCAGTTGAGGGAATGCAAAAGAGCACGCAAGCCTCAGCGCCAAGCCGGGGGAGATTGCAATAAACCACATCTAAACCTTGCTTTTAATGACTAGCCTGGCTAGAATTATCGACTCGATGGCCGGTTAGCTCAGTTGGTAGAGCAGCGGATTGAAAATCCGCGTGTCCTTGGTTCGATTCCGAGACCGGCCACCAGCATTAATTGCTTTGCTTTCAACATGTTAGCAAAGCATAAAAAAGCGGCGACTGTTTTTGGTTGGCCGCTTTTTTTGTCTGTTCTGACAGATTTCTGTCAAATTCAACAGACACTGGTTGCGCTCGACTGCGCTCGACCGACGCGTCTTTTCACAGACCGAATACCCGAAGCTATACGGAACTCCAGTTCGAAAAGGAGTTGCCCGATGCTTCACCCTAGCCCCACCCCCCTGTTTTTTTCAACCTGCCCGGTTGCGCCGGCCGCCCCACGTTTGGGAGATGGCCATGGCTGTTAAACCCTACAAAGAAGGTTCAGCTTGGTCATTTCGCCTGCGAATCCAAGGCGAGGACATTTATCGCACCGGCTACACGAGCCTCAAAGAAGCGCAGCGCGAAGCGGACCGCCTACGTGAAAGCATTGTCGGCAACACAAAGCCGCATCACAAAGGCCCATGGCAGACCTCCCTCGGAGAAGCGCTCCAACTCTACGCCAGCGAACGCCTGCCTGCGATGAAAGGCGCGCGACAAGACGCGAATCGAATCAACAAATACCTGCGCGCCTGCCGCCTCAGCACAGCCAAAGTCATCGCACTCTGCGACCCTGTCATCCAAAGCGCACAGACGTCACTGTACTTTCAAGTCCTCTTCGAGGCGCCCAGCACGGACCGTAAGGTCCCTGCATCACTGCTCGCACACCGCCAAAAACAGGCCTGCGATGCGAGCCATAGCGACAAAATCCGCCAAAAAATTGCTCGGACGCCAGTGGCTCAATTGCAGCCCTACCATCTTCAAGAGCTCATCAACGCGATGCTCAAGGACGGCTTCAAACCCGCGACGATCGGCTTGGAACATGCGCTTCTTCGCCGCCTGTTTTCCTATGCCCGGAAAATATGGCGCTGGAGGGAGCCCGCTCAAAATCCAGCCCGCGGCCTCGAACTCCCCCAGATCAATAATGCGCGTAGCCGTGTCCTCACGAATGCAGAGTGGGGAAAGATCAGTCAAGCACTCTCCAACAGCAGTAATGAGATGGTGGAACTGGCACTGACATTACTGCTGGAGACCGCTATGCGTGTCTCGGAGCCTCTATTGCATGCGGCTTGGCGCGATGTGGATTTTGACCGCAGAATCTTGAAACTGACGGATGCGAAAGCAGGCCCTCGAGAGGTACCGCTGAGCCCGGGGGCACTTGAGGTCCTCCTGAAACTGAAAGCATTGCAGGGCTCCGAATGCACGCCGGAGTCCAAAATTCTGCCGCTCACCTATGAGACGCTCAAGGCGGCCTGGCGGCGTGCCCGAGAGGCGGCCGAGGTCGAAGACGTGCGTATCCACGACCTTCGACACACAGCAGCCACCCGATTTACGCTCGAGCTTAACGGCAATCTCCCGGTATTAAAGGTGATCACAGGACATAAAACCTACTCGCAGCTATCCCGATATATCAATCTCAACGCGGCTGACGTCGCGCGTCTACTGCATGACCGCCCCCTCACTGAAGACGACGCTCCAGCAGGGCTACACAGAAAAGACCTCACGCTGGTTCCGCTACAGCAGCAAACGTGCAGCGACGGCGAACTTCCAGAAAACGTCGTGCGATTAGTGCCGAGGAGTGCAAAGGGCGGCACATCGTAACGACGCGATGTGTTCCGAAGCCCCTTTTGCAAGTAATCGCGCGGAGCGCCAAGCCCGTCGACCACTTAGCCAATGCAGGGGCCGGCAGTCCGTCCATTTGCGAGCAAAGCGAGTTGGACGGATTGACCGGTGGGCGTCAGCCCACGGTCCGGCGGCAGCCGGCGGGGAGCCGCAAACGAGGAGCCGCATCTGCGAGCGTAGCGAGTTGCGGCCCGCAGTGCAGTGGGGCGGAGCCCGACTCCCGGAGCGGTAGCGCACGGGCAAGGCGTTTCAGCCTCGACCGTCAGGGAGAGGGCCGCAGGAGGGATGCGCAGCGTCCCCTGAAACGCCTTGCCCGTGCGCTCAAGCGTCGCCGAAGGAGATGGCCGCAGGCCACACGGGAGTCGCGCAAGCGTCAGCGCGCAGGGGCGGCAAGGAGCGCAGCGACCC
>NZ_JBEWZI010000025.1:0-52384 GCF_040566545.1 Uliginosibacterium flavum
GCTCAGTGGTTTTTCGACAACTCCACTTTGGCACTTCGATGCCGTTGCAGGTAGGGGCGTCCATGTCATTACCCTACACAAACCCCCTCCCATCCTGCCTCTCCACGCACCCTGCTCGAATAACCAATCCAGACGCGGTTCTTCAGCCTGCCGGGGTAAGCGGCGCTAGCAGTTAGATATGCACTTCCAGCCCGCCAGCGCTGCAGCTGCGGGCGACCATGCGTCCGCGTGAGCTTCGATGGCGCGCGGGGCAATGCTCAGGCCGAGGCCTTCGCCGCCTGCTCGTCCCGTCAGGGCCCCGCACTCCCGGCGACGAGGCTCGGTTGAGTCAGGCCGACGAAAGTTTGGACGCGCGCAGACTTGCGTGTCAGGATGTTCCGTCCTGCCATCCGCTGACGAGGAATCCCCATGCAAACACTCTTCCATTGTCCCGGCACCTGCTCGCTGGCTTCGCTGATCGCCCTTGAATACGCGGGCGCCGACTATACGGTTCACAAAGTTGATTTATCGCGCAACGAGCAGCGCAGTGCGGACTTTCTGGTGCTCAATCCCAATGGCCGCGTACCGGCCCTGAAAAGCGAGCGCGGCGTGATCACCGAGACGCCGGCCATCCTGCTCTATATCGCGCAGAGCTATCCCGCTGCGGCACTGGCGCCGCTGGCCGATCCCTTTGCACTGGCCCAGGTGCAAGCCTTCAACAGCTATATCTGCTCGACTTTGCACGTGGCCCATGCCCACCGTTTCCGCGGCAGCCGCTGGGCTGACGACCCGGCCGCCATTGAGGCAATGCAGCGCAAGGTGCCGCAGAGCGTGGGCGCCTGCTTTGCGCTGATCGAAGCGCAATTGCGACCTGATGCCTGGGTTTTCGGCGACCAGCCGGGCATCAGCGACTTCTATCTGTTTACCGTAGCGCAATGGCTGGAAGGCGACGGCGTGGATCCTGCTGCCTATCCCAAAGTCATCGCGCTGCGCGAACGCGTCCGCGCTTTGCCTGCCGCGCAGAAGGCTCTGGCGGTCTGAGGGTCTGAGGCGGGGCAAGCGCGCTGCTTTTCAGGCTGCGATGAAAAGCATCCGTGCCGCGCGGATAGTGAAGAAACCCGTGGCGCAGCCCCGAAGGCCTGCCTGAAGAAGTCTGCCAGATGGACCTCTTCAGGCAGGCGCGGTTTTCCGTTGCACCGATTGAATCCCGGGCGGAGTGAAACATGGCGGTGTCAGCATCCCGTCCAGTGTCCGTCCGCGTGATTACGCCGCCAGGCCGGCAAAGGCCTAAACTTCCGGTTTCATGTTAGCTGCAGGAGTTCCCGGGCATGTTCTACGGAGTGACGGATATCTGGACCTACGCGCTCGGCGCACTATTCATCATCCTGCTACCGGGGCCGAATTCGCTGTACGTCATGGCGGTGGCCTCGCGCGAAGGCGTGGCGGCGGGCTATCGCGGCGCCTGCGGGATCTTCCTGGGCGACACTGTGTTGATGATCCTCTCGGCGGCCGGCGCAGCCTCGCTGCTGAAAACGCATCCGGCACTGTTCATGATCGTGAAGTACGCGGGGGCCGCCTACCTCGGCTGGGTCGGGCTGAGTCTGCTGCGTCAGGCGCTGGCAAACTGGCGCGGACAAGCTGGCGGCTGCGGCGCGCCGCTGGCCGAGGCCTCAAAGCCCTTCCGTCGCGCGCTGCTCATCAGCCTGATGAACCCGAAGGCCATCCTTTTCTTCGTCTCCTTCTTCATCCAGTTCGTCGATCCGCAGGCCGCGCAACCGGCGCTGGCCTTCCTGATTCTGGGCGTGATCGTGCAGGTGCTCAGCGCCCTGTATCTGTCGGCGCTGATCTTCGCCGGCGCCTATCTGGCGGCGCAGTTCCGCCGCCGCCAGCGTCTGGCCGCAGCGGGCACGGCCAGCGTGGGCGGAGTGTTCTTGGGCTTTGGCGTGAAGCTGGCCACGGCCAGTTTGGGGTGAGTGGCGCCGACACCCTTCCATCGTTCATGCCACGACTTAAATTGGCGACCATATTGGATATGTCATAACGGGCAAAGAGCGAGGGCTTTGCCGTCTCGGCGAAACGTTTGAATGCCAGAACTACCCGGCTTTCAACGGCAATCAGGGCAACTCAATGCGGGGTAACGCGCTGCGTTTTACGTGGTAAAGCCAAGCGACTCCCGCTACGCTGAATTGAGTTTTGTATGCATTGCTGGTGTGCAAAGGATGCCTTGAATGAGGAAGCACTTTCCCTGTCTTCACGTCTTGCACGCAGTGAGCAAGCTCAGCGTATGTCTGGCCTTGTTGCTTCCCCTGGCTGCCGAGGCAGCTCAGGCGGGGAAAAAGGGCCAGCTGGTTCTGGTCGCCGCGAACAGCATGCCGACAGCCTATTTCGACAATGGGCAGCTGACCGGTGTGCTGGTGGACGTTATCAGCGAGGCCTTTTTACGCGCGGGATATACGGTCACTATCAAACTGGAACCTTGGGCGCGCTGTATCGAAGATGCGCGTCAGGGCGAGGTCGACGGCATATTCTCCATTTTCAAGACGCCGGAACGCCAAGCCTTCCTTGATTACACCTCACAACCCATCATCACCCAGACGGTTTCGTTCTTTGTCCTGAAAAACGCCCCAATCCGCTTCGATGGAAACTTTGCCTCAATTTCCCATCAATCCATCGCTTTCATTAACCAGACGAGTTACGGCCCGCGTCTGGATGAGGCCTTGAAGAAAAACGTGTTTGCCAAGCAGCATCATGCCAATTCAGCCGAAAGTGTGGTCAGAATGCTCATGGCCGGGCGTGTGGAAGTCATTCCTTCCTATCGTCATGTGGTGCTGTTTACCGCGAAATCGCTGGGCGCACAGGACCAGATCCGGGAACTGTCACCGGAAGTCGAATCCATCCCAAGCTACCTGGCCTTCAACCGCAAGCGAGATTACAGACAGGTGATGGCGGATTACGACAAGGCGCTGAAGTCAATGCAGCAGGACGGTAGCTATGACCGGATTTTTGATCGCTACCTGCGCTAGACGAGTTCAGTCCCCAGACAGCGCGACCAACGTGGCCGGAGTATTCCTGAGCTTTGGCGTGAAAGCTGGCGCTGGCGAGCCTGGGGTCAGCAGCTTGAAGGCATGCGCCTGACGAGTGATCCCGATCGCCGCCAGAGAATGCAGGGTTTCGATGAGTGCAGCGCATTGAAACTTCACCAGCCTCCCCCATATCAGGGTGAAGAGTGCTTGCCCGGCCGTCTGGCTGGGGAATCTTTTGGCGGATTCGCGTTCTGACAATTCTCTTTCCCCTGCACGCGGCCAGCCAAGCTGGCGGCAAGGATCATCCACCATGGTTTCACCCCTTTATATCCGTATCGCGTCTTCACGCTCGCGCGCCCCGTCCAGCTTCCTGACTCGGGTAGTGGCCGGGCTGTTCACGCTGCTACTCATCGTGGCCTTCGTGATGTTCTCTGTGGTCGCGCTCGGCGTGCTGCTGGTCGGCGGCGCCGTTTTTCTGGGCTATTTGTGGTGGAAGACCCGCTCCCTGCGTCGTGCCCTGCGCGAGCGGCCGCCGATGCAGCAGGAGCCCTTTGCGCAGCGCAGACCGGCTGAAAGTTCCGATGACATGGTGATCGAAGGCGAGAGCATCCGCGAAGTGCCCGAGCATGAGGTAGGTGCCCGGCACCGGTGAACGCAGGGAGAGTTTGCGAAGCAAGCCACCACGCCTCGTCGATTGCCAACAGTGGGTTGTCGCTGCGCTCCGAACCCACCCTACGAAAAGGCCTCGCGTTATGCGAGGCCTTTGTCATTCCAAACAACCCAACTCAATCCCAGCTCAGCGCCCCACCCGTTTGATATTCCGTCACGCGGGTTTCGAAAAAATTCTTCTCCTTGCGCAGGTTGGCCTGCTCGTCCAGCCAGGGCAGCACGTTCTCCGCGCCGGGAAAGGGCTCGGCCAGGCCCAGCTGGCGTGCGCGGCGGTTGGCGACGAAGCGGAACTGGGCTGAGTGCAGCTCTGCGTTGTAGCCCAGAATCGGCTCGCGAAGAATGTATTTCGCATACTCAGATTCGGCGGCTTCGGCGTCTTCCCACAGCTGTTTGACCTGTACCGGGTCGAGGGTGAGGTTTTCTTCCTTGAGCAGTTCGCGCACCACGCGGATGCCGAAGGCGCAGTGCAGCACTTCGTCGCGCATGATGTATTGCAGCTGCTCGGCGGTGCCTTTCATGAGCCCCCGGCGCTGCAGGGCGAAGATCGGCGTGAAGCCGTTGTAGAACCAGCAGCCTTCGAAAATGCCAGCGAAGAACATGTAGGACAGCGCGAATTCGTGCAGGTTGTCGCGATTGCGCAGGTCGAAGTCCGAACGCATGACGCGCTCCATGCGCCGGTTCGCCAGCGCGATCTTGCCGTGAATGGCCGGCACGACACGGTAGCGGTTGTAGATCTCCTGCTGGTCGATGCCCAGGGTTTCGATGCAGTGCTGGTAGGTCCAGGTGTGCAGGGCTTCTTCATAGACCTGGCGGGCCTGATAGATCTGCAGTTCGGGCGCGCTCATCTTTTCCATCACCGCCAGGCCGATGTTGCGCATGGCGAGGATGTCGGAGGTGGTCAGGTAGGCCAGCACGTTTTCGAACACATGGCGTTCGGCCGGCGTGAGCTTGTGCTGGTAGTCGTGCACGTCCTGCGCCATCGACACTTCCAGCGGCGTCCAGTGGTTCTTGTTGGCGTTGAGGAAGAATTCCCAGGCCCAGGGATACTTGAAAGGGGCGAGCTGGTTGATGTCGGCCTTGCCGTTGACGATGCGTTTGTCCTGCGCATTGATCGGCGCCAGCGCGGCACCGGCTGTGGCGGCGCTGAGCGTCGTCGCAAAGGCCGTGCTTGCAGGAGCCGCACCGGACGGACTTGCTGGCAGGGCATGCTCGGCGAGCCGCGCGGCGCGGACTTCTTCATTGCCGATGCCTGCAGAGGCAAGCGCAGAGCGGTTCTCTGGCAAGGTGGCGGTAGGCGTGGCCGGGCTGTCCCAGTCGTCGAAGTTGAGGTTGGCGCTCATTGACAAGACTCGCAATCCGGATTGTCGATGGAGCAGAACTTGGGCGCGGCTTCAATCGGCGCGCTGGTTTTTTCCATGGCAGTGGCCCCCAGGGTGCGCAGGTAGTAAGTGGTTTTCAGGCCGCGTACCCAAGCGAGTTTGTAGACTTCATCCAGCTTCTTGCCGGACGGCGCGGCAAGGAAGAGGTTCAGCGACTGCGCCTGATCGATCCACTTCTGGCGGCGCGAGGCAGCTTCGATCAGCCAGCTCGGGTCGATCTCGAAGGAGGTGGCGTAGCGTGCATTGATCTCGGCCGGGATGCGGTCGATGGCGGCCAGCGAGCCATCGAAATACTTCAGGTCGGCGATCATCACTTCGTCCCACAGGCCCAGCGCTTTCAGATCCTTCACCAGATCGGCATTGACCACGGTGAACTCGCCGGAGAGGTTGGATTTCACATACAGGTTCTGGTAATCCGGCTCGATGCAGGCCGACACGCCGATGATGTTGGAGATGGTGGCGGTCGGCGCGATGGCTACGCAATTGGAATTGCGCATGCCGTGCTGCTGGATGCGGGCTCTCAATGCGTCCCAGTCCAGCGTGCTGCTGCGGTCGACTTCCAGATAGCCGCCACGGGCTTCTTCGAGCAGGCGCAGCGAGTCCAGTGGCAGGATGCCCTGATCCCACAGGCTGCCACGGTAGCTGGAATACACGCCGCGCTCTTCGGCCAGCGCGCTGGAGGCGGCATAAGCCTGATAGCAGACGGCTTCCATCGAGCGGTCGGCGAATTCCACTGCGTCCATTGAGGCGAAAGCCAGACCCATGCGGTGCAGGCAGTCGCCATAACCCATGATGCCCAGGCCCACCGGACGGTGGCGCAGGTTGGAATTGCGCGCCTTGGGAGTGGCGTAAAAATTGATGTCGACCACGTTATCCAGCATGCGCATGGCGCTGCGGATGGTGCGCGCCAGTTTGGCCTGATCAATGATCCACTGGCCATCCACCTGTACGAGGTGCGCCGGCAGATTGACCGAGCCGAGGTTGCACACGGCGGTCTCGGTGTCCGACGTATTCAGCGTGATCTCGGTACACAGATTGGAACTATGCACGACACCGGCATGCTGTTGCGGCGAACGCAGGTTGCAGGCATCCTTGAAGGTGACCCAGGGATGGCCGGTTTCAAAGAGCATGGTCAGCATCTTGCGCCACAGTTGTACGGCGGGAATGCGCTTATGCAGCTTGAGTTCGCCGCGATCGGCCTTGGCCTCGTAGGCGAGGTAGGCGGTCTCGAAAGCCTTGCCGAATTTCTCGTGCAGGTCTGGTGTGTCGTTCGGCGAGAACAGGCTCCACTGGCCGCCTTCCATCACGCGGCGCATGAACAGGTCCGGAATCCAGTTGGCGGTGTTCATGTCGTGGGTGCGGCGGCGCTCGTCGCCGGTGTTCTTGCGCAGCTCAAGGAATTCTTCGATATCGAGGTGCCAACTTTCCAGATAGGCGCACACCGCGCCCTTGCGCTTGCCGCCCTGATTCACGGCCAGTGCGGTGTCGTTCACCACCTTCAGGAAGGGAATCACGCCCTGGCTTTTGCCATTGGTGCCCTTGATGCGCGCGCCCAGCGAGCGCACCGGGGTCCAGTCGTTGCCAAGACCTCCGGCATACTTCTGCAGCAGGGCGTTTTCCTTGACGGCCTGGTAGATGCCTTCCAGATCGTCCTCCACCGTGGTCAGGTAGCAGGAGGAAAGCTGCGAGTGGCGCGTGCCGCTGTTGAACAGCGTCGGCGTGCTGCTCATGAAATCGAAGCTGGAGAGCAGATGGTAGAACTCGATGGCGCGGTCTTCGCGGTCGATCTCGTTGAGCGCCAGGCCCATCGCCACGCGCATGAAGAAGGTCTGCGGCAGCTCGATGCGCACGTCTTCGATGTGCAGGAAGTAGCGGTCGTAGAGGGTCTGCAGGCCGAGGTAGTCGAACTGCAGGTCGCGATCGGCGGTGAGTGCGGCGGCGAGCTTCTCCAAGTCGTAATCCTTCATGCGCGCATCGAGCAGCTCGGCTTCCACGCCGCGCTTGATCAGCTTGGGAAAGGCCTCGGCGTAGCGCGTGGCCATGTCGGCGTGGTCCAGCTCTTCGCCCAGCACTTCGAGGCGCAGGCTGCGCTGCAGCAGGCGGGCGGCGACCTTGGAGTAGTCCGGTTCGCGTTCGATCAGGGTGCGCGCCGAGAGCACCAGCGACTGGCGCACGGCGGCCATCGGCACGCCGTCGTAGAGGTTGTGCAGGGCGTGTTCCAGCACGCTGTCGGCCGACACGTCGGTCAGGCCGAGGCAGGCTTCGCGGCACTGGGCGAGCAGCGCGGCACGGTCCAGCGGCAGGCGGCGCTCGCCATCGAGCACGTGCATCACCGGTGCGTCGGCCGCGGCTTCGGCTTCCTCCGGGGCAGTGGCGGCACGTTCGGCGCTGCGTTTTTCGCGGTACAGCACATAGGCGCGGGCCACATCGTGTTCGCCGGAGCGCATCAAGGCCAGCTCGACCTGATCCTGGATGTCTTCGATATGCAGGGTGCCGCCGGCCGGCAGGCGCCGTGTGAAGGCCTGCACCACCGACTCGGTGAGGCGTGCGACCAGATCACGCTGGCGCGCCGAGGCTGCGCCCTGACTGCCTTCCACGGCGAGGAAGGCCTTGCCCAGCGCGGTGGCGATCTTGTCCGGGCTGAAGCGCACGACGGCGCTGTTGCGGCGGATCACCTCGAAGGCGTTGGCCAAATCGGCGGTTTGCGGTGTGGAAGGCGCGGCGGGCGTGACAAGGCTGTCGACAAGCATGGCGGGTTCTCTCTCGTTGGTTTTTGTTGTGAGGAGAGACGCGCCGGCCGGCCCGCGGGGGCGCAATTCACAGGGAAAGCGCTGCCGCGATCCGCCCAAGGCACCCCGCCTCTGGCTGAACATATTCGTGCGACGGCAGGTCTCCTGGCTGGCGGATCAGCATTGCCAGCGGACCTTCCCGGATCTTTCGTCCAGTGGTCAGCGTGCTGGCAACTCATCGCCTTCAGTTGCGGGGGCAGCTCCGGATGGGGCGTTTCATGCGCCTTGCCGGATTCCCTTTTCATCCCTTGCGGGGAACCGTCACGGGGCGAACTTTAACCCGGCGGAATTGGCGCTGACAAGCAAAACAAGACCTGTATATAGGTGTGGTTTTGCTTTTTCCTACTATATCTAGTTGTTTTCAGAATTTCGGCGCCGTGCCGGAAAACTTGCCGATGCGCTGCTGCAGGGCTTCGATGCCGGCGCTCAAGTCGGCCAGTTCCTGCTGGAAGGCTGCGTGTTCGGCGCTGCTGACGATTAGCTGTGCCTCGTCGCGGATCAGGCTGAGGGTGGTGTTGCCAACTTTCTGCGCCGCATTCAGCGCGCTGCTGTGGAGCGTGTGCGCGCCCTGGGCGATGCGGCTGGCGACGACATCACCCAGATACGGAGCAAGCCAGGCGGCCAGATCCGGGCGCAGGTGTTTGAGCAGTTTGGCGAGGGTCTCGGCGAAAGCCGCGTTGCCCTCGATGTGGGCGTGCTGACTGAGGTTTTCCGGGCCGTCGAGCAGGCTGGCGAGCGCTTCGGGCGGCACCCGGATCGTCACTGCTGTGGCGTCGTCGTCTTTGGCGCTGACGAGACGCAGATCGTCGCTGATGGTGAAGCGCAGGCGCGCACCGGCCAGCTCCAGCAGGGCGGTCTGGCCGACATGCGGGCGCAGCAACTCGGCAGCCCAGGCTTCGGCGGCGAGCAGGCGGTTGATGAAAAACTGGGGCAGGTCAGCGAACATCAAGGCTCCGGGTGATCGAGAAACAACAAGGCCGCCGGATTTTAGCCCGGCGGCCTTGTTGTGGGTGAGTGAAGGTTCAGAGCCTGAGCGTTATTCTCAATGGTGCGATCTATCTTCGTAGGTGCGACTTCAGTCGCACGCCACGCGTGGGTGGCCGACTGAAGTCGGCCCAACAAAAACCTTGCTTCGACGATACAAGGATCTGGCCGAAAATTTACACCCAGCCGTTCAGTTGTACTGCTGAATGCCGGACAGCACCCAGCCGCGATTGCCGTCGACCGGCTTGGAGAGGTGCCACAGTTCCGAGAAGGGCTGCGGGGCAGCGCCTTCTTCTTCGCGCAGGCTGCCGGAGCAGTGCACGCTGGCGATGTACTGGCCGTTTTCCTCGACAACTTCCACAACATCGACATCGAGCATGATCACGTCGGTGCGCTGCGTCTTGCCGCCACGCTCGTCAATGGCCAGCTTGATCTCGGCGAACATTTCCGGCGAGGTGAAATCGCGGATGTCGCTCAGATTGCAGGCATCGTTGGCGGCCTGCAGGCGGATGAAGTTCAGCTTGGCCTGACGCGTAAAAGTTTCTGCATCAAAGCCGGCTGGAAAGCGGCTGGCAGCGTCGCTCTGCGAAGCACCACCGCCAAAAGCGGCTTGCGGCGCGGCTTCGCGGGCATAGGCATTGGGAACGCCCGCCAATGCTGGTTCTGCAGTCTGGTTTCGACTCATGAATTTGCGGATCAGCATGAAGGCAACCAGACCGCCGATCACCAGCAGCATGATGCCGGCGAAATCACCGCCCATGCCGAAGTGCGAGAGCAGAGAGGCCAGACCGATTGCGGCGGCGATGCCGGCGAGTGGGCCAGCAAATTTACGCCAGCCGCTCTGGGCTGGGGCGGCGGGGGTATTCGGGGCGGCAGCCGGGCGCGCAGCTTGCTGCGGCTGGGTGGCCTGACGCGGAGCGATGGAGCGTTGGCTGCCGATGGAGCGGCCACCGCCAATGCGCGCGGCTTCGGCGGCATTGATGGTAAGGGTCAGCGTCGAGGTCAGGACAACGACGGCCAGGAGCAGTTTTTTCAGCATGGTTTGTTTCCTCAAGTCGCGCAAAATGTGCGGCAGGGGATTAGATGGTGTTAGGCGTGAAAGGTTTCAAGGGCGGCATGAAATGTTTGGCGATGCAGGTCGAGCGGTAGATCGTTCCCGCGCTCCGCGTGGGAACGCCTCTATCGGCGCTCTGCGCCTGGGTTTTACCGCTCGTCTCACCCGCAAAACCGGACGCAGGAGCGTCCAGAACGACGTTCCCAAGCAGAGCGTGGGAACGATCTGTGCCGGGCCACAAAACCGGGCTGCGTCAGGCCGCTCGACAAGCTCAGAGCTTGTAGCCGCGATGCAGCGCAACCGCGCCTGCCGCCAGATTGAAAAATTCCACGCGCTTGAGGCCGGCGGTCTCCAGCATGCCAGCCAGGGTCGGCTGATCGGGGTGCATGCGGATCGATTCGGCCAGATACTGATAGCTGGCCGCATCATTGGCGATCTTCTTGCCCAGCCAGGGCAGGACCTTGAAGGAGTACACGTCGTAGGCCTTGGACAGTGGTTTCCAGATGTGCGAGAACTCCAGCACCATCAGGCGGCCACCGGGCTTGAGGACGCGGCGCATCTCGGCCAGCGCAACGTCCTTGTGGGTCATGTTGCGCAGGCCGAAGGCGACGGTGACCAGATCGAAATGGTTGTCCGGGAAAGGCAGTTTTTCGGCATCGCACTGCGCCACCGGCAGCAGGAAACCCTTGTCGATGGTGCGATCACGGCCGACGCTGAGCATGGCGTGATTGATGTCGGTGAGCCAGACCTGACCGGTCTTGCCGGCGCGTTTGGCGAAGGCCAGCGACAGGTCGGCGGTGCCGCCAGCCACGTCCAGCACGCGCTCGCCCGGGCGCACATTCGCCAGCTCGATGGTGAAGGCTTTCCACAGGCGGTGCATGCCGGCGGACATCAAATCGTTCATCACGTCGTACTTCTGCGCGACGGAAGAAAAGACGCCGCGCACGCGGCTGGCTTTTTCATCTTCGGCAACCTGTTCGAAGCCGAAGTGGGTGATTTTGTCGTTCATGTCCGGACTTTCAGTGATTGCCGCAGGCTTTGGCGGCAGGCTTGGGACGCAGGGCTTCGGGAATCGGCGCGGCCGGATCGCGACTGGCGCCGGCATCCTGCAGGCGACGCAGGTATTCGCCCCACAGGCTTTCGTGTTCGCACGCCAGCTGATACAGGTAATCCCAGGAATACAGGCCGCTGTCGTGACCGTCGGAGAAGATCAACTTGACCGCGTAATTGCCGACCGGTTCGATCTCGCGCAGCTCGACATCCTGTTTGCCGAATTGCAGCACTTCCTGGCCGCGGCCATGCCCGCGCACCTCGGCGGATGGCGAATACACGCGTAGCAGCTCGTGGCTGAGGTTTGCCGTGACGCCATCTTCAAAGCTGATTTCAAGCGTGCGCGCCCGCTGGTGCAAGGTGATCGCGGTGGGAATCGGCGTATCGGGGTTCAGGCCAGCCATGGTGGGTGCGAAGGATGCGTTGGGGGAAGCGCGATTATCCTTGAAAAGCAGTTCTGAGTACCGAGTTCTGAGTGCTGAGTGGGGCGGCTTGTAGAGCCGCGCCCGTATTGCTTCTGCGGACAGGCATGCTGAAGAGGTAATGCGGGTGCGGCTCTTGGGGAGGGTGACGTAGGAGCTAGCGCAGCTGGCGATTGGACGCGTGGATCGCCAGCTGCGCTAGCTCCTACGGGCATGCTTGCAGAACCACGCCCGTATTGCTTTTGTGGGTAGGGGTGTTGGAAAGGCCTGACAGGCGCGGCTCTCGGGACGCACGTACTCAGTCCTCATTGCTCAGTACTTCGCCCTTCGATGTATTGCACAATAGTTACCTGTCACAAAATCGTCACGCTTCGGCAATAGACTGTGCTCCACTGACCGATATAGGTGATTCAAATGGCTGCAAACATTCTGCTGGTGGAAGACGAGCCGGCGATCCAGGAGTTGATCGCTGCAAATCTGACGCGCGCCGGACATATGGTGATGCGGGCGGCGGATGCCGAAACAGGCCAGCGCATCGTGCGCGAGGCTTTGCCGGATCTGATTTTGCTGGACTGGATGCTGCCCGGCATGTCGGGCGTGGAGTTCGCCCGGCGTTTGCGCGCCGATGAGCGCACCCGTGGCATCCCGATCATCATGCTGACCGCGCGCAGCGAGGAACAGGACAAGGTGCTGGGTCTGGAAACCGGTGCCGATGATTACATCACCAAGCCTTTCTCGCCGCGCGAGCTGGTGGCGCGCATCAAGGCGGTGCTGCGCCGGCGCGCGCCACAGGCGACCGAGGATGCGGTGGAAATGGGCGGACTGCGTCTCGACCCGGCGACGCACCGCGTCAGCGCGGGCGGCGAGGCCGTGACCTTGGGGCCGACAGAATTTCGTTTGCTGCATTTTCTGATGACCCATGCCGAACGGGTACACTCACGTTCGCAGCTGCTGGATCAGGTGTGGGGCGATCACGTTTTCGTGGAAGAGCGCACCGTGGATGTGCACATCCGCCGCCTGCGCAGCGCGCTGGAGCCGAGTCTGCATGATCGTCTGGTGCAAACGGTGCGCGGCAGCGGTTATCGTTTCTCGACCGAGATCGAAGCCGCCGCAGCTAACTGAATCGGGAGCAGGCTAAATTCTTTCGAGTCGTTATATCTGGCTGGCCTCCGCGGCCACGCTGCTGACCCTGCTGTGCATTGCCGGGCTGTGTTGGGCGGTCTTCGATCTGGAGACGGGCCTGGCCGTGCTGTGCGTATTGCTCTTCGGCCTGGCGCTGCATTATCTGCGCAACATGGTCAGGGTGGTGCGCTGGGCGCAGCAACCACTGGGCACGCCGGTGCCAGTGTCGACCGGCGTATGGGATTACATTTTCGCCAACCTCAGCCGACGCTCGCGCGTGGCGCTGGAGCAGCGCGAGCAGTTGGCACGCAGCCTGGCGCGCTTTCGCGAAGCCAGTCAGGCCATGCCGGATGGCGTGATTTACCTCTCGCGTCACCACACCATCGAGTGGATGAATGCGGCAGCAGCCGAGTATTTCGGTCTGAATCCGGAGCGCGATCTGGGCCGGGCAATCACGACCCTGGTGCGCGAGCCGGACTTCGTGCGTTTCATGAAAGAGCGCGATGGCGACCTTGCGCCCGAGCCCCTGATTCTGCACAGCCAGCGTCAGGATGGCTTGAGCCTGGCGATCCAGCGCGTGCCCTTTGGCGAAGATCTGGAAATGCTGCTGGCACGTGATATCACCCAGCTGGAGCGGCTGGATGCGATGCGCCGCGACTTCGTGGCGAATGTATCGCACGAACTGAAAACGCCGCTCACCGTGGTGAACGGCTTCGTTGAAACTTTACTGGACGCCGGTGACGAGATCGGACCGGCGGATCGGCAGCGCTATCTGGGCATGGCGCTGGATCAGTCATTACGCATGCAGCATCTGATCGAGGATCTGCTGACCCTGTCGGCGCTGCAAGCCGGATCGGAGCCGGACGAGGATGAGCCGGTCAATGTACAGGCGCTGCTGGGCACGGTGTTGCACGAAGCGCAGGTGTTATCCGGTGGGCGGCATCAGATCAGCCTGGATCCCGGTACGCCGGCCAGCCTGTTGGGCAGCCAGAAGGAGTTGCACAGTGCCTTCTCGAATCTGGCCAGCAATGCCGTGCGCTACACGCCCGAGGGCGGCAACATTCACTTGCGCTGGGGTGTGAAGGAAGATGGCGGAGCTGAATTCGCAGTAGAAGACAGCGGCATCGGCATCGGCGCCGAGCATATCGGGCGCCTGACCGAGCGTTTCTATCGAGTGGATCGTGGCCGCTCGCGCGAGACCGGCGGCACGGGCCTCGGCCTGGCCATCGTCAAGCACATCCTGACGCGTCATCAGGCGCATCTGGATGTGCGCAGCGAACCCGGCAAAGGGAGCTGTTTTACCGCACGATTTTCGGCGAAGCGATTGCTTCTTCGCGCGCAAAGCTGATCCGGTCGAAATTCGCGCCGCGTGTCAGCAGGTGCGTCATGCGCGCCTTCCACAGGCTTTCGCCCTGCACTTCCAGCTGGCGACCCGATACATACCAGCCGGCCGGGATGATCAGACTCGGTTCGGTTTTCAGGGACGGCACGCCCGGAATCAGGAAACCCAGACGGAAACGCTCGCGCACATTGGAACGCTCCGGCACGATCAGGCGCACCGGCAGCACAATCGGCGGGCCGGGCATCAGCGAAATGCCCGCGCACAGACAGCCATCCTGTTGAAATTGCAGCCAGCTGATTTCCGCCAGCAGCATGCGTTCATTGGGGTGCGGGCGCACCCCAATGAGCTGGCGGTGATCTATGCGTGACTCGCCCTCCTGGCGCATCAGGCGGAAACCGGCCACAGACTGATCCAGTACACCCCAGGACTCCTGGATATATCCCAGGGCCAGCGCACGCGCCTCCAGCTGCTCATCGGAGGGGTCGGACTCCTCTGCCCGCTCGCCCAGCGTGAGCATGGCTTCAGTGCGGGTGAAATCGTTGTAGTGGATCTGCTGGTCTTCCGGCTGCTCGAACTTCTTGCCGGTCAGAAAATAGGCCACCGCAACCGGATCGGTGCACACCTGCACCTGACCGTGAATCAGCCGGCGCGGGAACTTGCGTCCCGATGAAGCCAGACCCCAGGGGCGGTATAGCGAGACCAACAGACGCGCGCAGGCCGGCTGCACGCAGTCCTCACCCAAGCCCAGCGAGGCCGCGCTGACGCCGGTTTTAAGCTGAGCGACGACGGCCTGGATATGGCTGGCGAGTTTACTGGTATCCAGACTGCGCACCGTTGCGCCGGGTGGCACGGAGACTGCCGGACGCAGGCCGTGATCGGCGTCGGATTCGAGCAGATACAGATTGACGCTTTCGCGCACCGCGCCTTCCTGCAGCGTGCAGTAGGGCGCGAAGCGTTGAGCCCAGCGCACCACCCAGATGAATTCGCGCGGGGTGCGGCTGTAGGGGCTGGCCGCATCGGTCAGGAGCATGGCGACGTAGCATTCCAGCGGACTCTGCGCGCCCCATGTTTCGTTCAGCGCATCCGGCACGCGCGTCTGCGCCACGCCGGCGCGTTCGGCCGACAAATAGAGTTTGTGCAGATCCAGCCACAGGTTTTCGGGCATTTCCTGACGGGCCCGAAAATATTCCGTCATCGCCAGGGTGTGATAACGCAGGCGGCGCTGCAGCAGCAGGCTGCGGTGCTCGTTGAGCCCATCACCGCCTTCGAGCGCGTAGCGTTGCGCGACAAAGCCGTAATTGGTGGCCATCAGCGACCACAAGCGCACCACCTGACGCAGGGTTTCCTCCTCGACGCCGGAGGGGGGCAACGGACGTGAAGCATAGCGTTTCGCAACCTCGCCAAGCACGTAATCGAGAGTTGGACGCGCTTCTTCCAGCACCTGAAGCTGCCCTTGCGGAGGCGGCGAGGCTACGGCCATGCCTTCGAGCAAGCAAGCCAGCGTACGGCCGGATTCCTCCAGATCCGTCACGCTGATACTCTGAAGCATTGCGTGACACTGTGCAGGATGGTTGAAATCCACGCTACTGTGAGCCTTCAAGGGCATGAAGTTCATATGCTGCCCATCCTGAAAAATATGCGATGTTTGCCTGCCGTGCGCCGAACCGGGCGCCTTGGACAGAATGATTGTTCAGTATGGTTGACGGCCAGCGCCTGGATAAATGAAGCCGCGCTCTGCTGCCCGTAAGGGCGCGCAAACGCAGGCCTGTCCTGCCATGTGACTCATCATGCCCCCGAAAAGCGGAGTGAGGCTGTGAATTAGTTCACAGTCAGGAGTAAGAGCTGAGGAAGTCGGCGTTACAGAGAGCCGCTACCCGCTTGCCTGAGCGGACTGGCAGGCTGCAGAAGCAGGCTGCGCGCGGCTCTACAGAGGGGTGGCGCCGCAAAAGGCGCTGAAGGCCTTGTCGAGTACGCTGCGCGGCAGATCGTTAACGATGAAGACCAGCCGGCTGCGATGGTCTTCGTCTGGCCAGGCGGCCAGCCAGGTGTCCGGATAGCGTTCGTGCTGCACGGCGTGGATCACTCGTGGCGCCGCTTCGCCCTGCACCGCGACGAGACCCTTGATGCGCAAGATCTGCGCGCCGACGACCGATTGCAGGGTGTCCAGCGCACGACTGAAATCACCCCAGGCGAAGGGCGCATCGAAATGCAGCACGTAGGTGCTGACGCTGGCGTTGTGCAGGGGTTCGGGCGCGGCGCCGAACACGCTGTGGCGGGCTTGCAGGCGCAGCTGTTCGCGAATTGCGGCTTCACCCAGCCAGCGCGCTACGTCTGGCGTCTTGCCTTCGGGCGCGTACAGACTCATTCCGCTGAGCAGGCCCGGCGGCAATTTCCCGGTTTCGGCCTGCCACAGCTCGGCGGCCGGGTTCAGCAGTTGCACGCGCTCCTCGGCCTCGGCAATCATCAGGCTGTCGGCCAGATCGCACTTGGTCAGTACGATGCGATCGGCCATCGCCACCTGTTTCACGGCTTCCGGGTGCTGAGCCAGTTGCCAGTGCACATGGCGCACGTCGACAGTGCTGACCACGCCTTCGAGGCGGAAACGCTCGGCGAGGAAGAAATCCTTGAGCAGGGTATGGATCACCGGCGCCGGATCGGCCAGTCCGGTGGTTTCGATCACCACGCGGTCCAGCGCACCGATCTCGCGACGCAGGCGGCGCATGAACAGATCGCGCAGGCTGCGTGACAGATCGCCGCGCACGGTGCAGCACAGGCAGCCAGACTCGAGCAGGGTGATGTCTTCCGACACCTGTTCAACCAGCAGATGGTCCAGCCCGACTGCGCCGACCTCGTTGATCAGCACCGCAGCGCCGGCCATGGACGGGTCGCGCAGGATGACGTTGAGCAGGGTGGTCTTGCCACTGCCCAGAAAACCGGTCAGCAGGGTGACCGGAATGCGCCGATCAATGTCCATGGCCCAGCGTGCTGATGGCGATCACCGCAATGCCGGCGAGCATGGCGCCGGTCTGCCACATCGACGTATGACGATGGCCTTCGCGGCGCAGCATCGGCAGCAGGTCGCAGATGGCGATGTACAGAAAGCTCGCCGCCGCGATGGTCAGGATGTAGGGCAGCAGGCTCTGCATCTGGCTCAGAGCGAAATAGCCGAGCAGGCCACCGGCAATCGCGGTGAGGCTGGAGATGCCGTTGAACAGCAGCGCCCGTTTTGTCGACATGCCTGCCGCGCGCAGGATGGCGAAATCGCCTGCCTCTTGTGGCACCTCGTGCGTCACTACCGCAAAGGTGGTGCTCCAGCCCAGCGTCGGGCTGACCATGAAGGCTGCGGCGATCAGCACACCATCGACGAAATTGTGAAAGCTGTCACCCACCAGCACCGACACCACGGTGTGGCGATCAATGCCGCCAGCGTGATGATGGTGATGACCGCCGCTCGGGCAATGATGATCGTGCCCCTCTTCGTCGACGTGGGCGTGCCGCCACAGGGCGATGCGCTCCAGTCCGTAGAAACCGAGCAAACCGGCGAGCAGCGTGGCGAACAGGGTGTGCGCCTCGACGCCGGATTCGAAGGCCTCTGGCAGCACATCAAGCAAGGCCACGGCCAACAGCACGCCGGTGGCAAAACCCACCAGACGCGGCAGCCAGCGCTGCGGGAAGCCGGCGATCAGCAGCGCGGCCGCCAGCAAACTGAGGATGCCACCGGCCAGCGTGGCCAGCAGGATATAAAACAATGTCATGAGTGATCCTTGTCGTCACAGCGGGCACATTGCCCGGTAATGCAGTATTCGACGGTCTTGCCGGAAAAGCCGGCGGGCAGGGTCGGCGCGGGCACCGGAATATCGGCCAGACAGAACACCTTGCCGCAGCCCTCGCAGCGAAAGTGCGCGTGCTCCTTGTGCGCCGCGTTGGCGGGCGAGGTCAGACTGAAACGAAAGACGCGATCCGTATCGGTGACGCGGTGGCCCAGGCCTGTTTCGACCAGCCAGTCCAGCACCCGATACAGAGTCACGCGGTCAAAACCGGTTGCCAGCGCCTCCTCGATTTCGCGATGACTCAGCGCCTGTTCCGCACTTTCAAGCAGGCGCAGAACGGCAATGCGCGCCGGCGTGGCACGCGCGCCGAGGGCGTGAATGCGTTCAATCTGGGGAGAAGTGTTGGTTTGCGCGGCAGGCATGGCACGGATTGGAACATAAGCGCCCGCCTGTTGCAACTTGGTTGCACGTGGGCTGCCTGCGGCAGAGTGCTGAGTAACGAGGACTGAGTGCTGAGTAAACCCGGGTTCGGGCAGGAGTGGGGCAATGAGCGGTTTCCGCCGCCCTGATCAAGTCGAGGGCATGCTTGCAGAGCCCGGCGGGCACTAGTTCTTCGGCATGCCTGCCCGAAGAGCCTTGGCGGGAGCGCCTCTTCAAGCATGCCCACTCAGTCCTCAGCACTCATTGCTCAGCACATCGCTGCAGGCGATATCAGCCCAGCGCCGTGTCCAGCACCATCATCAGCGCGAAACCGGCCATCAGGCCCAGCGTGGCCGGGGTCTGGTGACCGTTGCGATGGGTTTCCGGAATCACCTCGTGCGAGACCACGAAGATCATCGCGCCAGCGGCCAGACCCAGACCGATCGGATACGCCAGCGCGAACCCGCCCGCCAGACCGAGGCCCAGCAGCGCGCCCAGTGGCTCCATCAAACCCGACGCGGCCGCCAGCAGCACCGCCTGCAGATTGCGCATGCCTGTCGCGCGCAGCGCCATCACCACCGCCAGACCTTCCGGGATGTCCTGGATCGCAATGGCCGTGGCCAGTGGCAGGCCGACCGCCAGATCGCCCTGCGCAAAACTCACCCCCATGGCCATGCCCTCGGGCAGGTTGTGCAGGGTGATCGCCAGCACGAACAGCCACACCCGGTTGAGCCGCTCGGCGCCCGGGCCGCAGTCGCCACAACTCTCGTGGGTGTGCGGCACGAACTGATCCATGCCCAGCATCAGCATCACGCCCAGCGCCAGACCCAACACCACTGTCAGCGCACCGAGCAGGCCGCTGCCGGTCAGGCCTTTGGCCGCTTCAATGCCCGGCAGGATCAGCGAGAAAGAGCTGGCCGCCAGCATCATCCCGGCGGCAAAGCCGAGCATGCTGTCTTCGGCTTTCTGCCCGACATTGCGCAGCACGATTCCGGCCGATGCGCCCAGCGCCGTGGCGCCAAACCCGGCCGCACCGGCCAGCAGGCCGTGAGTCAGGCCGCTGCTGACTCCGCCGGCCGCAAGGCTGGCAAGGCTTTGCAGCAACAGGGTCAGCAAAGCCAGCAGCGACAGCCCGAGGCCGCTTGCGGCCAGAGGATGCAGGCGCGCCTGAGCGATCCAGGCGTCGAGAATGCTGGGGTTTGCGGTGCTGACCTGATTCATGGCAAAAACTCTCGTGATCGGATGAGGCAGATTCTGGCCTGAAATGCCACAGAGCGGGGCTATCGTGATCATTGATTGCCTATTGCCCTGCCTGTACAGCCGCACCCCGCCTTCCTCTCCAGCCTGCCGGCCCTGACAGCCTTGCTGCACGCGACTTCCCGGGCATCGCCTGAATATGTTTCAAATCCACGAATACCGCACACATTCATCAAAAACAGCAATTCCGATCAAGCGTGGCGCAGTGCTTCTCCCTAACGTGTTACCGGTCACCATGCGTTGTGTGTGGGTGGGTAATAATATCGAGGAGCAAAAAATGAAAAAATTTACAGCCTTGCTGTCGGCAGCCCTGCTGTCGGCGTTGCTGGTCGCCTGTGGCGGCGGCGGAGGTGGGTCGAGCGACAGCTCCGGCGCGACGGGCGTCAGTTCAAGCAGCAGTAGCTCAAGTTCCAGCAGTTCAAGCAGCTCGGGTTCAAGCAGTTCGAGTTCGAGCAGCTCCAGTTCGAGCGGCGGCACGGCAGCCGTCACCATCCACATGGTGGGTGATTCAACCATGACGACCTATGCCGCAGACCGTCGCCCGCAGATGGGTTGGGGCGAACGCATCGGGCTGCACTTCAACAGCAATGTCACGATCAAGAACTGGGCCGCAGGCGGCCGCAGCTCGCGCAGCTTTTATTACGAATCCGCGATGTGGCCAACGGCCAAGGCAGCGATCCTGCCGGGCGATTACGTGATCATTCAGTTCGGTCACAACGATCAGAAATATGGTCCTGACGATGCGACGACACCCAGCGCGGACACTTCAACCGGCCCTTACTCCAAGTACGGTACTTATGCCGTCTGTAGTGACCCGGCAATCACCGATGGCGAAGCCTGCACGGGCGGTAGCGATGTGGTCGACACGGCGGCGGCCAAGGACGAACACTCCTACTATCAGTTCCTCAAACGTTATGTCGCTGAAGTGCGCGCCAAGGGTGCCACCCCGATCCTGATGACACCGATGGTGCGTCGCGAGATGGCAAGTGGTGCAATTACCATCGCCGGGGCGCACGACTACAGCGCCACCAAGAAAGGCGCGGAAGCGAATCCCCGTGGAAATTACCCCGCAGCAATGAAATCCGTGGCCACCAAGTATGACGTGCCACTGATTGATATCACCGCCGAAACCAAGGCTCTCGTCGAAATTTTCGGTAGCGATGCCGCCGCCGCATCCTTGTATGTCGCAGGTGATTCCACCCACCCGCAGATCATGTTTGCAGCACTGATTGCCAAGAAAGCCAGCGATGGCATGAAGGCTGACAGCCGCCTCGGCGCCCTCAGCAGCTACATGATTGCGGCGCCGAGCACGCTTGCCGACGCTTATCCCGTAGCGTTTGGCCCAGTGACCGTGGGCGCGAGCAGCAGCAAGACGACCGCCATTGCCGCTTTCGACCTCAGCCCGGCCATTGGCAACCTGAATGTAAGCGCCCCGGCCAATTTCCAAATTTCAACGGATAACGCCACCTGGAGCCAATCCCTGGATGTTGCCTATACCGGCGGCGCGGTGACCAAGGTGCTCTATGCCCGCTTTGCGCCAACGGCCGAGCAGACATACAGCGGCGCTTTCAACGTGGCTTTGGCTGGCAGTGCTGTGGCCAGCGTAACGGTCACCGGCAACGGCACGGCCGCCATCACTGACTATGCCAATTGGTTCGCGGCAGGTTCGGGCACGAGTGCAATCGTCACTGGCCGCCTGAATGGTTCGGCTGCCAACGCTGTTGGCCTGACCGCTGCGACGGCGCCTGACGCGGTCGCCTGGGCAGTGAATGGCCAAAGCGTTGCGGTACAGCGCTACATCGTGGATACCTGGATTGCCAATGATCCGGCCAAATATGTGGAATTCACCACCACGCCCACCGCAGCGTTGAACATCACCAGCTTCTCGATGTACTTTGCTTCGTACGGCGGCTCAAACCTGCGCGCGGATATGGCCTACTCGTTGAACGCGGATTTCAGCAGTCCGGTGACGCTCAATGCTACGACGCCGCTGACCTCCGCGAAGGAAATCCTGACCCAGGCCAAGTACAGCGTAGCGTCTATTCCGCTGGCGGCAGGCGCGACGATCTACGTGCGGGTATTCCCATGGCAGAAAACCGCTACAGGCGCGACCAAAGGCATTGCCCTCTACAACGTGACGGTCGGCGGCATCGGCCAGTAAGCGCTGTTGCTGCGCTAGCAAGGCCAGAACGCAAGTTCTGGCCTTTTTTCGTGCCTGCCCGTAGAGCCGCATCGGGCGGACTTCTACAGGCATGCCCTGTGGACAGGAGCGCCCCTAGCGGCTTTCCAGCCGGCATGGATTTCACTCACCTGTGACCCACCTCAAAATTTTGCGCGCTCAATCTCTCAGCCGCAGGCTAAGATGCAGGCAGTGCGCTAACGCTAAAAACAAGGAGACCTTGAATGTCCTACACGTCCGATCTGGTTCTTGAAATGAACACCCTGTTGCGCTTTGATCTGGCAACAGACCAGCAAGGCATCAAGATCCACACTACAGCCGATATCGGTGTGATCGGCGCCACCCAGCGCCTGTTCGCGAAGGGCCTGATTACCCAGGTCGATGGCGGCTACCTGACCAGCCTCGGCCGCGATGCTGCGGAACACGCCCAGACCTTGTTGAGCATTCTGACCACGGTTCCGGCACGTGCCATTCCGGTCGGATCGGAAGTGCGCGCAGCCTGATTTCCCCGGTTAACGCAAAACGCCGCAAGCATCGCTGCTTGCGGCGTTTTGCGTTAACCGGCGATGGATTACAGTTTTCGCTCGCTCGGCAGGGCGAAGTAAAACCACTCATTGCCGGCCAGCGATTTCGGATTCGGGAAGACGATGAAGCCGGCGCCGGGCGCAGTGACTGGCGTGCCGTCATGACGCGTGCCGATAAGTTCGCCGGCCTGCACCGGATCGAAGCTCTTCCACTCGCGGGTGAAGCTATCTGCCGGATGCAGGCGGTCGATCACTTCCGCGAGACGCAGCAGTTCCGGCGCTGGATGTGGCACTGGCACCGGCGCGTCGATCAGGCCAAGCAGCGCCAGGGTGTTGTGGATCGCCTGGTACGCCACCTGCGGTGCAGCCGGGTCTTCATGCTGACCGCATTCCAGCGTAATCGAGTAGCCGCCGTGGGCGCGCATGTATTCGGTGGTGCCGACGCCATAGCTCGGGTCGGTGGACAGCATCTGCGCGCGCAGGCTGGCGTCGCCGTAAGCCAGACGCTTCGCTACGCCGCGCGCATAGGTGTCGAGCCAGCCTTCAACGATGCGGCGCACACCCAGACGCACGGCCAGCGTCTGTTCCTTGTCGGCCTGGGAAAAAGGCTCCAGCGTGCCCGAGTTGTTCTGCGGGCCGAGCATGGCGAAAGGCTCGCCGGCGGTGTGGAAGGAATGCAGATCTAGCAGCGCGTCGTGCGCTTCGAGCAGCGGACACAGCGCGTTGGCGATGCGGTCTTCGTAGTCGAGCGGTGTGGCGTTCGGGCGCAGATTGCGGTTCAGATTGCGATCGCCCATGCGCTGCTTCAGGTGATAGGCCAGCGGATTGGTGATCGGCACGAAAGTGACCTGACCACACTGCAGCGTCAGTGCGCCGCTGTCGAATTCCGCGATGATCCGTTCGATGCCGCGCGTGCCACACACCTCGTTGCCATGCACCGCGCCCAGCACCAGCAGTTTTGGCCCTGGCTCCAGGCCGGCAAAACTGTGTACGCGTAGCGCGGTGGTGGAAGGCTGGGTATGCATGGGGTAAGTCATGATGGCTCCGGGACAGGGAACGAGGACTGGGCGCGTATTGTCGCAGAAGCCTGCAGATTCCAGCGCTGCGCTTCACAAATCC
Organism: Uliginosibacterium flavum; assembly: GCF_040566545.1. Classification (NCBI taxonomy): domain Bacteria; kingdom Pseudomonadati; phylum Pseudomonadota; class Betaproteobacteria; order Rhodocyclales; family Zoogloeaceae; genus Uliginosibacterium; species Uliginosibacterium flavum. The sequence goes on from NZ_JBEWZI010000025.1 coordinate 23,083, forward strand.
TGGCGCACCCCGTCGCCTCGCGTCTCACTGCGCTGTGCGCAGCGCCGGCTCGGCGGAAATCTCGGCAACCCAGTTGATGGCTTCGATCTGGCGTGCACTGACCTTGCTGGTGGTCAGGCCGAGCATCAGAGCGTATTTGATGATTTCCGAGGCGACACCGCGCTCGCAGGCGTCGGCCAGCGACAGGTACATGCCGTAGGGGCCTTCGCGTTTGAGCAGGGCCGTGTTCATCACTTCGGATAGGCGCAGCGGCTTGATCGCCTCGGCCAGCGGCACTTTCAGGGCCACATCAAGCATCGAGAAGAGGCCCAGCACGAACAGTTTTTCGCATTGCTCGGGCGGCAGGCGATAGGCGCCGATCAATTCAAGAAAGCGCCCACGGGTCAGGGCAACTTCAGTCAGGGCGGTGTCGCCGAGGCCACCGCCGGAGAGCAGGAGCAGGGTCAGCCAGCGATCGAGCTGATCCTGCCCAAGGATCAACAGGCCTTGTTCGATGGAGGAAATGTGCTGATTCAGGCCATGCGCAGCAGCATTCACATAGCGCAGCAGACGGTAGGACATAGCCATATCCTGCTTGAGCACCTGGGCTACGGCGCGCAGATTGGTTTCCTCGCGGATCTGATTGATCAGCCTGGCGACATTGAGCATCTGCGGTGACAGTATGTTGCCGCTCCAGTCTTCGCGGCGCGTCACGAAACTGCCGGAGAAGCGCGTGCAACGCAGCTTGCGGGCCATTTCGTAATCGTCGACGGTGCCCACATCCCAGGCGCCGAGTTTGAGGCCGGTGTATTGATCGCGTGCGGCCTTGAGCAGGTCGTTGAGCTCGAAGGGCGTACGCATGGCCAGACGCAAGGTGGCGCCATTGGCGATTTCGGCCAGGCTGGTGAACCAGGGCGTGCCGATGCAATCGTCCAGCCAGACTTCGTGACCGGCATCCTGCATCGTCGCTATTGCATCACGCGTGTCGGCATGCGCCTTGTGGTGGCTGTCTTCCGGCCAAAGCAGCACGCAGGCCTTGGGCGGCAATTTGCCGGTACCCAGACGCATCAGGCTCGCTTCGGACAACTGCACCCAGGCCTGACGCTGGCGCATCGGGATGCTGCGCAGGCTGGCCAACTGGTCAATCAGCATGCTGTCGAGAAAGCGCCGCATGCTGCTGCGTTGGGTGGCGACCTTGTTACGCAATTCGCCGCGAATGAAGAATTCGATACCGCGTACGGCAAGGCCTTCGTCCAGCACTTCGCGGTGCACCAGTACCGGGTCGGCTGGCGCAGGTTCAGAGGCGTCGGCTGGAGAGACAATGTGAACTTCACTCTCCGGGATGCCGGGCGGCGGATCAAGGTCCAGAGCGGCTTCCACGGCAGCAGGCGTGGAGGCCGGCTTCGGACGCGGCTTCGCAGGCATCTCGTCGTCGTGCCACCAGCTTTTGAATGCAGAGATCAGGGTGCCGAACATGGATGACAGGTCGCGCCGTAAAAGGGTACGTCCTGTTCTACGGCAGGAATGGGCTGGGGTTTAGCGCGCTACGCGCGCAGTTCTGAGCAATGAGTGCTGAGTGCTGAGTGGGCATACTTGTAGAGTCCCGCCCAGCAATGTTCTTCGGGCAGGTAGCTGAGCGCGAATCTCGGAGAGGGTGGCGTAGGAGCTAGCGAAGCTGGCGATTTGCCGACGTGGATCGCCAGCTTCGCTAGCTCCCCCGATCAAGTCGAGGGCAGGCTCCCCACTCAGTCCTCAGTCCTCAACACTCATTGCTCAGTCCTCTGCCGCAGGCAGCGGCGGCTATAGCCCCGGATCGCTGTCCCGCTTCGTCCCCGCCAGCGCGGCATCCACCACGTGCCGGGTCAGTTGCGGGGCGAACATTTCGATGAAGGCATAGGCGTAGCCACGCAGCCAGGTGTTTTTCGGCAGACCGATGCGAGTGGTGGAGGATTCGAACAGATGTGACGCATCCAGCGCACCAAGCTCCCGATCCACCAATGGATCGAAGGCCATGCTGGCGATGATGCCGATGCCCAGATCCATGTTGACGTAGGTCTTGATCACGTCCGAATCGATGGCCGTCAGCACCACATTCGGTTTCAGGCCGCGCGCCAGAAAGGCCTTGTTGGTCAGGCTGCGCCCGGCAAAGGCCGAGTCGTAGGTAATGATCGGGAAGCGGCTGATCGCCTCCAGCGTCAGCGGGGCCTCGCGCAGGATCGGGTGGCCCTTGCGTGCAATCACGCTGCGGTTCCATTGCTTGCAGGGCAGCAGGATCAGCTCGGGCAGGTCGGCGGCGGCCTCCGTGGCGATGGCCAGATCGGCTTCGCCTGCCAGCACCTGTTCGCACATCTGGCGCGGATTGCCTTGGTGGATGTGCAGTTGCACCTTGGGATAGCGGCGCATGAATTCGCCCACCACCTTGGGCAGGGCATAGCGCGCCTGGGTGTGGGTGGTGGCAATCACCAGCCGGCCGCTGTCCTCGTTCTGGAAATCCTGCCCCACCTGACGCAGGTTGTCGGCCTCGCGCAGCATGCGCTCGGCAATCGCCATGACTTGGCGCCCGGGTTCGGTGATCGCCGTCAGACGCTTGCCGTGACGCACGAAGATCTCGATGCCAAGCTCCTCTTCCAGCAGGCGCAGCTGTTTCGAAACACCGGGCTGAGAGGTAAACAATGCCTCGGCAGCGTCTGAAATCGAGAGCTTCTGTTTGCTGATCTCCAGCACATAGCGCATTTGTTGCAGGTTCATGGCAAGCAATCCGCAGGGGGCGAAGGACTCTATATTATCAAAAGTTCTAAGCGTATCAATCCGGACGGTTGTTTGCGGATAAGCCTGCTTATAAGATTCAAGCTCATCAGGATCTGCCCCTGACAATAATAGAGAGAAGCTTCATGGACTGGATGTATCCCCTGGCCGGATTTGCCGTAGGTGCCATCGTTGGCTTGACCGGTGTGGGCGGCGGTTCGCTGATGACGCCTCTGCTGGTGCTGCTGTTTGGCGTGTCGCCTTCGGTCGCCGTCGGCACTGATCTGCTCTACGCCGCAGTCACCAAGGCGGGCGGCACGGTCGCGCACAGCCTCAAGGGCACGGTGGATTGGGCGATTACCCGCGCGCTGGCCTACGGTTCGATTCCAGCGGCCGGCCTGACGCTGTGGCTGGTGCACCGCTTTCTGCCGGGCGGCCTCGGTGGTGCCGCAGGCCTGATTTCTTTTGCCCTGGGGATTGCCTTGATGCTGACCGCCATTTCACTGGTTTTCCGCAAGAAACTGCAGGCTTTTGCCCAGCGCCACGCGCCGGGCACGCCAAACCCGCGACGCACCTTCTGGCTCACCGTTTTGACCGGAGCGATCCTCGGTGCACTCGTATCGATCTCCTCCGTGGGCGCGGGCGCCTTGGGTGTGACGGCCTTGTTCTTCCTGTATCCTTCGCTGCCCGCGCACCGCATCGTTGGGTCGGATATTGCCCATGCCGTGCCCCTGACCCTCGTGGCCGGGATTGGTCACTGGATGCTGGGCAGTGTGGATTGGTACCTGCTGGGCAGTCTGCTGATTGGCTCGCTCCCCGGCATCTGGATCGGCAGTCATGTTTCGGCGAAAGTACCAGAGAGAGTCCTGCGCCCGATTCTGGCTGGCATGCTGGTGTTGATCGGCGGCAAGCTGATCTTCGCCTGAGAATAGCCCCCCCAAGAGAGAACACGATGTACAAGTACGATCAATACGACCAGCAACTCGTCAATGAGCGTGTCGCCCAATACCGCGACCAGACCCGCCGTTACCTTGCCGGCGAGCTGTCGGAAGACGAGTTCAAGCCGCTGCGCCTGCAGAACGGCCTCTACATCCAGCGCTATGCGCCGATGCTGCGCGTGGCGGTGCCCTATGGCCTGCTCAACGCCACACAGATCCGCAAGATCGCCCATATCGCGCGTGAATACGACAAGGGCTACGCTCACGTGTCCACGCGTCAGAATTTCCAGTTCAACTGGCCCGAGCTGAAGCGCGTGCCGGACATCCTCGCCGAACTGGCGACGGTCGAGATGCACGCCATCCAGACTTCCGGCAACTGCATCCGCAACGTGACCACCGACCAGTTCGCCGGCATCGCCCCGGACGAAGTCGTGGATCCGCGCCCGCTGGCCGAAATCGTTCGCCAGTGGAGCACCTTCCACCCCGAATTCGCCCTCCTGCCGCGCAAGTTCAAGTTCGCCGTGAGCGGATCGAGCAACGACCGCGCCGTGGTGCAGATGCATGACATCGGTCTGGAGTTCTATCGTGGCGCGGCGGGCGAACTGCTGATCAAGGTCTGGGTTGGCGGCGGTCTGGGCCGCACGCCAATTCTCGGTGATGTGATCGAAGCGGCCCTGCCCTGGCAACATCTGCTGACGTATTGCGACGCGATCATCCGCGTGTACAACCGCTATGGCCGCCGCGACAACGCCTACAAGGCGCGGATCAAGATTCTGGTCAAGGCGCTGGGCATCGAAGCCTTCAAGCAGCAGGTCGAAGCCGAGTGGGCGCACCACAAGGATGGCCCGAACACCCTGACCCAGGCCGAGCTGGACCGCGTGGGCAAATTCTTCACTGCGCCGGCCTACGAAACCCTGAGCAATACCGATGCGATGATCGACGCCAAGGCGGCTGAAGAAAAAGCCTTTGCCAACTGGATCAAGCGCAATGTGCACGGCCACAAAGTGCCGGGCTACCGCGCCGTGACCCTGTCGCTGAAACCCACCGGTATTGCCCCGGGCGACGTCACCGACAAGCAGCTCGATGTGGTGGCCGATCTGGCCGACCAGTACAGCTTCGGTGAGCTGCGCAATTCACACGAGCAGAACATCATCCTTTCGGACGTGAAGCTGGGCAATCTGTATGCGCTGTGGCAAGAAGCCAAGGCCGCAGGTCTGGCCACGCCGAACATTGGCCTGATCACCGACATCATCTGCTGCCCCGGCGGCGATTTCTGCGATCTGGCCAACGCCAAGAGTATCCCGATTGCCGAATCCATCCAGCAGCTGTTTGACGATCTGGATTACCAGCACGACATCGGCGATCTGGAACTGAATATCTCGGGCTGCATGAATTCCTGCGGTCACCATCACGTCGGTCACATCGGTGTGCTGGGCGTGGATAAGAACGAGAGCGAGTGGTATCAGATCAGCATCGGCGGCAAGCAGGGCAATGACGCCAGCCTCGGCTCGGTGATCGGCCCGTCCTTCGCCGCCGACGAAGTGGCCGGCGTGGTCAAGCGTTTGATCGATGTCTATGTCGATAACCGTACGCCGGAAGAGCGTTTCATCGACACCGTGCGCCGTCTGGGTGTGGCCCCGTTCAAGGAACGCGTGTATGCCGATCGCCAGCCGGGCAAGCAGAAAGTGGAGGCCTGAGCCATGAGCAATCTGATCAAACTGAACGCCGGCGCGGCCAGCATTGTGGCTGAGGACAGCTGGCAGCTCGTGCGTTTGCCGGCCGTGCAGGAAGAAGTCAAAAAACTCGCCGGCAAGGTCGTGCTGTTCAAGCTGACCGGCGTCGACAGCGCCAGCGCCGAGCAGATCGCCGCGACTGTTGTGCCAGCGGGCAAGGTGCTGCTGCCGCTTTCCGTATGGCTGGCGCGCAAGGCCGAATTCGCTGCGCGCCTCGCCGCCGGTGAAGTCGGCGTGTGGCTGGAAACCCACGAGCTGGTCGAAACCCTGGCGGAAGATCAGCCGGATCTGAACGTGTTCCCGCTGATTGCCGTGTTCATCGAGCGTTTCGCCGATGGCCGCGCGTATTCCAGCGCCGCGCTGCTGCGCACGCGTTTTGGCTTCAAGAATGAACTGCGTGCGCTCGGCGACGTGCTGCGCGACCAGCTCTTCTTCCTCAAGCGCTGCGGCTTTGATGCGTTCGAGATTCGTGCGGATCGCTCGGCCGAAGATGCGCTGGCTTCGCTCAAGGATTTCAGCGAGCCCTATCAGGGCGCGACGGTGATCGATCAACCGCTGTGGCGCCGTCACGCACGAGCGTAGGGCGTCAATAAGCGAAGCGCATTGCGCCGGTTGTAAGCATGCGGACGCGCAGCGTCCGGAAATTTGATGGATCGGCGGGTTACGCCTTCGGCTAACCCACCCTACGAAAGACGACGGAGCCATGAGCGAAACGGTTTCATTCCTAAAGCCGAAAGCAACGAACCCGGCCACGAATCCGGTGGTCGACGAAGTCGTGCGCGCCAACATCGCCGTCAAGCGTGCCAACGCACTCGAATTGCTGCATGCGATTGCCGAAGAGCACGGTGAGGTGACGTTCGCGAACAGCTTCGGCGCCGAAGACATGGTTCTCACCGACCTGATCCTCGCCGAAGCGTTGCCGATCGAGATCTTCTCGCTCGACACCGGCCGCCTGCCTGCCGAGACCTACGCGCTGATGGGCGAAGTCGAGAAGCGTTACGACGCCAGGCTGAAGGTGTATTTCCCGGATGCCACCGCGGTTGAGACTTACGTTCGCAGCCAGGGCATCAATGCCTTTTACGAATCGGTTGAGCTGCGCAAACAATGCTGCGCGATCCGCAAGGTCGAGCCGCTCAAGCGCGCCCTGGCCGGCAAACAGGCCTGGATCACCGGCATGCGTGCGGCCCAGAGCGCCACGCGCACCGAGCTACCGGTGCGTCAGTTCGATGAAGCCAATGGGCTGGCGAAGTACAATCCGCTTTCCGACTGGAGTGAGCAGGAGGTGTGGGCGTATATCCGCATCCACGGCCTGCCGTACAACGCGCTCCACGATCAGTTCTACCCCAGCATCGGCTGCGCGCCTTGTACGCGTGCCATTGCCGTTGGCGAAGATGTGCGCGCCGGGCGCTGGTGGTGGGAGGATCCGGCCAATAAGGAATGCGGTCTCCACAAGAAATGAACGCCCGTCACCCCTGTGTGGCGGTGTGGCAAGTTTTCAGTATCCAAGATAGAAATCATGAATAAACAAACCCTGTCTCACCTCGACTGGCTCGAAGCCGAGGCCATCCACATCATGCGCGAGGTCGCCGGCCAGTGCGAACGCCCGGTGCTGCTGTTCTCCGGCGGCAAAGATTCCTTGTGCATGCTGCGTGTGGCCGAGAAGGCATTCCGCCCCGGCAAGTTCCCCTTCCCGCTGCTGCATATCGACACCGGTCACAACTATCAGGAAGTCATCGACTTCCGCGACCAGCGCGCCGCCGAGCTGGGTGAGCGCCTGATCGTGCGCTCGGTTGAAGACTCGATGAAACGAGGCACCGTGGTGCTGAAGACGCCGGACGAGTCGCGCAACAAGCATCAGGCCGTGACCCTGCTCGAAGCGATTGCCGAATTTGAATTCGACTGTGCGATCGGCGGCGCCCGCCGCGATGAAGAAAAAGCCCGCGCCAAAGAGCGCGTGATGAGCTTCCGCGACGAATTCGGTTCCTGGGACCCAAAGAACCAGCGCCCCGAGCTGTGGAGCCTGTACAACGCCCGCGTGCATCGCGGCGAAAACATCCGCGCCTTCCCGATCAGCAACTGGACCGAGATGGATGTGTGGCAATACATCGAGCGCGAAAAGCTCGAACTGCCCTCGATCTACTTCGCCCACAATCGCCCGGTGGTGATGCGCCAGGGCGCCATCGTGCCGATCAACGTGCCGGTGGCTGGCGGCGAATTGCTCAACCAGCCCAAGGCCGGTGAAGAGATCATCGACATGCAGGTGCGCTTCCGCACCGTCGGTGACATTCCCTGTACCGCCCCGGTGATTTCGGATGCCGATTCGGTCGAGAAAATTGTCATCGAAACCGCCACCACCACGATTACTGAGCGCGGCGCCACGCGCCTCGATGATCAGACTTCCGAAGCCTCGATGGAACAGCGGAAGAAAGAAGGGTATTTCTGAGATGTCTGCACACGAAAACATTACCGATAACGGCCTGCTGCGCTTCATGACCTGCGGCAGTGTGGATGACGGCAAGAGCACCCTGATCGGGCGCCTGCTGTATGACACCAAGACCATCCTCGCCGACACGCTCAATGCCATCGAGAAGACCTCGGCCAAGCGCGGCATGGAAGCCGTCGACCTGTCGCTCCTTACCGACGGCCTGCAGGCCGAGCGCGAGCAAGGCATCACCATCGACGTGGCCTACCGCTACTTTTCCACCGGCACGCGCAAGTACATCATTGCCGACGCACCGGGCCACGAGCAGTACACCCGCAACATGGTGACCGCTGCCTCCACCGCCGATCTGGCCATCATCCTGATCGACGCGCGCCGTGGCGTGCTGACGCAAACCCGTCGTCATAGCTATCTGGCCCATCTGGTGAACATCCCCCACGTGGTGGTGGCCGTAAACAAGATGGATCTGATCGATTTCGATCAGGCCAAATTCGACGCCATCGTTGCCGACTACAAAGCCTTCATCGCCAAGATGGGCCTGTTCAACGACGGTCGAGACATCCAGTTCATCCCGATGTCCGCGCTGAATGGCGACAATCTGGTGGACCGCTCGGAGAGCATGAACTGGTATCAGGGCCCGACCCTGCTCGATTTGCTCGAAGCTGCCCCAGCCGCGCACGCTGGCCGCCATGAAGCCTTCCGTTTCCCGGTGCAGCTGGTGTGCCGTCCGCAGGATTCCGCCAACCCGGATCTGCACGACTACCGCGGCTTCCAGGGCCGTATCGAGTCCGGCACGGTCAAGGTCGGCGATCTGCTCACCGCCCTGCCCAATGGCCGCGAGAGCCGTGTCAAAGCCGTGCAGATCGGTGGCGAAGATATCCCTGAAGGCCTCACCGAACAGTCCGTGACCATCCTGCTTGAAGATGAAATCGACATCTCGCGCGGCGACATGCTGGTCAAGAGCGGTGAAGTGCCCGCGCAACAGAAGGAAATCGAAGCCATGCTGTGCTGGCTCTCCGAAACCCCGCTGTCGCCGGCCCGCACCTACCTGATCCGCCACACCACGCGCAGCACCAAGGCCAAGCTCACCGGCGTGGCCTTCAAGGTCGACGTGAATTCGCAGGAGCATGTGGACGCCACGACCCTGGCCATGAACGACATCGCCAAGGTCGGCTTCAAGCTGGCGCATCCGTTGTTCGCCGATGCCTATAGCGTGAATCGCGGCACCGGTGCTTTCATCGTGATTGACGAGAGCAACAACAATACCGTTGGCGCCGGGATGATTTTGTAAGTCGCAAGTCGGGAGTTTGGGCGGGCTTTGAGCACCTGCCCGAAGAGCCTCTCCCCGCTTGCCTCTTGGCCATGCCATGCCGAAGACGTCCGCCCCGTGCGGCGCTTCAGGCAGCCGCCCAAAAGCCCGCGATTGCGGGCTTTTCAAATGCAGCAAAAACAGGAGGCATGGAAGATGAGTGCGATGCAAATTGGCCGGGCTCTTGTGCTGCTCATCTTCGCATTGATGCTGAGCGGATGCGCGTCCAGGGGCGCGACGCCGATTGCTGCGCTCCGTTACGAAAACCCGGCCAAGCCCGTCGACGGTGGAAAAAAGCTGCTGATTTTTCTGCGCGGCATTGGCGGCGACCACACCATCTTCAAGAACAAGGGATTGGTGGATCAGGTGATCGAGCGCGGCCTGCCCTTCGACATGGTCGCGCCCGACGCGCACTTCGGTTACTACAAGGAAGAAACGCTGGGGCGACGCCTGTATGAGGACATCATCCTGCCCGCGCGGCAGCAGGGCTACACGGAAATCTGGGTCGCCGGCACGTCCATGGGCGGGCTTGGCGCCCTGTTCCTGCAGATCGAACACCCGGATGCCGTCGACGGAATCATTCTGCTGAGCCCGTTTCTCGGCTGGGACGCGACCGTGAACGAGATTCGCGACGCTGGCGGCCTGGCCCGCTGGGAGCCCGGTCCGCATACCGTGGAAGACTGGCAGCGCTACCTGTGGAGCTGGATCAAACAGCACAGGGAACAAGGCAAGCGCGTTCCGCCGATCTATCTGGGGTACGGAGCGTCCGACTTTTTCGCCAATTCTCAGGATCTGCTGGCGGGCGCACTTCCCGTAGGGCGTACGACGATCATCGAGGGCGGGCATACCTATGGCACGCTGCGCCGGCTGTGGGGCACATTCCTCGACAAACTTGAACCGGAACTGCGGCGCTGACCGGAGCCCTGAGTTTTGGTCGACGACTGGCATGAGTGATTCGCGGCTGAAGCCGCTCCTCGCTCTACCCTACGAAACGCCATGCTGAAGAAGTGCTACTGTATTGGCTCTGCGGAAGGCATGCACCAAGAAGCCCGCCCGGAGCGGCTCTTCAACCATCGATAAAAAGCAAAAAAGCCAAGCTACAGAGCTTGGCTTTTTGTTATTGAATCAAGGCTTGGCGCCTGGTTCAGATGGAGCGGGCGGTGAGAATCGAACTCACGGCTCTAGCTTGGGAAGCTAGGGTATTGCCATTATACGACGCCCGCTCGGGCTGTCCGCGACGGCAGGACAGGGCGCGATTGTATCGGCCCGGAGCCTGTGGGCGCAAGCTCTGGCTAAGGGGCATGACTTTGAAAGTTGCTTGAGCGCCCGTTTCCCTCTTCCCCCGCCTCGCCCCCAAATGGGCGAGGCGGGCTTCGAGAAGTCACTTCGTGACTTTTGCGCTAAATACCGCGTGTTAAACTCGCCCCTCCCCGCAGGCACCAGCCCTGTCTCAAAAAGCGGATTCCATCTTGCACATTTCTCTCAATGGCGAAGCCCGCCAGTTGCCGCCGGGCACCACCGTGTCGGGCCTGCTCGAAATTCTTGAGTTGCTGGGCAAGCGCGTGGCGATCGAACGCAATGGCGAAATCGTACCCAAGGGCTTGCACGCCACGACCGCCTTGGCCGAGGGCGATGCGCTCGAAATCGTCGTTGCCGTCGGTGGCGGCTGATTCATTCTTTTTCAGGACTGCAGACATGAACGACCCCTTAGTGATCGCTGGCCGCGAATATTCATCCCGCCTGCTGGTAGGCACCGGCAAGTACAAGGATTTTGACGAGACGCGCCGGGCGATTGATGCCTCGGGCGCGCAGATCGTTACCGTCGCGGTGCGCCGCGTGAATCTCGGCCAGAACGCCAACGAGCCAAACCTGCTCGACGCGCTGCCGATGAAGGATTTCACCTATCTGCCGAACACCGCCGGCTGTTATTCCGCTGATGACGCCGTGCGCACGCTGCGTCTGGCGCGCGAGCTGCTCGATGGCCACGATCTGGTCAAGCTTGAAGTGCTGGGCGACGCGACCACGCTGTTCCCGAACATGCCCGAGACCCTGAAAGCGGCCGAAACCTTGGTGCGCGACGGCTTCAAGGTCATGGTTTACTGCTCGGACGATCCGATCCAGGCGAAGATGCTGGAGGAAATCGGCTGCGTCGCGGTGATGCCGCTGGCGTCCCTGATCGGCTCCGGCATGGGCATCCTGAATCCGTGGAACCTGAAGCTGATCATCGAGCAATCGAAGGTGCCGGTGATCGTCGACGCCGGCGTCGGTACAGCTTCGGATGCCGCGATTGCGATGGAGCTGGGCTGCGATGGCGTGCTGATGAATACGGCAATTGCCAAGGCGAATGACCCGGTACTGATGGCCGGCGCCATGAAGAAAGCGGTCGAAGCCGGCCGCGAAGCCTTCCGCGCCGGGCGCATGCCGAGAAAACTCTATTCGGCCACGCCGAGTTCGCCCACCAGCGGACTGATCGGGAGTTGATCCGCAGCATGAGTGAAGATATCAACAAGCCTGACGAAGCCAATAGCGGCGAGCCGACCGGCCGCTTCTCCCGTCAGGCCATTCGCAGTTTTGTACTGCGTCAGGGCCGCATGTCCGATGCGCAGAAGCGCTATCTGGACGAGCTGCTGCCGCGTTTCACGATTCCTTATGCGGTGGCTCCGGTGGATTACGCCGCCACCTTCGGGCGCATCGCGCCAGTGGTACTGGAAATCGGCTGCGGCATGGGTGACACGACAGCGGCGATTGCGACCGCCTTGCCGAATACCGACTTCATCGGCATCGAGGTGCACGGACCCGGCGTGGGCAATCTGTGCAAGCTGATCGACGAGCAGAAAATCAGCAATCTGCGCGTGATGCAGCACGACGCCACCGAGGTGGTGCGCGACATGCTGGCACCCGATTCGCTGGCCGGCATCCACGTCTACTTCCCCGATCCCTGGCCGAAGAAGCGTCATCACAAGCGCCGCATCCTGCAGCCGGCCTTCGTCGCCGAGCTGGCGTCGCGCCTCGCGCCCGGCGGCTACCTGCACTGCGCGACAGACTGGGAGGAGTACGCCCAGTTCATGCTCGAAACGCTGTCGGCCGAACCGCTGCTGCAGAACACGGCCGTCGATTACGCGCCCAAACCGGATTACCGCCCGCTGACCAAGTTCGAGGCGCGTGGGCTGCGGCTGGGGCATGGTGTGTGGGATCTGGTCTTCAAGCGCATTTGAGGCCGCAAAAAATGATTCTGGCGTCGTTATGCCTCCTTGCCGTGCCAACTGCACTGTCAGCGTCGGCACGCCTCGCCAGAAACGTTTCACTTCATTTTGCTGCGACCTCGTGATGAGCGCCCCGCTCGCCCTGCCGCCCACGCGCATCCTCGGCATCGATCCGGGCTTGCGCATCACCGGCTTCGGGGTGATCGAGCGTATCGGCAGCAAGCTGCAGTACGTGGCCAGCGGCTGTATCCGCACGCCGGGGGACGGCTCGCTACCGGAGCGTTTGAAGGTGATTCTGGCCGGGGTGCAGGAGGTGGTGGACACCTATCATCCGGCCGAAGCCGCGGTGGAGATCGTCTTCGTGAACGTCAATCCGCAATCCACGCTACTGCTCGGACAGGCGCGCGGGGCGGCGATCTGCGGGCTGGTCAGCCGCGATCTGCCGGTGGCCGAATACACCGCGCTGCAGGTCAAGCAGGCGGTGGTCGGTTACGGCAAGGCCGGCAAGGAACAGGTGCAGCATATGGTCAAACGCCTGCTGCAACTGGAAGGCGATCCGCAGGCCGATGCGGCGGATGCGCTGGCGGTGGCAATTTCGCATGCCAACAATGGCAGCGCGGCGGGCGGGCTGATGGCGCTGACCAAGACGACGCGCAAGCGTGGCGTGCGACTGACAGCTTTGCCAGAGCGCAAGTGAGTGCTTGCTGCCTGTGACGTAGGAGCTAGCGCAGCTGGCGATCCACGCTGGCAAATCGCCAGCTGCGCTAGCTCCTACGGGCCTGCTTGTAGCGCCGCGCCCGACAAGCTTCTTCAGGTAGATGTCGCGTAGAGGCAATCCAGACGGTCATCTTCAGGATGGAAGGCTGCAGATGCAATACAGGCGCGGCTCTGCAGGCATTCCACAAATCAGCCTCGTCCCAGAATCCGGTCGATCACGGCATCCGTGCGCGCGGCGCTTTCGCCGCTGCTCGGGCACTCGCCGCGTCCCAGCAAGGCATCGACCACGCTCTGAATCAGTGGCTGTTGCACGTGGGCCGGATTGGCAATGTGAAAGTGTTCTTCACCGGCTGCAGTGATCAGGCTGACGGGCGCGTCGTCGAAGGTGGAGAAGACGATACGTCCGCTGGCGCCGACGATCTCGCAGCGATCCAGCTTGTCGCCGGCCGCGAAGCACCAGGCGCCGCTACCCAGCACCCCGCCGGCAAAGCGGAAGCTGGCGCTGACCGTATCTTCTGTCGCAAGCGCGGCGCTGTGACTGGTCGCCACGCCGTGCACTTCGGTGATGGGGCCGAACAGATAGTCGAGGAAATCGAGCTGGTGTGAGCCCATGTCCACGAAGCGTCCACCGCCCGAGATGGCCGGATCGACGCGCCAGGGCTGGCTGGCCGGGTCAAGATCCTCCGGCGCTGGCGGTTGGTGTAATTGCAGATTCACGTAGCGCACGGCTCCGATGGCATCGCTCAGCAGCAGTTCGCGAATTTTCTGGAAGCGCGGCATGGCGCGGCGGTAATAGGCGCTGAACAGCGGCAGCTGGCGCTGCGCGAAGGCCTGCAACATGCGCAGGCTTTCGGCATGGTTCAGGGCCATCGGTTTTTCGACGTAGCAGGGTTTGCCGGCGGCGGCGCAGAGCAGCGCCAGTGGCAGGTGTGCGCCCGGAGGGGTGGCGACGTAGACCGCATCGACTTCGGGATCGTCGATCAAGGCCTGTGCGTTGTCATACCAGCGCGGCACGCCATGGCGTCTGGCGTAGTCGGCTGCCAACTCGGGATTGCGGCGCATAACCGCGACCAGACGCGAGCCCTCGGCCTTCTGGAAGGCGGGGCCACTTTTGACTTCGGTCACTTCCCCGCAACCGAGGATGCCCCAACGGATTTCATTCATTCTGATTCAAACCTCTCTGGTCATATTGTTGTCGTCCTTGAGAACGGAGATATCCACCGGGATGCGCAACACGAATTCTGCGCCGCCACCGCTACGATTGCGCGCAAAGATCTGACCTTTGTGAGCACTGGCGACTTCGCGGCAAATGGCCAGCCCCAGACCCGTGCCGCCCGCATTGCTGCGCGTCTTGCTGCTCTGGACAAATTTGTCGAAAACGGCCTCCAGCTCTTCCTCCGGGATACCCGGCCCCCGGTCGGCAACGATAACCTCTACCGCAGCCAGTGGCGTGCTTATGCCGCCATCCAGATCGATGACTCCGGGCTGCACGCTCAAACTGATTTCACTGCCCTCCGGCGAGAATTTGATGGCGTTCGAGAGCAGATTGCGCAGCACCATGGCGAGCAGTTTGGCGTCGGCACAGGCGTGCGTAGGCTCCTCGTGAGAGAGGCGAACTTGCAGGTTCTGTTGGGCGGCAAGGGCTTCGAACTCGTTAAAGGCGTCGTGCGCAATGGCCGCCACGTCCAGCATCAGCAGCTTGATCTCCATGCGCCCTGCTTCGAGTTTGGCCAGATCCAGCAAATCATCGAGCAGGCTCATAAGACGCTCCGCGCTGGTCACGATGCGATCAAAGTAACCGATCATGCGCGCATCGCCGCTTTGCGGAGCGCGCTGCTGACCGATGCGGGCGAAACTCAGAATGCCGTGCATGGGTGTGCGCAACTCGTGCGACATATTGGTGAGGAACAGGGACTTGGCTGCATTGGCGCGCTCGGCAGCTTCCTTGGCGATGAACAGGCGTGCTTCCGCCAGGCGCCAGGGAGTGACGTCAAAATTTGCCCCGACGATGACAGCATTGCCTTCGTCGTCCAGGCAGCTGCCCTTGGCTATCACCCGGTAGCGTGGCTGACCAGTCACCGGGTGCGGACGGAACTCTTCCTTGAGAATGTGGTTGCCCTGCAGGGCCGATTCATCTTCCGCGAACACCAACTTCTGCATGTGGGGCGTCAGGGACGACAGACTGCCGACCAGCTCTTCACGCGACTTGCCACGGTCGGCGACGAAGGCCTGGTTGACGATCAGGTAGCGGCTATTGGCATCCTTCACATATACCGGCTGCGGAATCACATCGATCAGGCGCTGCACGTATTGCTTGATGCGTTCGCTGCGATTGGTTTCGCGCTGCAGGGTAGCGGCCAGTTCGCGCTCGGCCAGGCGCCAGCGCGTCACATCGAAATTGGCGCCGACGATGACCGGCTCTCCATCGCTGTTCAGGCAGCGTCCCTTGGTCACGATGCGATAGCTTTCCGCGCCGGTCGAGGAAATGATGGTGTGATCTTCTTTCAGCACGTTCTCGCCGGACAGTACGCGCTGATCCTCTTCTGTCACCGAGCGTGCGGTCTGTGGATCGGGCGCCAGTTCCATGGCGGTTTGACCGATGATTTCCTTACGATCCTGTTGGCGTTGGTTGGCAAAAGCTTCGTTGATCAGTACGTAATGGCCCACTGCATCTTTCACGTAGACCGGCTGGGGAATGACGTCGATCAAGCGCTGCACGTATTGCTGGATGCGTTCGCTGCGCTCGGTTTCACGCTGCAGGGCAGCGGCCAATTCGCGCTCGGCCAGACGCCAGCGCGTCACATCGAAGGTGGACACGACAATCACATTCTGGCCGGTGGCGTCCTCGCAACTGGCTTTGGAGACGACGCGGAAGCGCTCGCCGCCGCTCACCGGATTGGGCTTGTACTCCTCCTTGAGGATCACCTCACCTGCCAGCACCCGCGCGTCTTCTTCGCTGGTCAGGCGCATCACCTCCTCGCCACTGATTTGCAGAGTGACTGAGTCACGCCCCGGCAAATCGACTTTTTCGAGATGCCGTTCGCTGGCGAAAGCTTCATTCACCAGCAGGAAGTGGCTGCTCGCATCCTTCACATAAACCGGGTAAGGAATCACATCAATCAGACGCTGGATGTACTGCAAGGTGCGTACGTGGCTGTGCTGCTCGCGCTCCAGCGCCTCGGTCAGCTCGCGCTCGGCCTGATACCAGCGGGTGACATTGAAATTGGCCACCACGATCACCGGTTCGCCATCGGCATTCAGACAACAACCTTTGGAAATGATGCGATGACGCTCTTCACCCGTCACCGGATTGGGCTGATGCTCCTCCTTGTACACCACCTCGCCGGCCAGTACGGCAGCATCTTCAGCCGACACGCTGGCACTTACCTCGGGATGACTCTGGGCGATCCATTCCCAGGAACGCAGACCGACAATTTCCTCCTTGGCGTGCCCCATCTCGCGTGCCTGGGCGGTATTGATCATCAGGTAACGACTCTGCGCATCCTTGACGGCAACCGGCTGCGGAATCAGATCGATCAGGCGCTGAATGAAGTCCTGGGTGCGCTCGCGACGCTCCACCTCGCGTTGCAGGGCGGCCTGCAATTCGCGTTCCGCGTTGCGCAAGGTGGTGATGTCGATGTGAGTGCCGACCAACACCGTCCGGCCTGAAGGGTCAATGCAAGGGCCCTTGGCAAACAGCCGGTCACGCCATTCGCCGGTCTGTTTATGCAAGGTGCGCTCTTCCTTGCTGATAATCAGACCATCCCGGATGACCGCTTGATCCTCCTTGCTCACGTTCAGTACCACCGCAGAATGTGGCGCTTCACTCTTAAACGAAGTCTTGCCGATCAGCTCCGGGACGCTGCAGCCGTAATAGTCCGCCATTGACTGGTTGGCCATCAGGAATCGGCTGTCCGCATCCTTGACGAACACCGGGTGCGGAATCACGTCGATCAGGCGCTGGATGTAGGCTTGGGTGCGCTCACGCAACTCCGTTTCGCGCTCAAGTGCGTCCTTGAATTTTTGCTCGGCCTGATGCCAGCGCGTCACATCGAAGCTGGCAACAACGATCACCGGCTCGCCTTCGGCATTCAGGCAAGCGGCTTTGGAAATGATGCGATGACGCTCTTCGCCGGTCAGCAGATAGGGACGATGTTCTTCCTTGCGCACCAGCTTGCCGGCCAGCACCTCAAGATCTTCAGCGCGCACGCTGACCGCGGCCTCGGGATCGTTCTCGCCAATTCTCACCAGCGAATCCATGCCGGGGATCTGCGCCTTGGATACATTGAAATCGCGGGCAAAAGCATCATTCACCATCAGGTAACGACTGCCAGCATCTTTCACATATACCGGCTCAGGAATCACGTCGATCAGACGCTGGACAAACTCCTGGGTGCGTTCGCGGCGCAGCACTTCACGCACCAGCGCGGCCTGCAGATCGGCTTCGACACGGCGAATGCCTGTGACATCCGTGAGCGAGACGATCAATACGCGTTGATTATCGACATTCCGGCCAACGATTTTGTGACTGATGAAGTGCTGAGGTTCACGATCCAGACCAAAAATGATGCTCTCGCCGTGATGCAGAATACCGTCGGCCTGCTCGAAATGGGCGCGTTCATCAGCCTCAAGCGGCTCAGCTATCGCGCCTTCCAGCACATCGTTCAGCCTCAGGCTGGTGATCTCTTCGCGCGGCCGGCCAATCAGCTCTGTGGCGGCCTGATTCACCATCACGTAACGCAGATTTTCATCCTTGATCAGCACTGGATTGGGCAGCACGTCAAAAATCAGCTGCAGGAAGTCCGTCAGCCGCGATTGCTGCTCCAGCGCCTGCTGCACCTTGCGCTCGGCCTGACGCCAGGGCGTGACATCGAAATTGGCGCCAACAATCACTGGCAAGCCATCGGCATCCAGGCAGGATCCCTTGGTGATCAGGCGGAAGCGTTCCTCGCCGGTGTACATGTGCGGCAGGCACTCTTCCTTGCTGATTGTTTCGCCGGCCAGCACACGCAGATCTTCGTCGGCAATCCGGCCTGACAGATTCTGGTCAGCGGCCAAAGCATAGGAATTCTGGCCCATCAAATCTTCGCGCGAACGCCGGCGCTCCGTGCAGAACGCGTCATTGACCAGCAAATAGTGGCTCTGCGCATCCTTCACGTAAACCGGCTGCGGAATCACATTGATCAGGCGTTGCACATATTGCTGCGTGCGCTCGCGCCGCAGCACTTCACGCTCAAGCGCTTCTTGCAGCGCCGACTCGGTTTGACGCCAGTGGGTGACATCGAAATAGGTGCCCACCACCACGGGCGTGCCGTGAGCATCAAGACAAGCGCCTTTGGTGATCAGCAAATGGCGGGTTTCACCGCGCCAGACGTGGTGATTGATAACCTCCTTGAACACCACGCTGCCGGCCAGAACCTCGCGGTCCTCGGCCAGCATGGCGGCTGTGTGCTCGGTTTCCCTGCGCACTTCGGTAGGCGTGCGCCCGATGATTTCAGCAACCGGCGTATCCAGCGCTTTGGCATAAGCGCTGTTGGCCAGCAGGTAGCACCCTTGGGCATCGCGCACATAGACCGGGTGCGGAATCACGTCGATCAGGCTTTGCACGAATGCATGTGCGCGGGCAAGATCGCCGGGCGCTTCCGGGCGGGTCTGAAGCCGGGCTTGCAGCGCCCGATTCTGCCGCCACAGCACGAAACTGCTGAGCGCTCCGCTGGCGACAAGTGCCCATGCCGGCTCAAAACCCGAAAAATGACTGGCGAGCGCCAGCAGCAGCCCCGCTATCGTGATTCCCTGCCACGCAAACCGCTGCATTGTCGTGTCCGCTTCCGAGCTGAGTTTTCTGCCCGAAGCTTACCGCGCATTGCTCCGGGCTCAAGCAAACAGACGTCAAAAAGCCGCCCGCAGGCGGCTTTTTGATGCACAAATGCAGCTTACTGCTTGGCCGCGTCTTTGGCTGGAGCCTTGGCGGCCGGTTTGGCTGCGGCCTTGGCTTGCGGCTTGGCGGCCGGCTTGGTCACCGACAGCAGCTCGACCTCGAAACTCAGGGTTGAATTCGGCGGGATCGGGCCGCCACCGTTTTCACCATAAGCAATTGCGGCCGGGCAGGTCAGCTTGGCCTTGCCGCCCACCTTCATCTTGGCGACGCCTTCGGTCCAGCACTTGATCACGCCATTGAGCGGGAATTCAGCCGGCTCACCGCGTTTGTAGGAGCTGTCGAATTCCTTGCCGTCGATGAACGTGCCACGATAGTTCACCTTGACGATGTCAGTCGCGGTCGGGCTGGCGCCAGAACCTTCCTTGAGAGAAAGGTAAATCAGGCCGGATTCGGTCTTCACCGCGCCGCTTTCCTTGGCCGCTTTGTCCGTGAATTCCTTGCCGGCTGCATTGGCTTTTTCCATGATCACCGCACGGCGCGACTGTGCCAGCACCTGGATCTTCGGGCCGTAAGTGTCGATTTCCACAGCTGGCTTGTTGCCCCCTACGACGTCGCTCATGCCCTTCTTGATCATCTCAAGTTCGGCAGGCGTAGCGTTGAAAGAGCTGGTGACCTGCTGACCCAGCACGGTGCCGAGTGCGTAAAAAGTCTTCTGGTCTTCGGTCATGTCGGCAGCGTAAACAGCCGGCACGATCAGGGCTGCGGCCAGCACAAAAGCGAATTTCTTCATCGATTTTCCTTTGAGGTGAGCGAGTATTCCGCGCCTGGAGTTTTGGCGGAAAGCAGGAGGATACGGGATTTGCCAGCTTGCTGCCTGCGGCAGAGTACTGAGCAATGAGGACTGAGTGATGAGCGGGCATGCTTGTAGAGCCGCGCCCGACAATCTTCTTCGGGCAGGGGTGCGGCAAAGGCAGTATGGGCAAGGCTCTTCGGGATGGTTATGAGCTACGCAAGCGGGCGCAAAGCATTGAGCGCCACACCGACCGCCGCCACGCGGGCCTGGTGCAGGCGTTCGGGGATCTGGCGTTTGTCGCTCAGCGCGCTGGCAATCGCCCCGGCATCGACACTGGTAAAGGCGGCGAGCAGGGCTTGCCACAGCGGCGTGTGCGTGTCTTCGCGGGTTTCGTAACCAGGGCGGCCGTGGAAATCGCAGGCGCTGGCTGCGAGCAAGCCGGCGAAGCGTTCCGGCCGGCGTAGCGCATCGCAGCGTTCAAATATTCTGGTAATTGTATCGGCGCGCATCTCGTCGATTTTGTGGATGTTGCCGTGCTCGCGTGCGGTCAGCACGGCCAGTTCGCGGCAATCCACCGGCACTTTGAGACGCGCGCAGGCCGCTTCGACCAGCGGCACGCCCAGCGCTTCGTGGCCGTAGTGATGCGGCCAGTTTTCCGACGGTGTGACGCCCTTGCCCAGATCATGCATCAAGGCGGCCCAACGTACGACGAGTGGCTGATTGCGCGCCGCCGCCTGATCTATGACCAGCAACTGATGAATCCCGGCGTCGATTTCCGGATGATATTTTTCGGGCTGCGGTACGCCGAAAAGCGCATCCAGCTCGGGCAGGATGCGCGCCAGTGCGCCGCACGCGCGCAGCACTTCGATCATGCGCGAAGGTTTGGCGTACATCAGGCCACGCGCCAGCTCCTGCCACACACGCTCGGGCACCAGATGATCGACTTCGCCGGCCTCGACCATCGCGCGCATCAGCTCCAGGGTTTCCGGGGCCAGAGTGAAATCGCCAAAACGCGCGGCGAAGCGGGCCACACGCAGGATGCGTACGGGATCTTCGGCAAAGGCCGGGCTGACGTGGCGGAAGACGCGATCCGCTACGTCACGCTGGCCACCGTACGGATCGGTCAATGTGCCATCTTCAGCCTGAGCAATGGCATTGATGGTCAGGTCGCGCCGGATCAGATCCTCTTCCAGCGTGACGGCCGCATCGGTATGGAAGACGAAGCCCTTGTAGCCGGGCGCCGTCTTGCGTTCGGTGCGCGCCAGGGCGTATTCCTCGTGGGTTTTTGGATGCAGGAAGACCGGAAAATCCTTGCCCACGGGCTTGAAACCGGCGGCCAGCAGATCTTCCGGCGTGGCGCCAGTGACGACCCAGTCACGGTCCTGCACCGGCAAGCCGAGCAGGCGGTCGCGCACCGCCCCGCCGACGATCCAGGTTTGCCAGTGGACTTTGTTCATTTTTTCACCACACCTGCCAGCTTGGAGGCAGGAGGTGCGGAGGGTTCGTAACGCACATCCGGGCGCAGCAAGGGGCCTTTCAGGCGCAGCCTCAAGGGCTTGGCGCGCAGATCGACCAGATCCTTGGCGGCCATGCTGTTGATGCCCGGCAGCAGGCTGGCCTGCAAAGTAAAATCCATCTCTTCCTTGAGTAGATCCGCACTGCCGCTGCCAGCCAGGGCGAGCCAGCTGCTGCGGCTCTGGATGGCATCGGTCTGCAGTTTGCCGCCGGCCAGTACGAAGCGGCTGCCGATGCTGCCCAGTTCGGTCGTTTCGGCCTCGGCCGGACGGCGCGCAGATTGTTTGCCAGCCACAATTGCCGGACGGAACTCGCGCAGGCTGCGCACCAGATCAACGCCGCGAATGGCACTGTTGACCAGATTCCAGCGCACTGCACCGTTCAGTTCGGCCAGCGGCGACGCGTCTGCCTTGAGAGCACTGACCACTTTGTAGGTGCCACTCAGGCGGCCGCTCAACGGGATCGACAAGCCACCGTCGAGGGCCAGACGCTCAAGCCCCAGATTACTGAACTCGCCTTGCAGACTGATGCGCCCACTCGCACTCTCCGCGCTGAAATCACCGCTCAGCTGACCGTCATACAGACTGGTATTGAAGCCGTTGGCGCTGAACACTCCTTTGTCGATATTGAACGGCGTTTGCAGAGTGTCCAGCTGCAAGCCAGCCAGACGCAGCTGCTTGAAGTTCAGTTTGCCGTTCAACGCGATCTTGTTGAAGACAGGCAGGCTTAGAGAAGGCGGCTTGACGCCGGGGCGCGCTTCGGCGAACAGACGGTCAAGATCAAGGTGGCTGCTGCTCAAATCGACGCGTCCGGCCACCGGCCAGAGTTGCTGCAACTGGGCCTGCACACTCAGCGGATCTTCGCCCAGCAGCCCTTCCAGCGTCGCCTCGAGCCCGCCATTGGCGCGCCATTGCGCCTGCCCGGCGACGCTCATGCGTGCCGCCGGCGTGTGCAGGCGCGGATGCTGTACGGAAAATTCGCCTCGCAGCGTGCTCAGACGTAAGGCACTCGTGCGCAGATCCGCATCCAGCCTGGCCTTGAACTTGCCCTGGCTGCCATGCTCATTGCCGGCCTTGGCCTGCCAGTTCAGGCTTGACTCATCACTGCGAAAACCGTTTTCCGTTTCGCTGAGCAGCGGCACATTCAGCTCGAATTCTGTTTGCTCACCGACGGCACGCAAGCTCAAGCGCGCCTCCAGCTTCTCGCCCTGCACGCGCCAGTCCTGCCAGCCCAGACGCGGTGCGTTGGCCTCCCCATTCAAGGACTGCTGGCCGGCCGCCCCTTGCAGCTTGATGCCGAGTTTATCGAGATGGCCTTGCGCACCCCAATCACGCCAGCTCAAACGCGCGCTGTCGATTTGCGCACTCGCGCCCTGCAAGCCACGCGCATTACCTTCCAGCTGCAGAACCAGATTCTCCAGACTGCCGGCGGCCAGACTGTCGCCCGGTGCATAGCGCCCGCCCAGCTTGAAATGGAAGTCGTTGTCATTGGCCGCATCCAGCCACTGACCCTGTCCGCTCAAGCGGGCCGCTGCACTGCCATCCAGCCCGACAAGGCTGGCCGAAAAATCACGCCATTCAAATTTCAGCGCATTGCGACCATCATCAACGCGCAGCTTTGCCCCGCTCAACCGGATCGACTCCAGGCGCGACTGCCAGGGCGTTACGGGCGCATCTGCCGCCGGTGCCTGCAGCAATTTGCCCAGATTCCAGTCCCCGGTGCGGGCGCGGCTCAGGCGCATATCCACGTTGTGCAGGCTGAGGCTGAGGATTTCATGGCGACGCAGCAGCAAAGGCAGGGGCGCAAGCTCCAGACGCAGCTCCTCGGCCGTCGCGAAAATCTCGTTGCGCCCGGCTTCCGACAGACTCACGCTGCGCAAAACCAGCATCGGCTGTGGCCAGATGTGCAGCTGCGGCTCAGCCCCGAGCACCAGCGTGCGCTGGTAACGATCCTTGAAATGCTGGCTGAACCCGCCCGCCGTGCGCTCAGCATCAAAGCTGACCCACGCCAGGAAAGCCAGGGCCGCCACCAGGGCGACGAAGCCGCCCAGAAGAAAGCCCAGCACACGCAATACCACTGGCAATCGAATTTTCACGCCGGCTACTCCGGATGAAGGATCGGCGATCATACCCTAGGGGGAATTTCGAGTGCCTGACGCAGGTCGGAAGACAAGTGAACCAAGGCCTGCCTGCAGAGCCACGCCTGACAAGCCTCTACAGCAGGCCTGCCTGTACACGCCCGTCCCGCGAGGCTCTGCGGGCAAGGCATTTTGTAATGTGCCGCCTTCCAATCCAATCATCCGGACAGTTGCCCGCTGCATGGATTTTGCGCGACACTGCCGGCCATGCCCACCTTCCGGCGGGCCTCAACAACAATTCAATCAGAGGGAGTCCAGCATGAGTTTCGTCAGTGAATTCAAGGAGTTTGCACTCAAGGGCAATGTCGTCGATCTGGCCGTCGGCGTAATCATCGGCGGCGCCTTCGGCAAGATCGTCGACTCCGTCGTCAATGACCTGATCATGCCGCTGGTCGGTTCGGTGGTCGGCAAGATCGACTTCTCGAATCTTTACGTGGTGCTCGGCAGCATCCCGGCGGGCGTGGAGAACAACCTTGCGACCCTGAAGAAAGCCGGCATCCCGGTGCTGGCCTACGGCAACTTCATCACCATCGCCCTGAATTTCGCGATCCTCGCCTTCGTGATCTTCATGATGATCAAACAGATCAACCGCCTCAAGCGCGAAGCCCCCGCCGCGCCGGCTGCCGAACCCGTCACGCCGGAAGACGTGGTGCTGCTGCGCGAGATTCGCGATTCGTTGAAGAAGTAACAAAGCGGGAAATGGGGACTGGGAACTCGGAACTGGGGACTTGGAAAGCAGCCCTGTACGTAGTCGTCGTCCGGTTCAATCCCAGCAAAAAGGCCGCAAATGCGGCCTTTGTGTTTTTCCCAGTCCCGAGTTCCCAGTCCCCAGTCCCAGCTTTACGCCGCATGCGGCGTTTCCGCTTCGCTGGCCTCGCTGGCTTCCACGCGCTCCAGCCGATAGCCGAAGTTGTAGGTGGGCAGCAGACGGAAGCCGTTTTCCGGCCCCAGATGCAGCTTGCTGCGCACGCGCGAGATGTGGGTATCCACGGTGCGGGTAGCCAGGTCGGGGTTGCGCCCCCACACGGCTTCGAGCAGATGGCCGCGCGAGAGCAGACGGCCAAGATTGCGGAACATGAAGGCGGCTAGGTCGAATTCCTTTTCGGTCAGATCCAGCACTTCGCCGTGCAGCAGGATGCGTTTCTGCGCGTGATCGACCAGATAAGGCGGCAGATCCATGCTGGCTTCTGCTTCGCGTGGTTTGCTCCGGCGCAGCACCGCTTCGATACGTGACATGAGCACGCGCTGACTGACCGGTTTGATGATGAAATCGTCGGCGCCCGCAGCCAACCCGGTGACGATATCGTCTTCGGTATCGCGCGAGGTGATGAAAATCGCCGGGGTGTGATCGCGCCGTTCACTGCGCAACCAGCGCAGGAATTCTTCGCCGGAGATGTCCGGCATCATCCAGTCGAGCAGATACAGATCCACGCTCTCGCGGTTGCAGAAGCGTTGCAGCTCGCGTGTCAGCATGAAACTGTGCACGTCGTGGCCGGCGTTGCGCAGCCAGGCACAGACCAGCGTCGATTGGGTCAGGTTGTCTTCCAGCAGGACGATTCGCATACCGGTCTCCGGTAAATTGTTATTTTATGATTCTTCACCAGTGCTATCACGGCATCCTGGTGTCGGGACTTTAGCCGGCCCGAGCTGTCGTGACAGGCAAGGATTCCGGGCAGTGCATGAGCCCCCTCGGTCACAACTGAGCGGCCTCGCAGCAGGATCATGAACCGCTTCTTAGCCGGCCCGACCCGCCACAAACGGATTGCTGTCGATCTCCTCGCCCAGCGTGGACATCGGCCCGTGGCCGGGGATGAATTCTACGTCACGGCCCAGTGGCCACAGCTTGAGGCGGATCGAATCAATCAGTTGTTGATGATTGCCGCGCGGAAAATCGGTGCGCCCGATCGAGCCGGCGAACAGCACGTCACCTACCAGCGCCAGTTGTGCGCTGCGGCTGTAAAACACGATATGGCCAGGCGTGTGACCGGGCGTATAGATCACCTCCAGCACTTCCTCGCCGACGCTGACCGTCTCACCCTCTTCCAGCCATTGATCCGGCTGAAACAGCGGCACCGGCGGGAAGCCGAACATGCGGCACTGCTCGCCCAACGCATCGATCCAGAAAGCGTCTTCGCGCTGCGGCCCGATGATCTTCACGCCAGCGGCCTTGGCCAGATCGGCGCTGCCGCCGACGTGATCAAGGTGGCCGTGGGTCAGCAGGATCTTGCTCAACGTCACGCCCTCGGCAGCAATCGCGGCCTGAATGCGCGCCACATCACCACCGGGATCGACAACCGCCGCCTGCATGGTTTTCGAACACCAGATCAGGCTGCAATTCTGCTGGAACGGGGTGACGGGAATGATCTTGTAGTGCAGGGCCATGGGAATTCCTGTGACGGGGGCTATTCAGGGTTCAGGCAATCAGGGAAAGTTAATTGCAAGGGCATGCAAGAGCCGCGCCTGGCAAGCCTCTTCAGCCTGCCATGCCGGACAGCAAGGCTGGGGGCGGCTCTTCAGGCTGGGATGCTGCAAGTTTATTCTTCTCTGTCGCAAACAATTCAGACTTCGTTACAAACGTGCGCTGCGGCCACCATCCACCGCCAGGATCTGGCCGGTGACATAACTCGCATCAAGCAGCAGGAAGCGCACGGCGTGGGCGATTTCGTCAGCCCGGCCGGTGCGCTGCAAAGGCGTGTGGGCGACGATGCCCGCGCGCTGTGCAGCGGAAAACTGGCCGTCCTCGGGCCATTCGATGGCGCCGGGGGCGATGCCGTTGACGCGTACGCGCGGCGCCAGCTCGATCGCCAGCGAGCGGGTCAGGCCTTGCAGCCCGGCCTTGGCCACTGAATACACGGGGTAGCCTTCGAGCGGACGGTCGGCGTGGATGTCGACGATATTCACCACCGCCCCGCCGCTGGCGGCCAGATGCGGCGCGGCGGCCTGAGTCAGGAACAGCGGCGCCTTGAGGTTGGAGCCGATCAGATCCAGCCAGGCCGCTTCATCGATGCTGCCC
Source organism: Uliginosibacterium flavum (assembly GCF_040566545.1). NCBI lineage: Bacteria > Pseudomonadati > Pseudomonadota > Betaproteobacteria > Rhodocyclales > Zoogloeaceae > Uliginosibacterium > Uliginosibacterium flavum. The sequence goes on from NZ_JBEWZI010000025.1 coordinate 49,483, forward strand.
AGCGCGGTCGGGAAGAAGCTCGAAGCATTATTCACCAGCCCATCGAGGCGGCCGAAACGCGCAATCACCTCTGCGACCAGTGCCGGCAGCGCGGCGCAATCCAGCAAATCCGCCTGCAGCACGCAGCTTGAATCCGGGCGCAGGGCGTTCAGCTCGGCCGAAAGTGCCTGAGCTGCCGCCAGCGAGACGTGGCAGTGGATCGCCACGCGGCAACCAGCCGCATGCAGGTCGCGCACGATGGCGGCGCCAACGCGCTTGGCGCCACCGGTGACCAGGATGGCAGGGGAATCAGGACTGGGCAGGCTCACGATGCGTCAGGACTCCCAGATCACATAGACGCCAGCCTGTTCCGAATACTGCAGCATGGCCAGCAAGGGCGCGGCCCGCTGCGCCAGACGGATCACCGGATCAGGGGGCAGTTTGCCGGATTCGCGCCGCGCCTCTTCCGCCTCTTCGCTTTCATCCTCGTCGGGATTGTCGGCCTTGTCCTGCTCGATGGCGGCGCGCAGGCTGGCAATGGCGTCAGGCAACTGGGCCACGGTAATGATGCCGCGCGGTTCTGCCGGATCCTTACCGATGGTCTCCAGCATCATCTGGCCGACCTGGCCAAACATGATGACGTCGCCGTCTGCATCGGATTTGAAAGTAATCAGCATTGCCACCCCCTGAATTGCCGGAAGGCGCAAAGATAGCCGGTTTTGGACTTGCGTGCAGCCTTACGCACTCAGTTCCTGATGGAATCAATCGCACTTCCCGCTAGGCTGATCGATCAGTACCGGCCAGACGTATTTGAACACTTCCGGATTGCTGCAGCGGGCCGAGCATTTCGAGTAGGAAATGGTCAGCTGCTTGCCCTGCGTCCAGATGCGCACAGTGCAGCCATCGTTGTGCCGCAGCTCGATTGAGGGTGCGCGCGCGACCTGACGGAAACCCGAACCTTCGAAGCTGCAACTGCCGCCGTGCAGTGGCACCGCAATCTGGGTGCTGAGCGCCTTCACTTCATTGTTGGCGATTTCGACCAGGGTCGAGCCGTTGTAACCGGTTTCGTTGCGGAATGAGCAGCGCTGCTTGATGTTGATGGCTTTGGGCGCTTGTTGCACCTGCGCGGAGAGCCGCGCCCGATCTATCTTTGAAAGCAGGCTACCCGGCTTGCCGCGCGGGAGCTCGGTCTTCACGGTGGTATCGCCAGGATCCTTGCCGGGCGCGGCGTCCGGAGCAGGCGTCGGGGCCGGCGTGGGCTTGACGGCGACCGGCTCGACCGGCGCCGGGCTGCTGCAGCCTGCGAACAGGATCACACTCAAGATCAGCGCCAGAACTTTCATTTCAGCTCCTCCGGAATCCCGCCAGCAACAGACCGGCGCCAATGAACAGACTGCCGAAACCACGATTAAGCCAGCGGATGTGCGCCGGATCGTGCAAGGCGCGCAAGACACGAGCGGCCAATAAAGTGTAGGCGCTCATCACCACCGAGTCGGTGAACAGCAAGGTCAGCGCGCAGATCGCGTATTGCGGCCACTGCGGCTGCAGCGGGTCGATGAACTGCGGCAACACGGCGAGCATGAAGACGATGCCCTTGGGATTGCTGGCATTGATCAGGAAAGCGCGCAGCAGCATGCCGAAACGGTCATGTGCGTGTTCTGTGCCCGGCTCCATCGGCACGGCCGGCGCGCGCCATTGCTGGATGCCCAACCAGATCAGGTAAGCCACGCCACCCCATTTGATTGCAGCAAACAGCGTGTGCGAAGCGGCCAGCACCGCCCCCAGCCCGGCGGCACAGATGCCGACCAGCAGCAATACGCCCAATTGCAGACCGAAGATGTTCCATACCGCGCGGCGGTAGCCGTGGCGTTGCCCGGCAGCCATGCACGACAGTGCCCCCGGCCCCGGCGAGAGGCTGATGATCCAGGCGGCAACGAAGAAGGCGAGCCAAGTGTGGAGGGTCATTTGTGCAAGGCAGGAATAGCCAGAAACTTCATTTTGAAGCAGTCGCGCAGCTCTTCGAAGTCGCCCTGCTGCGCGGCGGGCAGCGCCCGCCACAGGGTGCGCAAACTGGCGTGAGCGGCAGCGGGTACGGGGTGCAGCGCGGCTGAACGGATGATCACCATGAAGGGCGCCAGCGGCGAGGGGTAGAGGCGCACGCCGGCACCCAGCAACGGCAGAGCCGCGCGGAATTCAGCGACGGCAAAGGCCGCTCGCAGCGAGTTGTGATAATCGGTGGTGAACAACGCGCCCTGCTCGGCGGCACTGCGATGAGCCATGAAATGCATCGTGGCTGCACGTTTGAGGCGGCCGAAATCCGACAGATAGACGCGCCCGCCGGGCTTGAGGATGCGCCGGACCTCGGCGAAGCAACGCGCCAGCGCCGCCGCATCGGGCAGGTGATGCAATGAGAACGTGGACATCACCACGTCCGCGGAAGCGTCGGCCAGCGCCGTGAGTTGCGTGATGTCACCCAGAGCGAGGCGCACATTGCTCAAACCCAGCGTCGCGATATGCGTTTGCGCGTCGGCCAACATGCTCGGCGCCAGATCGACACCGAGGAAGTCCGCCTGCGGATTCAGCCGCGCCACCTGCGCCAGCTGCGTCGCCGGGCCGCAGGCCAGATCGACCACCGCATCGCCGGGGCGAATCAGCTCGCACAGCTGCACGCTGTTAAGCAGATAGATCTGGCCGATCACTCCATCCTCCCGCCCGGCACGGGCAAAAGCCGCCACCTGCGCCGGATCGTCCATCAACATGGATGGCTCCGGCTCGCGCGGCGGCGTGGTGCGGGAGAAGGCTTCGCAGACGAGGTGCTTGAGGAGGGTCAGGTCGGGCATGGTGTTTGAGTGCTGAGTGCTGAGTGCTGAGTGCTGAGTGCTGAGTGCTGAGTGCTGAGTGCTGAGTGCTGAGTGCTGAGTGC
>NZ_JBEWZI010000026.1:0-49422 GCF_040566545.1 Uliginosibacterium flavum
TGAGCTTTGGCGGTTCGTTGATCCGCCCGGAGGCTACTGGCTATGGCACGGTGTATTTCGTTGAGCAGATGCTCAAGTTGCAGGGGCGAAGTCTCGATGGTATGCGGGTCAGCGTATCCGGGGCCGGGAATGTGGCGCAATACGCCATTGAAAAGGCCATGCAGCTTGGCGCCAAAGTCGTCACGGCCTCTGACTCCGGTGGCACTGTGGTCGATGAAGATGGCTTTACTCCTGAGAAACTGGCTGTCCTGATGGATGTGAAAAACAATCTGCACGGACGCGTAAGTGACTATGCGCAGCGGGTAGGCGCCACTTTCCTTGCCGGCGTGCGGCCTTGGTGCGTGCCAGCGGATGTTGCGCTTCCTTGCGCTACCCAGAATGAACTGGACAAGGCGGATGCCGAAACCTTGCTTGAAAATGGTGTGATCTGTGTTGCAGAGGGCGCCAACATGCCCTCGACCGCAGAGGCAGTAAAGGTTTTTGAAAGCAATGGAGTGCTTTATGCACCGGGTAAGGCCAGCAATGCTGGCGGTGTCGCCACCTCCGGTCTGGAGATGAGCCAGAATGCCATGCGCCTGGGGTGGCCACGCGCGGAAGTGGATGCCCGTTTGAGAGAAATTATGATCAGCATTCATGAAACCTGCGTGGACTACGGACGTACAAAATCTGGCGGCATCAGCTACGTCAATGGCGCGAATATCGCGGGGTTTGTGAAAGTGGCCGACGCCATGCTCGCGCAAGGCGTGATCTGAGTCTGCGCTTTTCGGGTTGTTGTTAATAATTAGTGGAAGAAAACGTCATGGCAGAATTGCCCCCCATCACCGTATCGAGTCTGGATCTGGAGCGACTGTATTCCTTGCTCGGCAAACTGCCGGCCGAAAATTTTGCCAGTGCAGTCGCTCTGGAAAATGAGCTGATGCGTGCCAACATTCTGGAAGCTGACCAGATTCCACCAGACGTCGTCACGATGCGTTCGGTCGTGCGCTTTGTGATTAATCCGAGCGGGAAAGAGTTTGAACTGGTGCTTTGTTACCCGGATGAAATGGATGACAACCCGAACAAGGTTTCCATTCTCGCCCCGGTGGGTGCCGCCATTTTGGGCTTGTCTGTTGGGCAGGAAATCGAGTGGCCAGCGCCCGCTGGTGGCAATGTCTCGGTCCGGATTGTTGCCGTGACCTGGCAGCCGGAGCGAGTGGGGATGCTGTCTTTGTGAAAACGGGCTCCTCTCAGGGCGGGCACGCAACCGAACCATTAGTCGGAGATGAAATGAGCCTTCAACGTAGAAAACTGAAGCTGGCCATCGTTGGCTGCGGATTTCTTGGCCGGATTGTGGCCGAAGCCTGGAAAAACGGGCTCTTGCCGGAGTACGAGCTGGTTGCTTGCCTGTCACGCAACCCGGAATCCGCCCGTGCGCTGGCGGATAAGTACAAATGCAAAGCCTGCGCCGATCTCGGCGAGCTGCTGGAGCTGGCGCCCGACTATGTTGTTGAGGCGGCTTCGCCCGGCGCTGTCAAGGAAATCGCGGAAGCGGTTTTATCGGCAGGGGCAAATCTCGTCTTGCTGTCCATCGGCGCGCTCGCCGACGCCAGCTTTCTGGCGCGCATCGAAGCCTGTGCGCGTGCCAACGGCCGGCGTGTCCATCTGGCTTCGGGCGCCATCGGCGGTTTCGACGTACTGCGCACGGCGGCGCTGATGAGCGCCATTGAAGCCAGTATCACCACAGAAAAAGGCCCTAACTCACTGCGCAATACCGCTGTCTTCAGCGAAGACTTGCTTGATGCCAGCGACAAGCGCGAAGTTTTTTCCGGCAACGCTCGCGATGCCATCGCGCTTTTCCCGACCAAAGTGAATGTAGCCGTAGCGACCGCGCTCGCCACCGCCGGTGCCGAAGCCACCCGCGTGAGCATCAATAGCGTGCCCGGCTTCAAGGGGGACGACCACCGGATAGAAGTTCATGGCGAGGAAGTTCATGTCGTGGTCGATATTTATTCGCGTACCAGTGCCATCGCCGGTTGGAGCGTGGTCGCGCTGCTGCAAAACCTGGCTTCCCCGATCGCATTCTGAGCGGTTTCACTCAATTTTATGCTGGGGATTTCGGATAAGCCGAATCAGCACCTCGCTATCATAGATCGTCGTTCGCACAGCAAACGGAGCTTTGCACAGAATGTTGCGAACGCGCGCCAATTGGCTGGATACGGAAGTTCACACGTCATTCCAGTGCTCTTAAAGCCCATCGCCTCTGTGCTTATTTCACTTCAGGATGATTCTCGATGCCTGTGACAGTAATTTAGTCAACAACGGACGTTCGAGCGGATCAGAAGATTCGAAAAACACTAACGACTAAAACTCGCAAAGAAGTACACCATGACTCCACTCGAGAGAGTACGGATTGAAAAGGCTGCCACAGACTACGGCTTCGACCTTACGCCACACGATGACGGCGGGTGGATTGTATTGCGCTCCAGCGCGTTTCCGGAACTCGTTCGTGTCACGACTGAAACCAACAAGGGATTCGTCATCGAGGCAAAGCCGCCATTGATATTTAACGGCTCTGTTGAGGCGACGGATATTCATGCACTGCATGCCTGTCTTGCCAAGGCTGCAGCAACGGCCAGAAACATACCCAACCGGATAGCACAGCAGTTTATTCAGCAAACGCACACTCTGCAGCAAACTACCGAAATCGAACGGGGCGTGGTTCAGCGGATCGGCCAGGGCCTGTTCAGGACGTCCTTACTGGATTACTGGGGAGGCGTATGTTGCGTCACAGGACTCGCTCTGCCAGAGCTTCTTCGCGCCTCTCGCATCCGGCCTTGGGCTAGGTGCGACACAAACGAAGAGCGGCTTGATGTGTTCAATGGATTATTGCTATCACCGAATGTTGATGCGCTTTTTGATGGGGGGTGGATCACTTTCTCCGATGCTGGAAGGGTGGTGATTTCGGAGGCGCTGCCAAACGAGGAGTGGAAACGCTTGGGTTTGGATGCAAGCGTATGCGTTCATGGCATTTGCCCCGAACATCGCTCATACCTGACGTTCCATCGCGGCGAAGTTTTTCGCGTGCTGTGACAATCCAATTATCGCTAAGTCATAAAAATAGGAAGGCGTTAATCGCGGCGCAATATGGGCAATATCCCTCGGCTTGTGAGAGTGCAACGCTCTGTTGCAGGCGCAGGATTCTGATCGAGTCTGATACGTGACGCTGGTGCGCAGGGCCGCCCCGAGAGGAAACCTAGCCCTTGTAGCTAGCTTTCGTTATCGCACACTTCGTCAAGCAACGCATCGATTGTGGGGCGCACCAGAAAAAGCACCGTGTGGTGCTCGCGCGGCAGCGGTACGAGGAGCAGGCTGCGCTTCACCAGTAATTCTCGAACAGCATGCTGCCGGCCAATCCACGCCGGCAGGGCGTGAAACCACGCGCATTGAGCAGGCGCCGCATGTCGGCCGTGAAATCCGGATTTCCGCACACCATGACGCGGCTGGTCACGGCATCAAACTGCAGGCCAAGATGCGCCGGCAAGCGACCATCCGCGATCAGTTGCGGAATTCGCTCGCTCAGCACTGTGGCACCTGTTTCACGCGTGACCACAGGCAGATAGCACAGGCGCCCGCCCGAGGCCGCCGCCAGCATATTCAATTCGTCTGCATAGGCTAGCTCGGCCGCTGCACGCACGCTGTGTACCAGCACCAGGCGCCGGTAGCGCGCCAAGGCCTGCGGCGTCCGCAGCAAGGACACATAAGGCCCCAGGCCCGCGCCGGTGGACAGCATCCATAAATCCTCGCCCGGTGCCAGTTGCGGCTCGAAAAAGAAGCCCAGTGCGGCCGACTCCAGCAGGACTGGATCACCGACACGGAGCTTTACCAGCAAGCAGGTAAAGGCGCCGTCGGGAATGAGGGTAATCAGAAATTCGAGTTGCGGCTCTGACGGCGCCGAGACGATCGAATAGGGCCGCCACAGAGGCGCTACATCCGCCACTGGTAAGCCAAGGCGGGCGTAATGTCCCGGCTGGAAATGGAAATCGGCCGGTTTATCGACGCGCAAGGACCACAGGTTGTCTGTCCAGCCATGAATGAAGCGGACATGCTGTTCGGTCGAACGTCGAAGTGCGGAATCAGACTTGGCATCCATGGTTCACCTCCGTTTTACGTTTGCCGCCCGTGCTGCCGCCAGCAGGCTTTCCAGCACCATCAGCATGAACAACGACAAGGCTGCGGCATTGCCCAACGCGGCCCACTGGCGCCATACGAAATCGCCACCACAGGCTGTCAGCACGCGCAGCAGCAGCGTGGCATGCAAGATCAGCAAGGGCAGGTAAAACCCTCGATGCCACCGCATTTTATGACGAGTAAGAGCCGGCACGATGACGGGCGCGTGGCCGAACACCATCGCGAAGACGAAACCGAGCAAGAGCGCATGCAGCGCCGCATCACGCAGCAGGCTACCCGTCACTAGCGCACCAGCCAAACCCAGCAACGCAGAAAACCCCAGCCAGAAATAGCCGGACAACAGACACAGCGCCATGTAGCGGGTCAGCCCTGCCGAATGAATGGTGCGACGTGCGATGTCATAGCGCAGCAACCAGGCTGCCAGTAACAACAGGGAGAGCGCATACACCCGCAGCGCGTCATCCAGGAATACGGCCGCAAAAGCACTACCCAGTAACAAGACGACAATGCCAAAGAACAGCCGGCGTGCCCGCGCTGGCGTCGGCACGAAGCGTGACAACTCAAGCCGCTCGCCGGCAATGGTCAGGATCAGGAAAGTTGTCCACAGCGGAACGGCAGCGACTAGTGTCCCGCCAAGTGCCCACACAATATTACCGAGCAACCATGCCAGCGCCCCGGCCGCCAGGGTGGCGTGGTGCGCCACGCGCTGGCGTCGCCACACCCACGCACAGGCCAGACTCATCCATAGCGCAGCCAGCGCCATCAGCCACACACCCGCTATTCCAGCAGGTAGCCAGATGAGCAGCAACACCGCCAGACCCGAACACAGCGGTGCCAGGTATGGCCAGCGCGCCGCAAGTGCGACGGCGCGTTCCAGCCCGATCAGCGTGCCGAAAAAGCCACCAATCATGAGTGCGCCATGTATTCCCACCAGCCGCAGAAAAAAATCTGGCACTAGTACACCAAGACGTGCCAGTCCCGACATCACCCCGCACAGCAAGGCGGCAAGCGCTGGCACTACCAGTAGCCAGCGCCAACGTGCGAGGCTAAGCACCCGTAGCATCAGGCACCACCACACCCACCGCCACAGCAATTGTCGGCGCCGACAAGCGTCCCGGTCTTGCCTATACGCACCTGCCATTGCGCCGGACCGTGCTCGATGTAATCCCAGCTGAAGGTGCCCTGCGATTCCGCCTGAAACTGGTAGTAAAGCGGCTTGGGGTCGTGATCATTGGTCAACAACATGGCCTGGCCGGGGGGCAGGTGCTCGAAGATGCCAAAAATGAGCGGGTGGCGGAATTTCGGTTCGATGTTTCGAACGTCAAGAGTGACAGCGGTTTGAGTCATGACTTTCTCCTGTTTGAATAAATTACTGATCCCAGCCAAAACGTAAACGCGCCTTCTCGCCCATGCGTGCCGGTGTCCAGGCGGGCTCCCACACCAGCTGCGCCTCCACTATCCAACTGGCGGGAATACGGGCCTTCAGGGCGAGCACAGCCTCATCCAGAATCCCTTCGCCCATCGGACAGGCGGGGGATGTCATGGTGAGATCGAGTTGCACCGAGGTATCGAGGATCGCCAGCCGATACACCAAGCCGAGATCGACAATATTCAAACCCACTTCCGGATCGATGACCTGACGTAGGGCGTCGCGCAGGGAGTCTGTCGTAATTGACATTGTTTAAGCTTTATTTAGGATGTATCTTTAATGTAATCCTTGGTTTTGCCAAAAGCAACACACAAAATAGATCTTATGAAACTTACTGGTTTTACCGACTACACCTTGCGCGTCCTGATGTACCTGGCTTTGAACCAGGACGAACTCGCGACCATTCAGGGCATTGCGAACGCCTATGGCATCTCCGAAAGTCACCTGATGAAAGTCGTACACCATTTGGCCAAAAGCGGTGTGGTGGAATCCATTCGCGGCAAGGGGGGCGGTATCCGACTGGCGCTTGCGCCCGAACAGATCCGCCTCGGCCGGGTCGTGCGCGAGGCAGAAGGCTCCAGTCCTATTGTTGAGTGCCTGGGCGAGCATGGCACCTGTTGCATTACCCCTAGCTGCAAGCTGGCCGGTGTACTGTCCAAAGCCTTCGGGGCGCTTTACGCAACGCTCGATGAATACACGCTGAGAGATTTGGTGGCAAGCCCGCAACCGTTAAGGGGCATTCTGCGAATTGTCGCGGCATAGTGTCCGCATATGAGCGGCTTTGTTGCATAAATCAGCCTGAGGGCGCAATGCCCCTGACCCCAAACGGACTTATGCCAAGCGCACGGTTTGAGGTGTGCCAAGCGGGGTGAAACGATTGAGCAGCGCGGCACGAATTTGCAGCTCAGCAGCCTGACGATTAAAGTCACGTGCCATCACCCGTTCGCCGAGAAACTTGAAACATCGCATTTTTGTTTCAATCAACCTGCGCCGATGGTATCCGGCAGATTTCCGAGTCGATCTGTCGACCATAGTCATACAGTCAGCCGTTCTGTCATCCCCCCGGTTGGTGCCCGAAAATCGCCGCAATTCAACCCCAACCAAGCCATCATCGGCTTTGGCAAGCAACGTATAGGTCTGAGGGAGTTAAAGCTCAAGTCGTCTCAGCCAGCGTCCTGTCATTAAAGTTCTATCAAAGCTAAACACATGCTCACGTGGGCTCTCTTGGCATCGGCCAACGATGCGGCGAGGAAAATCAGGCTCACCCCTATCGAGTAGTACCTGCGCACCGCAGATCGGGCACTGAGCGGCGTACTTGATCATGCGGGCGATCTTTGGGGCGTCCGAAACTCCGCCGTTCGGGCGAAAAAGTTCAAGACACACCCCTGACTCTTTTGATGTGATCATGGTTTCTGACGCCACAATCATTCGGTCATCAACAAGATGGGTGAACCTCCTGATGAGACGGCTGGCGTACCAGACGAGCAATCCGAGGTAGATCAGTAGCACAACGTCACGAGTTGTCACTGGCGTTGCACTGAGGCCGAGGAGATATAGCAGAAAAACGCCCCCGAGGCCGATTGTGGTCGCCCAAACAATTGGCCCCAGAATCAGGATCCACTTGCGCCAGCCGCCGGCAATGCGGTTCTGATCAAAGAGCAGTTTTGCCCACCACGAAAGCTCTAACTTTTCCGCCGGGATATAGGCGATGTCGTGTTTCGGGACGAAATGCTTAATCGAATCGGTTGTTACTGGCGCCGAGAGTGGAAGGGCGACCAGCGAAATCAGAGCTTGATTGCCTGCGCCGCCATCGCTTTCCAGCTTCTGAATCCATGGGTAGAAAGAGAGCCCTTGGTCTGCAGCAAATTTCTGAATACCTTCTTCACACCTCAGCTTGAAATCGCCACAAATCTCCTTCCAGTAGCGGCTGAACCATGCAGAGGCGTCGCCCTGCGTCTCACCTGTGACAGATGTCCTGATCGCGAAGTAGTTGAAGTGCGGGGTTTTGCCCTCTTCAAGATTGGACAGTGTTTCCTCTGCGAGAAATCTCAGTATTGAAAAAAGCTGCTTCGATTTTCCATGGACATTCAGATAGTTCAACAAGCAGCTTGCGACAGCACGCCGCTGATCGTCGTGGTTAGCACACTCGTTGTTGTCGGGGGCTTGATCAGTAGCCATTATTTTCCTGTCAAAGACTAACGCAAGGGGTTGCTAGTGATATAGAAATGGGTGGTTGCCTACCCTGACTTCGTGTTCAACCGCGAGGTCAAGATTATGCGCTACAAATTTTTTATCAACAGTATCCCAATCCACGTGCGGAGCTTGCCATCCGGGGATCTGGCTGTTTGGCATCCATTTAACGCGGAGATTCAGGCTGTCGTCGAGCCCATTTGCCGAGGGTGTGGATACTGGAATCCTGCGTTCAAAAACTGGGTGGTGCGCGCTGCATGCAAACATCGCGTGCTCGCTGCGCTGTCTCATGTGGGGAGACTCATATGAGTACGGTGATCGCGCAGATCAAATGGGCGCTGGACCTTCAAACGATGAAGTTGGTCAAGGCCGATCGTGCTCAGCACCGCCCCGGAAAAGGGCGTTATCGATGCCTCGACGAGCGATGTGCTAGCGACCTAACAGTTGCGAGGAGCAAGCAAGGCCGGCAGCACTTCAAGCATTTTCGGAATAGTCATGCAGAAGGCTGCGTGTTCCATGACATGTCGAAAGGGGTGCATCAAGCGGCACAAAGAGTACTTGCTACTCAGTTCTCAGAAGCCCTGCGGCGTAGAACGCCGATGCCGCTGATGCGCTTCAGAACAATGGAGGGTGATGTGACGGTCCTTCCGTTTATCGCGGCACAGGAAGTTGTGATGGAGTGGGTTTGTCCTGAAACAGGGCGGCGGATCGACGTTGCGCTGCTGGATGCTTTCGGAAAACCCGTATTGTTGATCGAAGTCTGGCACACCCACGCTGTCGATATTGAAAAGCGTAGAGATCTATCTCCGTACTGGTGGATCGAAGTTGAGGCGAGCGAGGTGCCCAATAGTTCTGAGGTGCTCACAGTAAGGAGCCACGACAACTTGCCTGAACAACTCTCCCAACAGTGGGAGCAATTTGAGTTGTTTGAGCGTGGTGATTAGTGTCTATATACGTTAGAGCGCATCAGATCGTCATCGTATCTTCAGAGCTATGAATTCAGATCAACCAGCCTCATCACGGAACATCAAGCACGCCCCCTTTTTTCATCTGAATAAGCATCCGCCGCAGCGCGCAGGCCGACAGCAATTCGTTTTCTCAAGTCAGCAGGCCCGATGATGCGCATCGCAGCCCCATGAGACATCACCCATAACTGAAGCTGGCGAGTATCCCGTACCTGCGCTTTGATACTCACCCGTCAGACTTTCGTCGTGCAGCAGGCATTCATGCACGACAGCCAGCACCTCTTCATCAACCTTCGGTGGTGCTAGTGGCATGCTTGGCTGCACATTGCGCACTTTCTCGACCCATGCGGCTTGCCTGTTTTTGGGTGCCAGCTCAGCCAAAGTCTTGCGCGCCAGCTTGAAACGCGGCTGCAATGTTTTGAGTACGCTGGCGGGCAGCAGCGGCTTCAGCGTGTCTTCAATCACCTGCAACGAAAGCGCCTCGGTCACACTCAGGCCAACTCCTTCTAACGCACGCCCATCCTTCCAGCGCCAGCCATACGGGCGCGATTTGTCGTTGCACTCAATATTGGGGGCAAACACCTCAGCAAGCAGCTTGAGGTCGCGCTCTACCGTGCGCTTTTCCACCTCATGGCTTTCGCTCAGCAGTTTTTCGAGCAAGTCGCGCGAGCTCGCGTACGCTCCATTGCGTGGCAGGTGGAGCAGTAGTTCCAGCATGCGGCGCAGTGTGCTGCTGGTATCGCTTTTCGACATCTCGTCCTCACCGTTTTCCATGTCTGTCCATTAACGACAGTTACCGCTGCTCGCTGGAATGGCCTCTGGTTCAGCCTCGCCAAGCTTGCTCAATCAACTCCAGCCCAGCCAACGCCCCGAGCGGAATACTGACGGCACGGACATCCTTCACCTCCGCTTCACGCGGATTAATTCGGATCAGTGGTGCGCCAAACAACTCACCCTCAACCCTGACTGACGGAATCGCGGTTCCCGCGCCCAACTCAATCACGACCGGGCGTTCAAGTTGCTGTCGCCAAGCATTCAGGCGCAGCCCCTGAAACTGGGTGCGCTGACTAACCCAGTTCCAGTCGTTGAACATCAGGATATTGGGCCGCGCGGTCACGCCGCAGTAAGGACAGACGGGCATTGCATTGCTCAGGGCACAGTGCGCCTCATCCACCACCGGCTTGAACCGATCTGCCGACCAGACATCCTGCTCACATCCGCTCATGCATTGCAGGAAGTGGATCGAGCCATGACATTCCACAATCTGTTGCTGCGAAAAACCAGCTTTCTGGAACTGCCCATCCACGTTGCTCGTGAATACGAAATGCCCATGCGGCATGCCGGCGCTCAGCGCCTGAAGAATCGCAAACCCGCGATGCGGCACGGTTTCACGATAGAGCTTCAGCCTGTGCCCGTAAAAGCCCCAGGCCCGCAGCGGTTTACTCCTGAACGCATCCGGATTGGCGATCTGCCGGAAATCTACGCCCGCCTGCTTCAGCGCCGGATACGCCTGCCAGAACCCCTCGCTTCCACGAAAGTCCGGCAGGCCCGAATCCACGCCCATTCCCGCGCCTGCGGTAATGACCAGTCCATCCGCTTCGCGTAGCCAGCTCACAGCCTGTTTGATTGCCATATCGATCGTCATTGCCCAGCTCCCGCAGTTGATGCCGGTAGTTTGCGCGACCCAAGCGACCACTTATGTCGCAAACAGTCACGGGCGAACAGCTTCTGATTGCGACATAAGTCGTCGCATGTAAAGCCAGAATGGATTTAACACATCAAGCGCCAATACACACATGCAAACCGCCAGCCAACAAGAAATCCACGCCCTGGAAGCCTGTCTGCGAAATGGCAGCCTGTCGGTGTTAGGCGCAGCGGCCAAACGCGCTATCTGGGCTTGGTGCGGGCGCAACAAGGGTTGTGTTTACCGCGAACGGATTCAAGCGCTCGTGAGTGTGCCGCTGCTCGCAGCCGGAATTCCCGGCGTGCTTGATCCTGAACTTCGGCCCGATTCGTTCAATCTCTGGCAATGCGCAGTTGATACAGCACAGCCGCTGCTCGCCATTATGGCCAACAGCCTCGGAACGAGTGAAACGCGTGTTGCACGCTTGCGCGAGCTGCCGATCAGCTTGCTTAACCACCCCGCCACGCCCGATTTACAACGAATGGCGCAAGCCGAGCCGTGGCTCCCAGCTTACACACACCTGCAAACACGGCGGCACTGGCTGGCGTGGGAAAGTCTGCTTTTCAGTGTCTTTCGAATAGCCGCGCCCTCATCCCTTGCTGATTGGCGCGCCATACGCAGAACGCTCAACCCCTTCGCGAATCAAGCGGATCGCATGCAGGTATTTCTTGACAGCCCCCTACTTGCGCGAAACAGCATTGAGTCGAGAATTCAGACCTGGCGCGTGGCGCAACTCGATGAACTGAAAGTGCTGTTATCCACAGAAACTACAGCACTCAGGCGCTCATACATCGCCCGTCGATTGCGTGGATTACTGATTCGACGCATCGGCCCAGACAAATGCCTGAAGCACTTCATCGACAGGTCTATAGAACAAACCAACAGGCCCGACTGGCCGGCATTCTCCAAGGAGACCTTGTCCTGCGGGGCGCGCATTGTCGTACAGCTCAAAAATTTTCAAGCACTCATGGAAGATGGCGCGGTACAGCGCACCTGCCTGCTTGACCGTGCAGAGCATTACGCCGCCTTTTGTAACCAAGGCCAAGGGCTCTTCTTCTCGCTGCGTGATGCCGACACCCAGCGGCGCTGCTCAACCCTGCAAATCGAGGTAGATAGGGAAAACCAGAGCCTGCTTGTCCTTCAGCATTCCGGGCCAGAAAACCGCGAACCCACTTTGGCTTGCCAACAAGCGGCTGCAATCCTTATCCAGACCTTGCAGGCCAACCTGCCTGTCATCTTGCAGCAGTGTGCAAAGCAAAGTGCCGACGACGCGGAAGAGCTTGGCACTTGCTTCAATGCCATCCCCGATCTGGCGCGACAGCTGCCTTGGCTGATGCGCCAAGCCAACGATGAAAGCGCGGCCCTGCTGCTGGCGGATTTGAATCTGGCTGAGGCATGGAGCCGCGTGGATGTGCCTGCTGATCTTGATGGCAACGACTTGGCCGACTGGATCAACGCGAATGGCGGCAATTGGCCTGCGTGGGATGAGGCTGTGGCGCTCGAGGCGCAGCTCTACCCAGACGAGCCTTTCATGGTATGCACAAGCAGATATGCACAGTGCAACTTCAATCCAGACGACCCTTTGATTTGACCCGTATTGTTATGAGCGCAGGCCAGGTTGTGCATTTTCACCCCTCCCGGAGACCCCAATGAATCGACGCCAATTTATCCACGCCAGCGCTGCGCTTGCCTTAGCCGCACACTTGCCGATGGCGAAGGCCAAACCAGCCGGCCGCAAGTTGTTGATCGGTGTCGGCGGCGCGGGCTGCAATATCCTCGCCGCTGCAACGCGAATGGTGCACGAGCAAGGGCTTCGCGGAATCCACACCTGCGCCATTGACTGGGCGAAGCTTCGCGATAACGCAGCGGATATCGTTGTGCGTCTGGACGAGGTGTATTGCAGTTCAGGGCACAAGCCGGCCAACGCGCTGGAATGCTTTGAAACGGAGGCATTCGCCAAGCGGATCAAGGTAGGAAACTACGGCACGGCCGCCATTTTTGCCGGACTGAATGGCGGCACCGGCGGCGGGCTCACGCCGCTTCTGGCAAAGCAGCTAGCTGCGATGAATGTCGACGTCAGCGTCTCTGCGTGTCTGCCGTTTGCCTTTGAAGGTTCGGAAAACCCGATTCATCCGACGGCGCTGCGCTCCCTGCGTGGCATTCTCCCCGCTTCACGAATCCATGTCGTTTCGCTGGATGAGTTTGCACGGCGAAATGAGTCACTGGCGATGGATGAGTTCTTTGCAAGTACAAACAAGTTTTTGGTGTGTAGTGCATTTAAATATCCTAGAAAAACACCCACACATGCACGAAAGACGGATTCAGTTTCGGATAGATCAGCCGTAAGATTAGTTTTTCTTTAAAAACTCTTTGGATTGTCAACAAAGGAGACTTTTCATGATTGAATCAGCAGTAGGTCACACAACATCTCGATGGAAATCATTTGGCGCAATCTTATTTGAGTCACTAGCTAATGAAATTGAGATCGCTCTGAAGAACGAAAACAAAATTGAACAATTGTGGAGTCATGAAACGACTTTGGTTGGGTTGGTGGCGACGGGTTTGTCACGCAACCCAAGATTCTCAACTTCGACAGTGAAGTTGGAGTCGACAATTAAAAAGCCTGGAGGAACAAAAACAACAGAGATGGGTCGAGCAGATTTAATTTTAGAAAGAATGCCATCAGAGGAGTTTGATGATTGTTTTGGTTTATGGATTGAAGCCAAAAGAAGTAGGTCTATTTTAAAGAAAAAATCTCAATTATCCGCAACGTGGTTCGGAAGCGACGGGAATTTGAACTCAATAAGGGATAGCTTAATTAGCCAGGCTCGTCGAGATTATCTAAGATCAAGCGATAATATGCATCGCGTGCGTTGCAATACAGTAGAAGGCTATCATTACGGAGCGCTACTTTTTGCGCTACTGGATGACGATAGTGCAAGCGAGCTAGACGTCATTGAGGTGTTAAAAACAGGTTTCAGTCTTCCGCGGCTAAATGTAGCGACTAGCCGAACCATGGAAGAGGGATCAATAAAAGGAATGAGGATAAGACGGCGCCCCACAGTAGTAGCCGCATTTCGTCTCGGAAAAGAAAAAACGGGGCCGATGCTCGTAGCTAGTTTTACGATTTTTTCTGAACTTTCAACATCGCCACCAGATAATGAAGAATCTTGAATTGCCCTCGATGTGCTGCTGCCCTGCATAGAAATTCAAGCTTATTTTTAAAATTTAATCCGATGTCAAGCTGACATTCATGCATAAAGTCCTTGAAGACCTCCTGTACGCCCGTTACCCGGACATCTTCCGGGAGCGGGCGCTTCCGCCCGAAGCGTCCGCCATGGGCAGGGGCTGTACGTGTGGCGACGGCTGGTTCGCGATTATCGATGCGGTGTGTGAACAGATAGCGGATTCGGTCACTCAGGGCGAGATGCCGACCGTGACATTTCGGCAGATCAAAGAAAAAGTTGGATCTTTGCGTATCCATTTCCGTGGTGGCGATGCGCATACCCGAACGCTGGTCAGGCTGGCCGAAGCCTTCTCCATCCGGATCTGTAAAGAATGTGGTGCACCAACCGACATCCATGACGTGAGCTACAGCCGGCCAAGCCAATTGTGCAAGGCCTGCAACGCGGCGCTCACGTCCCCTAACAAGCAAACTTGAACGTCTTGCGTCTTCATTTGACCTTGATCTTGCGTTGCCCATGGAGACTAGTTTTCGGATGACGCCGAAATTTTTAGATTTTCGCGGCATTTGGCTGGATCAAAAATCTCCATGCACAACCCGAAGCGACGCGTCTTGGCTCAGGCCGAGTGCGCTGCGCAGGTGCTGGATCGCAGCGAGATCCTCTGAGTAGGCGCTGCTTTTCCAAGACCGCTCACTAAATACGAAGTCAACGATCAGCAGATTGCTTTCATAGTCCTTGCCCGCCGCATAAAACTTCCCATATACGTTAGAGCGCATCAGATCGTCAGCGTATCGTCAGAGCTAACCTCGTTTTCAAGGTGCAGAATGTCTGTAGGCGCCAGACAGAGCTAAAAATTCTGAGCCATACTTTGCACCATGCCGAACGTTGAGCCAACTCTTGCGGGAATTCTGATGTCGATGTCCGGCGTTGGTGAGTGCGCTTACCGGAACACAACGCCCATTGATCTGTTATTGAAGCTTTATGCTGCTTCCTACCCCAAATCCAGATGAGTTGTTCGTGAGTGTTTTGACCCGCTTGGGTCGGCTCAATGGGTTTGGCGATTTCAGGGAGATCGCTGCGCAAAGCTTTGAGGCAGGAATCTCTTCGTCGTTCATTGATGCGACGCTGAACTTGCCCAAATTCTGCAAACACCTTGGCGACGCCTATGGCGCCCCGGAAGTTTTGTTGAACGACCTGACCTGCCTCGGTGCGCGGAGATTTTTGGGCGAGATTGACGAGGAGGCATGGCGTGCGTTGATTTGTGGCGATGCCTCGACCTCCGTTGGGGCGCTGACGTTTCTCGGCGCGACGGAGCTACGCTTTTGTCACGCGTGTCGAAAATATGATATCGGCCAATATGGAGTCGCTTATTGGCATCGACGGCACCAAATTCCAGTACTTCATCACTGCGCAACGCACGGGTGCCGACTCAAGAAAGTTGCGATCAAGCGCGCATCGATTCATGAATCATTCCCGCTGCCTGGCGACATCCTTCCTGGGCAGGAAATAGATCTTCCATCTTTATGGACTGATCGCTTTGAACATGAGTTGGAAGTGTTTGCACAGTTCCTTCTAACGCCGATGCGACCGCACCACGCTCAGGTAGAACAGGTGCTGCGAGATGAGTTGCGGGAGCGGCGACTTATGAATAGAACAGGCGTGCTGCGAACAAACGAACTGCTCGAACACTTGATTTCGAGGACTCGTTCAGAGAACTCTGAGGAGGCTAGAAGCGTCGCCGCTCAGATCTTGCGTGGGTTGCGTGAGCCAGCCCGTGGATTAGCATTCGGGAGGGCCGCTTTGCTCAATAGCTTGCTTGGGGATTGGCGTACAGTGCTGGAGCGATGCAACTGGCTGCAGGCGATCGGCCCCTCAGTCGCACACGTCTTCCCTGACGGAGCCAAACAGGATGTTCCAGATGTCACAGTGACCCATCGAAAGAAATGCCTTGCCTACATATCGAGTGATTCAGCCCACTCGCGTCTTGGCTTCACCAAAAATGAGTACCGGAGCTTTCGCTGGTTACTTCACCATGACAAAGCCTGGCTTGATGATTTGCTACCTACGGTGGGACGAGGCTGCGAGCAAATCGAAATGTTCTAGCTGATGCTGCGCACAAATTTGTTGCCCAATATGAGTTTGCAGATCCTGCTGACCGCATCCGGTGCCCGCACTGCTTGTACAGAATTGAGCGCGGTCTCTCTGCAGACTGCTCGAACTGCCCGCAAAGTGGCTTGCAGATTGGTTTTCGACTTTAGGCATGAAGGGCGGTAAAAACAGGCCTCGGAAACTCGCGTGGTTGCTTGAGGCTATTCGATTTCGGCATGGAGAGGGAGTGTCCGCTCATGGCCCAGGCTGTTTAAAAACGCGTCGCCAACAATTTTATGACAAAGGCGTTGTTTCGACGGAGCTATTCCAATGAAACGTTTCATTGAAGGTGAAGATCGCACACAAATTACTCTGTTCCCAGAGTGCATCGAAGATTATGTTTTGGATACAAATCCAGTTCGCGTCGTGGATGTCTTTGTCGGCGAACTGGATCTGGACATGCTCAGCTTCGAAGGCGTAGCCCCCGCGGCGACAGGGCGGCCCGCCTTCCATCCAGCAGTGCATCTGAAGCTTTGCATCTACGGTTCAACCGCATTCAGTCGAGTCGGCGCCTTGAGAAAGAGAGCCAACGCAACGCTGAGTTGATGTGGCTGACGGGCCGGCTGATGCCAGCTTCAAGACCATCGCCAACTTCCGCAAGGACAACGGCAAAGCCATCCGCAGCGTCTGCCGTCAATTCGTTGCGCTGTGCCAGCAGCCGGGATTGTTCGCGGATGCATTGGTCGCCATTGATCCTGGGCGGGCATGAACAGTGACGCACTGATTGCCAGCGATCCGATTAACCTGCCTAGGATACAAAGGGTCGCACAAAAGGCAGCTGGTCAGGTGTTTGTTCTCAAGCCTGACTCGACCGCGCAACAACAGATGCGCGAGAAGGCTGCCTGCATGGTTGTGTTTGGCGGAATGAGCTGAATACCCCCTCCCTCCAGAAACCGGTGCCCGTACTCGGGCACCGGATGTCCATCGTCACCGAAGCCTTAAGCAATTTGGCACCGGCAACTATTTTGAATTTGTTCTCACTGAAGGGCACTTCCTTATCAGAAGGTCATCAACTTGATCTTCTTCGCCCTTCATCTCAGGAGAACCGCAATGACCATCGCGCTCAACGCAAACAACCAGAACGGCAACGACATCGTCATCGATGGTGTCGCAACAAGCTCCACCGGAGCCTTCACTCAAGGTGTCAAAGCCATTTTTGCAGGTCTGACTACTGAGCTTCCTCAGCGTGTCGGCGAATGCGACTTCGGGTTGCACGACAGTCGTTTCTACGGGATCACAAACTCAAAGGCAGCATGAGCCGTCGCGGAAACTGTCACGACAACACATCCATGCCATTGGCATACATTGCCGACTTGTCTTATATCGACAAAGGAAACAATCATGAAAACCAAGTTTTTTTTCAAAGCGACCGTGGCATTTCTCGTTCTGGTTGTCTTCTTTTTCATCACGGGCTGCGGTGGTGGTGGTGGTGGAGGTGGTGGTAGCTCTTCCACCAGCACAAGCACAAGTTCGTCCTCGTCTTCGAGCTCAGGTAGCACTTCAGCTCAAGCGATGGGCCTTAAGATGCTCACCGCCGAGCAGTATCAGGCGATTCCTCAGCGTAGTACCTATGGTGCAGGCGATCTGCCCGCCGCGGTAGACCTCACGGCGAAGTTCCCTTCACCTGGCTCTCAAGGCGCACAATCGAGCTGTGTCGCATGGGCTGTAGGATACGCTGTGAAGTCCTACCAGGAAGCGTTGGATCATAAGTGGGATGTCCGCACGCACACGTTCAGTCCGGCCTACATCTACAACCAGATCAATCGTGGTTTCGATCAAGGTTCCACGTTTAGCGATGCCCTTAATCTCTTGGTAAGCCAAGGCGACGCGCTTAACGAGGATATGCCCTATCGAGCAAACGATTGGACGACACAACCCTCACAGGCCGCGATTACTAGCGCGAGTCATCACCTTGCGAAATCCTGGGCGCGTATTCTGCCCGGTGACGTGAAAGCCGCTTTGGCCAGTGGCACGCCCGTGCTGATTGGTGTTCGGGTCTATCCTGATCTGCGCCAACTCAACACAAAAAATCGCATCTATGACAACTACTCGGGGACTGATGAGGGGGGGCATGCGCTTGTGATCATTGGCTATGATGACGCGCAAAATGCTTATAAGTTCTTGAATAGCTGGGGGGATACTTGGGGCATTTCTGGCTACGGCTACATTTCCTACGATCTGGTAAATGATCACGTCGCTGAACTCTACGTCGTGGAAGATGTTGCAGAAACAAAGACCTTGTCATCGATCGCGGTGAGCACTTTGCCGAACAAAACTCAGTACTTTTCTGGCGAAACCTTTACCAGTACGGGCATGGTCGTGACAGCAACCTACAGCGACGGTTCTTCAAGCAATTTCAGCGGCTGGACGACAAGTACACCAACGATGACGCGTACTGGGACGCAGGCAGTAACGGTGACAGCAAGCGAAGCAGGCGTGACCAGGAGCACGTCGTTCAACATTACGATCACCGCCCAAACGGCGACGTTGTCCTCAATCGCTATCACAACGTCCGCCCTGACCACTGCGTTCAATGTCGGCGATGTTTTTTCGACCGCTGGAGTCGTTGTCACCGCAACGTACAGTAATGCCACCACCCATGTGATAACTGGTTGGACCGCTTCAGCCCCAAGTATGCAAATTTCGGGCGTCAAAACTGTCACGATTACGTATACCGAAAACGCGGTAACGAAGACAGCCAGCTATCCAATTACAGTGACGGCACGGACCGCGACGCTCTCTTCCATAGCGGTTTCCGCCCTGCCGATGAAAACCAGCTACGTGGTTGGGGAAGCCTTCAGCTCCTCCGGTTTGGCAATTACCGCGACATTTTCTGACGCCTCGTCACACATTGTCACCGGGTGGACGTTGTCGTCCCCGAGTACGAGCAGTGCCGGAAGCCCGACCGTCATCGTGACGTACACGGAAGCGGGCGTCACGAAGGTGACGACATTCGCTATCACGGTGGTACAGGCGTCCTCGTTGTCGTACATCTCTATCACGAGTTTGCCTACGAAGATCGCCTACGCGGTGGGTGATACGTTCTCTGCGACAGGCTTGTCGGTCGCAGCATCCTACACTGACGGCACCTCGAACGCGGTCACCGGGTGGTCCGTTTCTGCTCCGTCGATGACGAGTGCGGGGACGAAGAGCGTTACCGTTACCTATGCGGAAGGCTCGGTGACTCGCACGGCCACATTTAGCATCATTGTGGCCGTGGCAGCCCCGGTACTGACGAGCATTGTCGTCAGCGCCGATAAAGCTGAGGATGCAGTCGGTTCCGAGAGCGGCTTGACTTTCACGATCCGGACGTACGATCAGTCGAACAACCTGCTCGACCTGACGGATACCACGATGACGTTCTCCCCCTCTGGTAGCGTCACGGTAAAGCGCACCGGATCAGGTACATACAGCTACACGCTGAAGGGAACGCAACCGGCTATTGTGAGCAACGCTACCTTCGCAAAAGGCGGTATCTCCTCGAACAGCCTAGCCTACAAGCTCTTCAAGTGGGGCATCCAAGAGGCGCTTCCCTACACGAACGGCAGCAGTGGCAATGTGATGCGCGTGACCGCTGTTTATCTTAACTATCTGTGGGTTCCTTCGATTCTCGTTGATAAGACCGGCGGCCAGGCATTTTTGAACGGTGGGCAGATCACCCTGCGGCAAGGCTCCCCCAGTGGGACGATTGTCTCGTACCGCGATGCGGTCAAC
The DNA here is from genome assembly GCF_040566545.1 of Uliginosibacterium flavum. Lineage (NCBI taxonomy): Bacteria > Pseudomonadati > Pseudomonadota > Betaproteobacteria > Rhodocyclales > Zoogloeaceae > Uliginosibacterium > Uliginosibacterium flavum. Next base: position 19,483 of record NZ_JBEWZI010000026.1, read on the forward strand.
ACCACAACCAGCATCGAACTTAGCTTCTCGGTGGCTGGGACGTACTACGTCACCTCCGGCAGCATGTACGTAGGCGCCTTCAATATTATTAAACTATATCGATAGCTTATCCGCACCTTACGCTGCGCCGGACTAGCAATAGTCCGGCGCGGTTTTCATTCTCCCCCTGCTCGCGAATCAAGCAGCAGATTTTTTAAACAAGGCCGGATCGCCTCGGTTTCAGGTATCGCTCTCGGTAAGTTTCGAAATGCGCCGCGACACAATAGGGGGAATGTGGAAATGCGCATCTTGCTATAGTGGGAGGGTGAGAAAACCTGTGGAGAATGGCTTCCTGACTAGTTTTCGACTTTAGAAAATGGCAACGTTGAAAACCTCTTCGCAAACCAGCATGGTTGTGTGGATCGAGTTTTCGACTTTAATTGCACGGAACAGTATTGGACATGGTGAGTGTTCCTTTATAGGGGCGTTTCGACGGATTTACATCTGAAGCCATGCCACCGAATTGGTCACTGCGTCTTGCGGTTCACCATAATTATTCGAATGTGGCTGATCTGTGCGTTAACGCTCAAAGAGCGGAAGGTGCGTCGCGGCGGAGCCGCCTGTTGGCGCGGAAAATCTGACCGCAGCTTTGATGGTTTGAGATTAATCCTGCCGAAGAGCCGCGCCCATACTTGTTCTGCAGGCATGTGCCGTGCACAGGCAGTCTGGGGGCGGCTTTCCAGTAAGGCTGTCTTCCGGGCAAAGTGCGCGGCGCCGATCAAGCATTGGCGTGCATTGCCGATACTTGTCGGGTTACCGTGATTTAGCGGTGCCTTTGTCCCGCCGGGAGTTCCATGCTCCGTTCGCTTTATCTGCGCCTGTTGCCGCCGCTGGCCGTGCTGATTCTTGGCGGGCTGGTCAGTGCGTGGATCTTTCAGCGTTTCGAGCGGGTAGAAAGCGCCCGGCGCCTGAGTGATTTCACGATTCTTGCTGATCGGCATGCGGCCGCCCTGCGCAGCGAGATGGCTGTGGTGGTGGCTCGGATCCAGAACATCCAGCAGGTTCACGCCACCACGGGTCAGCTGGATGCGCAAGGGTTTTCGCGGATTGTTCGCGTATTTGGCAAAGAGCGGCATATCCAGGCTTATGAATGGGCTCCCCGGGTCAGTGCGCGCGAGCGCGATGTGTTCGAGCTTTCGGCACGCGCCGAGGGGGTCAAGGGCTACATGATTCGCGACATCCTGCCGGGCGGGATGGATACGGCGGCGCGGCGCGAAGAGCATTTTCCGGTACGTTTTCTGGAGCCCCTGGAAGGCAATGCTGGCGTGCTGGGCGTGGATCTGTCTTCCGAACTGCAGCGCCGCATAGCTCTTGAGGCGGCACGAGACAGTGGTATGCCCACGATAACGGCGCCTGTCAGACTGATGCAGGGCAGCACGCGGGAGAAAGGGGTGCTGATCTTTGTGCCGGCTTATGCGCCCGACACTTCGATCGCCGATATCGCGGGGCGGCGCAAGAATCTGACGGGATTTGCCGTCGGGGCTTTGCGTATCACCGAGGTGTTTGACCAGGCGCTGAAAAATATTCCTCCAAGCGGCCTGGATGTCCGTATGAGTGACAGCGCGCTGGCGGGCGAGGAGGGCCTGCTCTATCTGCACTGGTCGCGCACCCGGCAATCGGGTGCCGCTCCGGACCCGGGCTGGTTTGAAAGTAGCCCCTTGCGCGTGACCCGGCCGCTGGATCTGGGGGGGCGGGAATACGAGCTGGAAATTGTGGCCAGCCCGGCCAACCTGCTTGCTTCCGAGTCGGATTGGCCGCTGCTGGTGTTGCTGAGCGGTTTTCTGCTCACGGCCATCAGCGCGGTGTTGATCTACAGTCTGGCGCAGCGCAAGCGGATGGTTGATCAGCTGGTGGAGGCGCGCACGACTGCCTTGCAGGATGCCTTGTGGCGGCTAAGCCATAGCGAGGAGCATCACCGCATGCTGTTCGAGAGGCTGAAGATTCCAATGCTGGCGATTGATCCGGTTTCCGGTTTGATCATCGAAGCGAATGCCGAGGCCTGTCATTTTTATGGCTTCTGTCATGTGGAGTTCAAGCGCCTCAAGATCACGGATATCAGTCAGGCCGGTGCTGAAGTGGTGCAGGCCGCGATGAGGGATGCCGTTTCCGGCAAGCGGAATACCTTTGAATTTTCGCAGCGGATGGCCAGCGGCGAGATTCGCCAGGTGGAGGGGCACGCCAGCCCGATCAGCGTCGACGGGCAGATCCTGCTGTATGTCGCGGTGCTCGACATTACCCGGCGTAAACGCTCAGAAGCCCAGCTGCGGCTGCAGAGTCAGGCCGTGGATGCTGCCGCCAATGCCATTGTGATTACCGACCGACAAGGCCGGATCGAACGCGTCAACGCGGCCTTTACGCGCGTTACCGGCTACAGCGCCGAAGAGGCCATCGGGCGTAATCCGCGCGATCTGGTGAAATCTGCCGAGCATCCGCCGGAATTTTTCGCCGAGATGTGGCAAACCATCCTGAGCGGCAAGATCTGGCGCGGCGAGCTGCGCAATCGGCGCAAGGACGGCACGCTCTACGATGAAGATCAGACCATCGCGCCGGTGATCGACGAAACGGGGCAGATCAGTCATTTCGTCGCCATCAAGCAGGACATCACCGAGCGCAACCGTAGCCGTGCGGAGCTGGCCAACGAGCGCCGCCGCCTGGCCGACATCATTCGCGGCACCAACGTGGGCACCTGGGAGTGGGATCTGAGTACCGGGCAGACCACCTTCAACGAGCGCTGGGCCGAGATCATCGGCTATACGCTGGAGGAGCTCAGCCCCACCAGCATCGATACCTGGGTTGATTTCGCGCATCCGGCGGATCTGGCGGCTTCTGGCATCGAGCTGCAGCGGCATTTTGATGGGCTGGTGGAGAATTACGAAGTTGAAGTCCGCATGCGTCACAAGGACGGGCACTGGGTGTGGGTACTGGATCGCGGCAAGGTCTTGCGCCGCGATGCCGAGGGCAAGCCCTTGTTCATGTCCGGTACGCATCAGGAAATTACCGAACGCAAAGCGGCCGAAACGGCGCTGATCGAAGCCAAGCAACACGCCGAGGCTGCGAATCTGGCGAAGAGTCGTTTCCTCGCGACCATGAGCCACGAAATCCGCACCCCGCTCAACGGCATTCTGGGCATGGCGCAGATGCTGCTGCAGCCGGATCTGGCCGATGCCGGGCGGCGGAATTTCGCGCGCACCATTCTGAATTCGGGTCAGACTTTGCTGGCGCTGTTGAATGACATTCTGGATCTGTCAAAGGTCGAGGCGGGCAAGCTGGAGCTGACCGATGCCATCTTCTCGCCGCAGCAGATTCTGGAAGAAATCTCCGCGCTGTTTGCCGAAGCTGCGCATCTGAAAGGCCTGAGGCTTGAGGCCCATTGGTGTGGTCAGCCCGGCCTGCGATATCGTGGCGATCCGATCCGCCTGCGCCAGATGATTTCGAATCTGGTCAGCAACGCACTCAAATTCACCAGTCACGGCCAGGTCAGCATCTGGGCCGATGAATTTGACCGTGTGGACGAGGTAGCGCAACTGCACTTTGCCGTCACCGATACCGGTATTGGTATTCCTGCTGACAAGCAGGCGTTGCTCTTCAAGCCCTTCTCCCAGATTGACGATTCAGACACCCGAAAATTCGGCGGCACCGGTCTGGGCCTGTCCATCGTCCGTAGCCTGGCCGAGCTGATGCAGGGCGAGGTCGGGATTGAAAGTCGTGAAGAGCAGGGCTCAACTTTCTGGTTCAGGATTCAGACGGGCGTGGTCTGCACGCAGGAAGAAAGCCGGCGCAGCGAGCGTGCACCGGAACTCGCCGCCAGCTCGCCGCCGAGCCTGCAGGGACGACGGGTGCTGATCGTCGAGGACAATCCGACCAACCTGCTCGTTGTGCAGGCCATGCTCGCCAGCCAATCCCTGCAACTTTCCCATGTCGGCAACGGGCAAGAGGCCGTGGATCTGGTCTGCGCGCGCGAAGCCTTTGATCTGATCCTGATGGATTGCCAGATGCCCGTCATGGACGGCTTCGAAGCGAGCCGCCTGATTCGTCAGTGGGAACTACTTGAGCACCGCACGCCGGTGCCCATCGTGGCGCTGACCGCAGGCGCGTTTGCCGAAGATCGCCACCTTTGCGATGCGGCCGGTATGTCTGATTTTCTCGCCAAACCGATCGATCTGGGCAAGCTGCTGGGCATGCTGCACAAATGGCTGGCGCCCAGCATGAACGATGTTCCGGTGGTGTTGGCGAGCCCCGCATTGACGCCTTCTGCCGATGCTGAAAGCCTGCCGGTCTTCGATGCGTCAGAGCTGATGCGTCGTCTGGGGAGCGACTTAGAGATTGCACAGATTGCCACGGGCGCCTTCCTCGAAGACTATGCCGGCCTCGTCCAGCAATTGCGCGCCGCGCTTGCGGCCCGCAATACCAAGGATGCCCGGCGTCACGCCCATTCACTCAAAGGCGCGGCGGGGAATACCTCGGGCATTGCGGTGGCAGATTGTGCCGGGCGGATCGAAGCGCTGTGCGCCGAGGAGCAACTGGCCGAGGGCGAAGCCCTGCTGCCGCAACTGGACGCCGACATCGCCCGCTTCGTCGAGGCCTTGCGCGAGTTTCTGAAGAGGATTGGCTGACCTTGCTGAAGACCCGCTCCCGGATTGGGTCTGCGGGCATGAATGCTGCACAGCAAGGCGGGGGGCGGCTCTTCAGGAGGGCAAACAATAACGGGGCCCCGCGGCCCCGTTATTCATATCAACACAATCAAACTCAGCCGAGTCGGCTGAGCTGATCGCGCAGCTTCTCCAGCGTGCTGCCAAAGTCTGCCAAGCGCTTGCGTTCGGCATCCACCACGGCAGCCGGGGCGCGGGCGACGAAGCCTTCGTTACCCAGCTTGACTTCGATCTTGCCCGCTTCGATTTCGATACGACCGATTTCCTTGCCAATGCGCTCGCGCTCGGCGACCGGATCGATCTCGATTTTGAGCATGCAGCGGAATTCGCCGACCACTTGCACCGGGGCCGGCGATTGTGGCAGCTCGGCACCGACGGCGGTCACTTCCGACAGCTTGGCCATCGCGGCCAGATACGGGCCGAACAGGGCAACCGTGGCTTCGTCACCGGCCATCAACAGCGGCACCTTGTTGGACGGCTGCAGATTCATCTCGGCGCGCAGGCTGCGGCAGGCGTTGATGATGTCCTTGAGTTGCGCGACCTTGGCTTCCGAGGCTTCGTCGATGCGCTCCGGCGCGCAGCTCGGGTAGGCGGCGGTGCCGATGAACTCGCTGGCCTTGCGACCGGCCACGACCGACACGGTCTGCCACAGCTCTTCGGTGATGAACGGAATCAGCGGGTGCGCCAGGCGCAGGATGGTTTCGAGCACGCGCACCAAGGTGCGGCGGGTGCCGCGTTGCTGGGCTTCTGAGCCGTTCTGCAGCTGAACTTTCGCCAGTTCCAGATACCAGTCGCAGTACTCGTCCCAGACCAGTTCATAGATCGTGCGCGCGGCCAGATCCAGACGGTACTCAGTGAAGTTCTGCGCGATGTCGGCTTCGGCGCGTTGCAGGCGGCTGGTCATCCAGCGGTCGGCAAACGAGAAGCTCAGGTATTCGCCATCGCACTCGCTGACCTTGTGATTGTCCAGCCCGCAATCCTTGCCTTCGCAGTTCATCAGCACGAAGCGCGTGGCGTTCCACAGCTTGTTGCAGAAGTTGCGATAGCCCTCGCAGCGCTGCATGTCGAACTTGATGTCACGCCCCGGCGAAGCCAGCGAGGAGAAGGTGAAGCGCAGCGCGTCGGTGCCGAAAGCGGGAATGCCTTCCGGATATTCTTTGCGCGTCTTCTTCTCGATCTTGGCCGCATCGCGCGGGTTCATCAGGCCGGTGGTGCGCTTGGCAATCAGCGCGTCCAGACCGATGCCGTCGATCAGATCGATCGGGTCCAGCACATTGCCCTTGGACTTGCTCATTTTCTGGCCTTCCGCATCGCGGATCAGGCCGTGCACGTAGACGTGCTTGAACGGAATCTTGTTGGTCAGGTGCTTGGTCATCATGATCATCCGGGCGACCCAGAAGAAGATGATGTCAAAACCCGTAACCAGCACCGAAGACGGCAGATACAGGTCCAGCGCCGGGTTGGATTGGCCCGGATATTCCGGCGTCCAGTCCAGGGTGCTGAAGGGCCACAGGGCCGACGAGTACCAGGTGTCGAGTACGTCGTTGTCACGCGTCAGCGTGCCGGTGTAGCCATCCTTGGCGGCCAGCGCGACAGCTTCGGCTTCGTCATGGGCGACCCACACGCGGCCGTCGGCCGCATGCCAGGCGGGAATCTGGTGACCCCACCAGAGCTGCCGCGAGATGCACCAGTCCTGCAGATTGCGCATCCAGCTGTAATAAGTGTTCACCCAGTTCTCGGGCACGAACTTCACTTCGCCAGATTCGACCACTTCGATGGCCTTCTGACCAATCGACTTGCCATCCGCGCCGGGCTTGTTGACGGCGACGAACCACTGATCGGTGAGCATCGGCTCGACGATCTCGTTGGTGCGCTCGCAGCGCGGCACCTGCAGCTTGTGTGGCTTGATCTCGCCGAGCAGGCCGAGGGTTTCGAAGTCGGCGACGATCTGCTTGCGCGCCTCGAAGCGATCCAGACCGTGGTAGCGGGCCGGCGCGTTTTCGTTGATCTTGGCGTCCAGCGACAGCACCGAAATCATCGGCAGGTGATGACGTTGACCGACCGCGTAGTCGTTGAAGTCATGCGCCGGGGTGACCTTCACGCAGCCCGTGCCGAATTCCTTGTCGACGTAGTCATCGGCGATGATCGGGATCTCGCGCCAGTGCGAGGCGTCCAGCGTGTCACCCTGCATGGACGAGAGCGGCAGGCGGATCATCTGGCCGATCAGGTGCGCGTAACGCTCGTCTTCCGGATGCACCATGACGGCGGAATCGCCGAGCATGGTCTCCGGGCGGGTCGTCGCCACCGTCAAATGGCCCGAGCCATCGGCCAGCGGATAGCGCAGATGCCACATGAAGCCGTCTTCTTCCTTCGACTCCACTTCCAGATCGGAGACGGCCGTGCCCAGCTTCGGGTCCCAGTTCACCAGGCGCTTGCCACGGTAAATCAGGCCTTCCTTGTAGAGGCGCACGAAGGATTCGGTAACGGATTTGGACAGGCCCGCATCCATGGTGAAGCGCTCGCGGCTCCAGTCCGGCGAGGTGCCGAGGCGACGCATCTGCTGCGTGATCGCGCCGCCGGAGTATTCCTTCCACTCCCAGACCTTCTCGAGGAACTTCTCGCGGCCCAGGTCGAGGCGCTTGATGCCTTCACCTTCCAGCTTGCGCTCCACCACGATTTGCGTGGCGATACCGGCGTGGTCGGTGCCCGGCTGCCACAGCGTGTTGGCGCCACTCATGCGGTGGTAGCGGGTCAGTGCATCCATGATGGTCTGGTTGAAACCATGACCCATGTGCAGCGAGCCGGTCACGTTTGGCGGCGGCAGCAGGATGCAGAAAGACTGATCGGCGGGCTTGCTGGTGTCGAGGCCGGCCGCGAAATAACCGGATTTTTCCCATTGCGGGTACCAGCGCGATTCGATATCGGCCGGCTCAAAGCTCTTGGCGAGTTCCATAGGAAACCTGGATGAATTCTGGGGAAGGGCGGGATTATACCGGCTGGCGGGCGTGGGCCGGGAAGCTTGTGCCGCCCGAACGCGGCGGCGCAGCCCCTCCCTTGTCAAGGGGAGGCTGGGAGGGGTTGCCGTTGATCCAAAGCCTCAGCCCCTTTGCCGCGAAGGCGCGAAGAAACGCAAAGGGCCGCAAAGGCGGTGGGTGTGTGCTTGAAGAACCGTGTGGGGCTTGCTTCTCCAGATGGGCTTGCTGCACAGTCAATGCTGGTGAGGCTCTTCAGGCTGTGCAACAGCTTCCGCCCGAGTGGGTGAGGGTGGGGCTGGCTGTCCCACATCAAGATTGCCCGGAGTGCTGCTTGTGCAAAAGAACGACCTGGCATACTTTGCGGCCTTGCTTCTCAACGAGTGGGAATAATAAAAATGCACGGGATGAGTCAGGGATGGAAAGCTGCGGGAGCGCTCGTGCTTGGTGCGGTGTTGTTTGCTTGCGGTGGTGGTGGTGGTGGCGTTTCTGCCGGCGCAGGGAGCGCTGATGCTTCAGGCGTTCGTTTGCTGAACGATACTGGCGTCACGGCCACCGCTTACGATGCTACTGGCGCTTATGTAACGAGTTGCAACGCAGCGGTCAGCGGCAACGATTGCAATACCGGGCGCGATGCCACATCTAGCGATAACTCAGACGGCAAGGCTGGTTTCAGTTTCGAGAAGCTAGATGCCGCAGGCAAGGCCTTGTCGGCAAGCGCCAGCAACTGGAATTGTGTGCGTGACAAGCTGACCGGGCTGGTCTGGGAAATCAAGACTAGCGACGGAGGTTTGCGTGATCTAAACAAGCTCTACACCAACCATGGTGATAACCGTAGTGGCGATGCCAGTGAGTTCGTGGCAGCGGTCAATGTGGCTGGTTTGTGTGGTGCGAAAGACTGGCGTTTGCCTGTGGCGGGTGAATTGCTCGGGCTGGTGGATTACGGCGTCAGCTACCCGGGACCGACGATCGACGTTAGCTGGTTTCCGAATAGCATAAATTCATGGTACTGGAGTGCAACGCAGAACGCTGCCCTTACCACTGGTTCGGAGGGCGTGGATTTTTTTGCGGGCATATCCGGGTTCTATGGACGCGAGTACACACATGCCGTGCGGTTGGTGCGCGGCAGTCTGTTGTCAGAGGCCGGGCGTTATCAGTTTTCGGCGGATGCTCAGGAGGTGAGGGATTCCCGAACTGGTCTGACCTGGCGTCGCTGCAGTGAGGGGCAGAGCTGGGTGGGAAGTTCATGCGCTGGCAGTGCAGCGACTTACACTCATGCTGTGGCTTTGTTGCGAGCGAGCAGCCTGGCTCAGGCGAGCGGTAAGGCCTGGCGGATGCCGAACATCAAGGAACTCGAAAGCATTGTTGATTACAGTCGTTTCAATCCAGCCATTGACCCAGCTGTTTTTCCCTCGGCGACTGCATCCCTGTACTGGACAAGCTCTCCGATGGCGAGCTCATCTTTGTATGCTTGGACACTGAATTTCATGGTTGGGGGGGTGGAAAGTGGGGATCGCGATACTGCGTATCCGCTGCGTCTGGTGAGATGAACCAAGCGGAACTGGTATTGATCTGATCGGGTAAGCCGCCGCGTGGGCTCAGGGACACTGATTGCCCCGCTTTGCGTCTACTCACACTTGTTGCACCGGTCCCGGGTATTGCGCGAGCAGGGCATCGGCCGTCAGCAGGAGGATGCCTTCGACTGTGGCTTGGGCGATGAGCATCCGGTCGAACGGGTCTTTGTGGATGGGCGGCAGGCTGTCGATGGCCACCGCGTGTTCGCTGCCGATGGGCAATTCGTTGTAGCCGTTGTCCAGCAGCCCGCGCCGCAGCAGGCGCGCATCGACTTTGAAGTCCGCGCGGCCGAGGCTGTGTTTGATGGCGATTTCCCACAGGCTGGCGGCGCTGAAGAAAAGTTCGTTGCCGGGCGCTTCGATCAAGCTGCGGGCTTCGGCAGATAGCTGCTCCGGCGTACCTGCGGCCCACAGCAAGAGGTGCGTGTCGAGCAGAAGTTTCATGCTTCGCCGCCGAAAAGCTGCTCAATCTCGACGCTGCCCATGCTGTCGAAATCATCGGGCACGGCGATCTGCCCGGCCATGAAGCCGAGGCGTCTGGTTTGCCCGGCTTCGGGCGCGCTCAGGGCGCTGACTTTGACCAGCGGCTTGCCGGCCTTGGCGATGACAAAAGATTCACCCTTGGCTGCTTGTTCGATCAGCCGGGATAAATGAGTCTTGGCTTCGTGAATATTGACGGTGTGCATGGCGGGCTCGACTGGACTAAGTCCGGTTAGTCTAGTTGCTTGCTTGCGGCTGCGCCAGCATTTCGTCCAGCAGCGGTTGCATGGCTTCGGCCCAGATCTGATAGCCGGCGAGTGAGGGGTGGAGCTGGTCCGGCATGAGTTCGGGCGGAATCTGACCATTGCGCACGAAGCGCGGGCTGAGGTCGAGGTAGCGGATGCGCTGGCCGTCGTCGAGACGGGCGAGTTCGGTGTTGGCTGCGCGGATTGTCTGCATGCGCTGCACGGCGTCGTCGATGCGCCCGCTTGCATCCTTGCGCGGACCGCGCGGGAAGACGCCAAGCAGCAATACTTTGCTCTGCGACTGTTTGCGGGCGATGAGTTCGAGGATCTGGCGGGTGCTGGCGGCGATCTGCGCGCCGGTCTGTGAGGCGCTGTTGTTGGTACCGATCAACAGGACGATGACTTTGGGCTGGATGTTGTCGAGTTCGCCGTTGTCGAGGCGCCACAGCACATGCTCGACGCGGTCGCCGCCGATGCCGAAGTTGGCGGGGCGGTAGCGACCGTATTGTTGCTGCTATAGGGAGGGCGCTTTGCTATGCCAGCCTTCGGTGATGGAGTCGCCGATGAAAAGCAGATCAATCGGGCCTTCGCGGTCACGGCGCAGGAAGCTTTCATGTTTGCTGAGGAACTGGCCGCCATCTTTCTTGGGCGAGCCGAGGCTGGGTGTCGTGCGGTCGGGGGCCGCGGGCGGGGTGGCTGCGCAGCCGAGCAGGAGGACGCTGGTGCTGAGAGCGAGCAGCGTTTGGATGAGTCGACAGCGCATCGTTTGTCCTTTTGCGAGGTGATGGCTGGAGAGCCTTGTGCGGATTGGTTTTGCGGAATGCCTGTCTGTATCGGCTTGCTGTGCGGACCTTTGCAGGGAGGTGTGCTGAAGAAGTCCGCTGGGAGCGGCTCTTCAGGGCTTAACTCTGGTTTTGATCGTCGTCACCGCGCAGCGCGCTGTCGAGCACTTTGGAGATTTGCTCGGAGAGTTCGGGCAGCAGGGTGACACGCAGGTGGGCGGCGGTCTGCATGCGCAGGCGTTCGGAGAGGCCCAGCAGCTCGCCGGCAATGATGGGCGGCAGTTCCTTGGCCAGCCATTGATTGATGCCTTGGGCGATCTGCGCGTCGAGCTCGATCAGGCGCTCGCCCATGGCCATGGCGGCATTCTGCACGGCTTCGCGACGGGCTTCCTGCATGGCCGGCCACTGGTTGATTTCGGCTTCTTCGCGGCCCTGGGCCTGGGCGGCTTGCACGGCGCGCAGTTGCTGGGCACGGGCTTCGTGAAGGGCGTCGGCGCGGGCTTTGGCACAGGCGTCGCGGATGGCGATTTCCTGTTCTTCGGTGGACCGTCCGCGCGGTTGCGCGCCAAGTTCGGCGATGGCCTCGGCGCGCGCGCGGGCGGCGGCTTCACGGATGGCACGTTCGTGTTCGGCACGCATCTCGGCGCGGGTGCGTGCGACGGCTTCGTCGACGGCGTTCTCGATGACCTGACGCGGCGGCAGCGGGCTGAGTTGCTGGAACTGGCCGCTGGGGGTGAGGTCGTCGTCGATGTCCAGATCCAGCGACAGGGCGAAGGTGTCTTTTACACGCTCGGGAACGTGCGAACGCATCGGGGCAAGCGAACTGGTGTCCAGCGCTTCAAGTGGTTCGAGCGTGTCAAATGCGTCGGTGAGTTCGGGCAGGTCTTCGTCCAGCGCGTCGGTGAGCAGGGGCAGTTCATCGGCGTCGCTGCCTACACCATCCGGACGGTTGCGACGAATCAGGGCGTCAGCTTTGGTGAGCAGGGCCTTGTCAATGATCGGATCGTCGCTTGTGCTAGGGCTCATGAGTCTTTTTTCGCCAGATCGTAGGGCTGCACGGTGTGGCCGTTTTCCTTGTAAAAGCGCCAGCGGCTGCGGGCGGCGCTGCGCCCCGCTTCGTCACTGGCGACGATTTCCACCAGCAGCTTGAAGCGATCGTAGCCAGCCGGCAGGTCGTCGGCCAAGTTAATCAGCACGTCATCATAAGGCAGATTGCTCAGGGTCTGCACCATCACGACCGGGGTACGCGCCGCCAGCGGCGAGCTGGCCGCGACATGCGGCACGAAGGAGGCCGGCTGTGCACTCCACAATAGACTGTCGTACTGCTGCGAGAGTTCCTGATCGGGCGCATAGACGATGATCTTTCGCCCCTGCGCCACGGCCTTGGCGGTGATGGCGCAGGCCGCCCGCAGGCGGTCGCTGGCGTTGTGATAGAACTTGACGTCCATCAGGCTTTGGCGCGCGCGAGCAGGAACTCGGTGAGCAGTTGCACAGGCCGGCCGGTCGCGCCTTTTTCGGCGCCGCTCTTCCATGCGGTGCCTGCGATATCCAGATGCGCCCACTTGTAGGCTTTGGCAAAGCGCGATAGGAAACAGGCTGCGGTGATGCTGCCGGCCGGGCGCCCGCCGATGTTGGCCATGTCCGCGAAATTGCTCTTGAGCTGATCCTGATATTCGTCGAACAGCGGCAGTTGCCAGGCACGATCACCGGTGCGCTGGCCGGCACCGAGCAGCTCGGCGGCGAGGGCGTCATCGTTGGCGAGTAGACCGCTGGTGTGGTGACCCAATGCGATGATGCAGGCGCCGGTGAGGGTGGCGATGTCGACCACGCAGGCGGGCTTGAAGCGCTCGGCGTAGGTGAGTGCGTCGCACAGGATCAGACGGCCTTCGGCGTCGGTGTTGAGAATTTCGATGGTCTGGCCGGACAGTGAAGTGACCACGTCACCCGGCTTGACGGCGAGGCCGGAGGGCATGTTTTCAGTCGCAGGAATCAGGCCGACCAGATTGATCGGTAGGCCCATTTTGGCGACCGCACGGAAAGTGCCGAGCACCGAAGCCGCGCCGCACATGTCGAACTTCATTTCGTCCATGCCTTCGCCGGGCTTCAGCGAAATGCCGCCGGAATCAAAGGTGACGCCCTTGCCGACCAGCACGATGGGCGCGGCCTTGGGTTTGCCACCCTTGTATTCGAGAACGATGAAGCGTGGCTCTTCGCGCGAACCTTGAGCGACCGACAGGAAGCTGCCCATACCGAGTTCTTCGATACCGTCGCGGTCGAAAACCTGAATCTTCAGTTTGTATTCGCGGGCGAGACTCTTGGCGGTATCGGCGAGGGTCGATGGCGTGCAGTAGTTGGCGGGCAGGTTGCCCAGATCGCGGGCCAGGGATTGGCCGGCGGCAATTGCGGCGCCTTGTTCGAGTGCTGTGCGGGCGGCGGCATCGCTCTTACCCTGGAGCAGAAATTCGAGCTTGGCTGGACCGGCCGGTTTGTCGTCCGGCTTGGCGCGAACGGCTTCGAAGCGGTAGCAGGCATCAGCCAGCAGGATGGCAGCGGTGCGCAGGCTGGCGGGCAATTCGAGGCCGCCGGCCACCAGATCGGTAGCGGCGAAAGCGGCAGATTTGGCTTTGCTTGGGGCGAGCCATTTGCCGACAGCTGTCAGGGCGCTGCGCAGTGCCTTGTCGGCGAATTCGGCACGCTTGCCGAGGCTGACAACCAGTACGCGTTCGGCGGCGACGCCGGGCAGGGTGGGCAGGGCGAACAGGCTGCCGGCCTTGTCGTCCAGCTCGCGCTTGATCAGTTTGCCCAGCAGGCCATTGCTGGCCGTATCGATGGCCGCGAGCTGCGGGCCGGCTTCGCCATCCGCAAAGCGGGCGAGGATCAGGCAATCGGTCTTGAGTTTCTCGGGGGCTGCAGCTTTTATGCTAAATTCCATGACCTTTTCCTGACGATACGGTCGGCGCAATGCGCCGGGGTTGCAATCGGGTGATTATCCCCGCTGCGGCGCAATGCCGTCAAAGTGAGTCGACAACCAAGATGATCTTCCGCCGCGCAGCTGTGCGCGAATTCACCAGTACGGCGATTGCGATTTTCGTTGCACTGTTCTTCATCATGATCACCGTGATTCTGGTGCGCTTGCTGTCGCAGGCCGCTGGCGGGCGCTTGCCGGCGGATGCCGTGTTGGCCCTGATCGGGTTTTCGTCGCTGAATCACCTGCCCGTGCTGCTGTCGCTGTCGGTTTTCGTTGCCGTGCTGCTGTCGATGTCGCGCAGCTATCGCGACTCCGAAATGGTGGTGTGGTTTTCCAGCGGGCTTCCGCTGACCGCCTGGATTCGGCCGGTGCTGCAATTTTCTTTGCCTATCGCTTTGGTGGTGGCGGTGCTTTCGCTGTTTTTGTCGCCTTGGGCGCAGGGCAAGGCGCTGGAATATCGCAAGCGTCTGGAGAGCCGGGACGAAGTCTCGCGCGTCTCGCCTGGGGCGTTTCGTGAATCCGCATCTTCACAGCGGGTGTTTTTCGTCGAATCGGTCGATCAGGCCGCTGGGCGCGTCAAAAATGTCTTCATCAATTCTGTGCAACCCGGCAAGCAGGGCCTGACGGTCGCGACCGACGGCGAGGTCGAAACGGCTGCAAATGGGGACCGTTTTGTGGTGTTGCTCAACGGGCGGCGCTATGACGGAGAACCCGGCGCAGCCAACTTTCGCGTGATGAACTTCGAGCGTTACGCGGTGCGGATCGAGCCCAAGGAGCTGGGCGTGATTGAGGTGACGCCACGCACCCTGACGACCGACAATTTGCTGCTGGCGCCGACCAACCCGAACAAGGGCGAGCTAGCCTGGCGTTTCGGGATTCCGCTGGCGACCTTGATCCTGTCTTTGCTGGCAATTCCCTTGTCGTTCGTGAATCCGCGTGTTGGTCGGGCCAATAATCTGGTGTTCGCGGTGCTGGCCTTTACGGTTTACCTGAATTTGCTGGGCGTGAGTCAGGCCTGGATCGCCAAAGGCCGGCTGGATGCCGTGACTGGCGTGTGGGCAGTGCATGGGTCCATGCTCTTGCTGCTCTTGCTGCTGTTTGGCTGGCGCATGCTGCCGAGCTTGCGGAGGTCGCGATGAAGACGGCTTCTCGCTATTTGCGCCGTGAGATTCTGAGCTCCACCTTGCTGGTGCTCGGCGCTTTTCTCTGTCTGTTCACCTTCTTCGATTTTCTTGCCGAGCTGGAAGAGCTGGGTAAGGGCGGCTATCAGATCAAGCACGCATTCATTTTTGTTGCGCTGTCGATCCCCAGTCGGGCCTACGAAATCATGCCGATTGCGGTGTTGATTGGCAGTTTGTTTGCACTGACCCAGTTTGCACGCAACTCCGAATTGACCGTACTGCGTGCGGCTGGGGTGTCTACGCTGCGACTGATGGGTGAGTTGCTGAAAATCGGGTTGATTTTTGTGGTGACGACCTTTGTGGTGGGCGAATATGTCGCGCCGCCACTGGAGCGCGTGGCACAAAAATGGCGCCTGCGCAGCATCAATGCCAGTGTGCCGCAGGAGTTGCGCACCGGGATGTGGATCCGGGATGGACGATTGTTCGTGAATGTTAGCCGGGTGTTGCCGGATACGAGTCTGGAGAAGGTGAAAATCTTTGAGTTCGATGAAGCCCATCGTCTGCTGTCGATGAATCTGGCCGAGAAGGGCGCGTATTCGCCTGCCCAAGGTTGGTTGTTGACGGATGTTGTGCAGACGCGCTTTGTTGGTGAGCGGATTGAAACCGCCCGTCTGCCGGCTCTACGCTGGGGCTCCGAGCTGACGCCGGAGATGATCAGTGTGGTGATGGTGACGCCGGAGCGTATGGCCATTGGCAATCTGTACCAATACACTCAGCATCTGAAAGCGAACGCACAGCGGACAGGTCGTTACGAGGTGGCGTTCTGGAAAAAGTTGATGTATCCGCTGGCGGCGCTAGTCATGATGGGGCTGGCTTTACCCTTCGCACTCGGCAATCAGCGTTCGGTCAATGTTGGCGCGCGGGTGTTGATGGGCGTGATGCTGGGGATTACCTTTTATTTACTGAATGCCTTGTTTTCGAATCTGGGCATTATCAATAATTGGCCTGCATTCTTGAGCGCGACTGCGCCTAGCCTGATGTTCTTCTTGCTGGCCGTCGGCATGATGTGGACGGTAGATCGGCGCTGAGTTTTAGGTGCCGACTTCCTGTCCGCGGGCCGGGTTGTGCACGATGCAGGTGCCAGCCAGACGATCGTGCGGAAACTGACGATCACGATCCACGAAAATAACCCACAGCAGGCCGAGACCGCTGAGCATGAAAAGCAGGGATGGCCACGTCAGCGCATAGCGCAACAGGCACTTGCCAAGACTCGGCGGCTTTCCGTTGTGCGCATCTACAAGCTGAAGCTGCCAGGTCTGCATGGCCAGCGTCTGGCCGTTGCGCCGCCACAGCCATACAAAATAAATCCCGAGCAGTAGAAACAAGTGCAACCATGCCAGTGCGCCGGGAATTTGCGTATGAAATAGCACGCCGACGGCAGTCAGGGGAGCAATAAAGCCGATGGCGAGCACTCCGAGCAGGAGCAGGCTCTCATAGAGCATGCTGGACAAACGGCGACGCAGGCTGGCAATGGCGACGACAGTGCGTGCGCAGGCCGGGGCGGGCATATTCATGATGTGCGGAGGACGCTTAGGGGGATTGGCTGCTGATGGGGGCTACAACGGCCAGCGGGCGAGATTTGCTGCTGGGTGGTGCTTGTACCAGCAGTTTCGGAACCGCGGTGGCGTAGGGCGCTGCCGGCTGCGAGGCGTTGGCCGGGACTGCGATCCGTGCGATGGGCGCGGCTTGCAGGCGTTCTTTTTCTTCGTTGGAAAGCGCCTCGTACTCTTGCCACTTACGACTGAGTTCGATTTTTTGCTCTTGTGGCGCGGTGCGTAATTTCTTGTACTGGTTGCGCGCCAGGTCGCGTTGCGCAGGGGTCAGCGCAACCCATTCGCGCATCCGGTCCTGCATGCGAGCCTGCTCGACCGGGCTTAGCGCGGCATAGCGGCGAGCTATTCCCAGCCATTTTTGTTTGCGCGTTTCCGGCAGGCTATTCCATTCTTTGGATAGCGGGGCGAGCGCCGTCCGCTGCTGTGCATTGAGCGTGCTCCAGGCCGGCGGGCTTGTTGCTGCGCCAAGGACTTGAGCTTGAGCTGGCGCCAGCAGCGCCAGCAGCAAGATCAGGGCTGCGAGGAGTTGTCGGCCAGCCATGAATGGAAACCCTTGTCCAGATAAGCGCCGATAGGGAGATCGTCGGACAGCAAGGCTGAGTCGATATCTTCAAGTTCGTCCTGACGTTGCGCAGACATGAGGTAATTGCCGCCGAGGACGGCCATCGTCAGTGCGAGCGCCATCAGGAAGGGGCGCAAATGGTCCTCGCACCAGTCCAGCGTGTGGCGACCCGCGCCGACCAGAGATGGCTGGGGTGCCAGAACTCCCGCCAATGCGGCTTGGCGGGCGCTATGCAGGCGTTCCGCAATTGGTTTGTCGATTTGTGTCAGCCCGGCATTCAGCTGGTGCCGGATGAATTGACCGAATTCGCGTTCGTCGAGGGGTTTGGTTTTCATAGTTCAATTCCTTTCGCGCGCAGGGCGGTCGCAAGGGTGTGCGTGGCGCGCGAGCAATGCGTTTTAACGCTGCCTTCGGAACAACCCATTGCGGCAGCTGTCTCGGCAATATCCATTTCCTCCCAGTAACGCATGAGGAAGGCTTCACGTTGACGCGCCGGGAGTTTTTCAACCTCCCGCTCAATGATGCCAAAAGTTTGTGACTGTTCCAGCTGGCCTTGCGGGCTGGCTGGAAGGAAGCCGGCGTTGTCTGCTTCAATGCTTTCCAGCGGGTCGCTGTCGAAATCCTCGTTGTTGCCGCCAAAGGCAGACAGCAGGCTGACCCAAAGGTTTCGCACCTTTGAGCGACGCATATGATCGCGAATTGCATTCTGCAGGATGCGCTGAAACAGCATCGGGAACTCTTCCGGCGGCTTGTGAGCGTACTTCTCGGCCAGACGCAACATGGCGTCCTGCACCACGTCGAGTGCGGACTCTTCGTTGCGCAGCGCAAATTGTGCTTGCCGATAGGCTCGCCGCTCAACAGAGGCGAGAAAGTCGGAGAGTTCGAGACGAGATGCCAGAGTCTGACCTGTTCTGTGTGAGGCTTGGGTGCCCTTGCCTTGACCAATCGCGGTCGCGCCGGTAAGGTTACGGGTTCTTTTGTTGGCTTGCTAGGTGCTGTAATGGTCTTGACCGGTGCGGAAATTGTAGTGAGGTGTCTGCAGGAAGAAAAGGTCGAGTATATCTTCGGCTATCCGGGCGGCGCTGTCCTCTTTCTTTACGACGAATTGTTCAAGCAGGACAAGGTTCGTCACGTGCTGGTGCGCCATGAGCAGGCGGCTGTCCATGCTGCGGACGGTTATGCCCGGTCTACCGAGAAGGTGGGCGTAGCGCTGGTAACCTCCGGTCCGGGGGCAACCAATGCCGTTACCGGGATCGCCACTGCCTATATGGACTCGATTCCGCTGGTCATTATCAGCGGACAGGTGCCGACGGCAGCTATCGGCCTGGATGCCTTCCAGGAAGTGGACACGGTGGGTATCACTCGACCCTGCGTGAAACATAATTTCCTGGTTCGGGACGTTCGCGACATTGCGGCGACGATCAAGAAGGCTTTCCTGATCGCCAGTACCGGCCGCCCTGGCCCGGTGCTGGTAGATATTCCCAAGGATGTGACGGCGCAGCGCTGTGAGTATGCGTATCCGGAATCCGTCAATCTGCGTTCTTACCACCCGACCGCAAAAGCCCCTTCCGAGCAAATCCTGAAGGCCGTGCAAATGCTGCGCGAGGCGAAGCGCCCGGTGATTTATGCCGGCGGCGGCGTGGTGCTGTCGAACGCGGCAGAAAAACTGACCAAGTTGACGCGTTTGCTGGGCTTTCCCTGTACCAATACGCTGATGGGGTTGGGCGGTTATCCTGCCAGTGACAAGCAGTTCATCGGCATGTTGGGGATGCATGGCACCTATGAGGCCAATATGGCCATGCATTACTGCGACGTGCTGCTGGCGGTGGGCGCGCGCTTTGATGACCGGGTGATTGGCAATACGGCGCATTTCATGCAGGAGCCGCGCAAGATCATTCACGTCGACATTGATCCGTCTTCGATTTCCAAGCGCGTCAAGGTTGATTTGCCCATCGTCGGCGATGTGGGCGATGTGCTGGATCAGATGATTGCGTGTCTTGAGGCGGATGTTGCCCATGCCGAGGCCGACAATCTGGCCGCTTGGTGGCACCAGATTGATGAGTGGCGTCGACGCGACAGCATGGGCTACAAGAATTCCGACGAAATCATCAAGCCGCAGTTTGTGGTGCAGAAACTCTGGGAAGTGACGGGCGGCGACGCTTTTGTGACGACCGACGTGGGCCAGCATCAGATGTGGGCTGCGCAGTATTACCCCTTTGATCAGCCGCGTCGCTGGGTGACTTCGGGTGGTCTGGGAACGATGGGGTTTGGTTTGCCTGCTGCCATGGGCGTGCAGTTGGCACATCCGGGCGCTCCGGTGGCCTGTATCTCGGGTGAAGGTTCGATCCAGATGTGTATTCAGGAGCTTTCGACCTGCAAGCAGTATCGCTTGCCGATCAAGGTGATTTGCCTGAACAACCGCTATCTGGGCATGGTGCGGCAGTGGCAGGAAATTTTCCACGGCAACCGTTACTCCGAGTCTTACATGGATTCCTTACCGGATTTTGCCAAGCTCGCCGAGGCTTATGGCCACGTTGGCCTGCAGATTACCCGGCCGGGCGACGTTGAAGGCGCGTTGCGCGAAGCCTTTGCGCGCAAGGACGATCTGGTGTTCATGGACTTCCAAGTGGATCAGACCGAGAACGTTTATCCAATGATTCAAGGCGGCAAGGGTCTCAACGAGATGATCCTGTCGTCTGAAGATCTGTGATTACTGACTGAGCAGACAGCCATGCGACACGTACTTTCTCTCTTGCTGGAAAATGAAGCCGGCGCCTTGTCTCGCGTATCGGGCCTGTTTTCATCCCGCGGCTACAATATTGAATCCTTGACCGTAGCGCCGACCGAAGATGCTTCGATGTCGCGCATGACCATCGTGACCTCCGGCTCGGATGAGGTGATCGAGCAGATCACCAAGCAGCTCAACAAGCTGGTGGATGTGGTCAAGGTGTTTGATGTGTCGGAGGCTCCGCACATCGAGCGCGAACTGATGCTCGTCAAGGTGCAGGCTGTCGGTGCTGCACGCGAAGAAATGAAGCGCATGGCGGATATCTTTCGCGGACGCATCATTGATGTAACTGATTCCAGCTATGTAATCGAGCTGACCGGCACCCAGGAAAAGCTGGACTCTTTCCTTGGCGCCATTGAAGGCAAGCTGATTCTTGAAACTGTGCGATCCGGCGTTTGTGGCGTAGGCCGTGGCGACCGCGTACTGAAAATCTGATGAGGGGCGTGGGGGCGACGCAGCAGTTCGGCCTCCTCACCCTTCTTTTACCCCTCACTTGAAAGGAAACGCAATGAAGGTTTATTACGATAAAGACGCAGATCTTTCTCTCGTCAAAGGCAAGCAAGTCACCATCGTCGGTTATGGCTCGCAAGGCCATGCTCACGCACAAAACCTGCGCGACTCTGGCGTTAACGTCACGGTCGGTCTGCGCAAGGGCGGCGCTTCATGGGCCAAAGCCGAAGGTGCTGGCCTGAAGGTTGCCGAGATTGCCGATGCAGTGAAAAACGCTGACATCGTCATGATCCTGTTGCCGGACGAGAATATCCCCTCTGTGTACAAGAACGACATCGAGTCGAACATGAAGGCGGGCGCTGCACTGGCGTTTGCTCACGGCTTCAACGTCCATTACAACCAGGTCGTGCCGCGTGCCGATGTGGACGTGATCATGATTGCGCCGAAGGGCCCGGGCCACACCGTGCGCTCCGAGTATCTCAAAGGCGGTGGCGTGCCGTCCCTGATCGCGATCTATCAGGACAAGTCCGGCAAGGCCAAGGACATCGCCCTCTCTTACGCCGCAGCCAATGGCGGCACCAAGGGTGGCGTGATCGAGACTGACTTCCGCGAAGAAACTGAAACCGACTTGTTCGGTGAGCAGGCTGTGTTGTGCGGCGGTGCCGTGGAACTGGTGAAGATGGGCTTCGAAACCCTGACCGAAGCCGGTTACGCGCCGGAAATGGCTTACTTCGAGTGCCTGCACGAACTGAAGCTGATTGTGGATCTGATGTACGAAGGCGGTATCGCCAACATGAACTATTCGATCTCCAACAACGCCGAGTACGGCGAGTACGTGACCGGCCCGGAAGTGATCAACGAGCAGTCCCGTGAAGCGATGCGCAATGCGCTCAAGCGCATCCAGACCGGCGAATACGCCAAGATGTTCATCCTCGAAGGCCGCACCAACTATCCGTCGATGACGGCGCGTCGTCGTCTGAATGCAGTGCATCCGATTGAAACCGTTGGCGGCGAACTGCGTGCGATGATGCCGTGGATTGCCAAGAACAAGCTGGTGGATCAGTCCAAGAACTGATCTGGCTGGTTTTGAGGGGGAAGAAACCGAGCACTTGATGCGCCCGGTTTCTTCCCCCTCGTTGTATTCTGCAAGCTGATTTTCAACGCCCGGCTTGGCCGGACAAGGGGCATGACATGAGTGAGCAAGTTCCGCAGGCTGATGAGTCCGAAGAAAAACGCCGTAGCCGCGCGATCTATATTCTGCCAAATCTGTTCACCACGGCCGCGCTGTTTGGTGGTTTCTACGCCATCGTGCAGGCCATGAACGGGCGCTTCGAACATGCCGCCGTGGCTATTTTCATATCCATGGTGCTGGACGGGCTGGACGGTCGGGTGGCGCGTCTGACCAACACGCAGAGCGAATTCGGCGCCGAATATGACTCCTTGTCGGACATGGTGGCGTTTGGTGTCGCGCCGGCCTTGGTGACTTACGAATGGGCGCTCAAGGATCTCGGCAAGCTGGGCTGGATTGCTGCGTTCGTTTATTGCGTCAGTGCCGCTCTTCGCCTGGCCCGCTTCAATACCAATATTGCGGTCGTCGACAAGCGCTTCTTTCAAGGCTTGCCCAGCCCTGCAGCAGCTGCGCTGCTTACGGGCTTTGTGTGGGTGATGATTGACAATGACTTCACGGGCTCCGGCAGTTTTCTTGGCATTCCCATGCCTTATCTGGCCTGTGGTTTCGCCCTGTTTTCGGGAGTCAGCATGGTAACCAATGTACTGTTCTGGAGCGGTAAGGACATCAACCTGCGCCGCGCCGTGCCGTTTGCCGTGCCGCTGGTGATTGTGGGTGGCCTGGCTGCCGTGAGCAGTTACCCACCCGGCGTGTTGTTCGGTTTGTTCGTGTGCTATGGACTGTCGGGCTATGTGATGACGGCGGTACGCCGCCTGCGTAAATTGCGCGCGACGCCCGTGTCCAGATAAAACCGCCACCCCTTTCGGAGAGTTTTTCATGAGTGATCGCCTGGTCATATTCGACACCACCTTGCGCGATGGCGAACAAAGCCCGGGCGCATCAATGAGCCGTGATGAGAAGGTGCGTATCGCGCGTCAGCTGGAAAAGATGCGGGTTGATGTGATCGAGGCGGGTTTTGCCGCGGCCTCGAATGGCGACTTCGACTCGGTGCGCGCCGTGGCCGAGGCGATCAAGGATTCGACCGTGTGTTCGCTGGCGCGGGCCAGCGAGAACGACATCCGGCGTGCGGGCGAGGCGATCAAGCCCGCGAATTCGGGGCGTATCCACACCTTCATCGCGACCAGCCCGATCCACATGGAAAAGAAGCTGCGCATGACGCCCGATCAGGTCATCGAGCAGGCGGTGAAGGCTATCGGCTGGGCGCGCGGCTATACCGACAATGTCGAGTTTTCGGCTGAAGACGCGGGCCGCTCCGAGATCGACTTTCTGTGCCGCATCTTCGAGCAAGTGATCAAGGCCGGCGCGAAGACGATTAACGTGCCGGATACCGTCGGCTACAACATGCCTGAGCAGTTCGCCAGCCTGATTCGCACGCTGATCGAGCGCGTGCCGAATTCCGATCAGGTGGTTTGGTCGGTGCATTGCCATAACGATCTGGGTCTGGCCGTCGCCAATTCGCTGGCGGCCGTGATTGCGGGCGCGCGCCAGGTTGAATGTACGATCAATGGTTTGGGCGAGCGCGCCGGAAATGCCTCGATGGAAGAGGTGGTGATGGCGGTGCGCACGCGCGCCGACATCTTCCCGGTGACGACCCGTATCGATGCCACGCAGATCGTGCCGGCCTCCAAGCTGGTGTCGCAGATTACCGGCTATCCAGTGCAGCCGAACAAGGCCATCGTAGGCGCCAATGCCTTCGCGCATGAGTCCGGCATCCATCAGGATGGCGTACTCAAGCATCGTGAAACCTACGAAATCATGCGTGCCGAGGATGTGGGCTGGACCAATAACCGCCTCACCTTGGGCAAGCTTTCGGGTCGTAATGCCTTGCGTGCGCGCCTGCAGGATCTGGGTATCGTGTTTGAATCCGAAGAGCAGCTCAATGCCGCCTTTGCGCGCTTCAAGGAGTTGGCCGACAAGAAGCAGGAGATCTTCGATGAGGACTTGCAGGCGCTGATGTCGGATGAAGTCGTAACCCCCGCGCACGAGCACTACAAGCTGGTGGCCTTACGTGTGTGCTCCGAAACGGGCGAAGTGCCCTCGGCCAGTCTGACCTTGGCGGTTGGTGGGCAAGAGCAACAGGCCGTGGCGAATGGCTCCGGCCCTGTGGATGGCGCTTTCAAAGCCATCGAGCAGATCGCGCAGAGCGGCGCTGAACTCTTGTTGTATTCCGTTAATGCGATTACCGGCGGCACCGATGCGCAGGGCGAGGTCACCGTACGCTTGTCCAAAGGCGATCGGGTGGTGAATGGGCAGGGCGCAGATACCGACATCATCGTCGCTTCGGCCAAGGCTTATCTGAATGCCTTGAACCGTCTGGAGTCTGGCGGTCAGCGTCTCGATCCGCAGGGGCAGACGGTCTGAGAGCCTTGCCTGTAAAGGGTTTGTCGGCTGCATGCTCGAAGAGGCTTTCTGGATAAGCCTCTTCGGGCGATATGCTTGAAGGTCCTTGCTGGGTGCGGATCTTGGCTCAGGCCTGGCGCGAGGGCGCAGAGTAGTAGGCAAAGGCGCAGCACAGCGCAAACAGCAGTAGCGCGAGCAGGGATTCGCTGCCGCCCAACCAGGCGGCCAGACCTTTGTCACCCCACGCACGCAGTACGCCGGCGGTGAAGTAGAACCAGATCAGCAGGCTCATCCACTGGTAGGTGTAACGCCGGGCGTAAAGAAAACCGCGCAGCGCCGCCAGCAGAGGAAGTACTTTGAGGACCAGCCAGGAGCCGCCGGGCCGGACTGGCGCAAGCCACAGTTCGGTGGCCAGACAGAGTGCGATCAATCCAAGCAGGCAGGCGAGTGAGGCTAAACGCAGATTGCGCAGTGACATGGGAATCCGTTGGGCAGGAGAAGGTCGTTGGTCGGCGGCGGCGCATGACTCTGCATGCCAGCCTTTAGAATGTCTCGCATTATACGAACCATCGTCCTAGACCGGGTATGTGATGAAAGCTCGAATTATTCCCGCCCCAGCGTACGAACTTGCTCAGCTTGTCCGCCAAAAATTCCTTGAGGTTCGCGTCCTGCAGACGGCCGGGTCGCTGACTTATACAACCTTGTTGTCGCTCGTGCCGATGATTACCGTCGTGCTCATGGTGATGCGTCAGTTTTCGCCCTTCATGAAGCTGGGAGAGGGGATGCGCGGATTTTTGCTGCAGAACCTGTTGCCTGATCGGGCCGGTAAAGTAGTGGCGACCTATGCACTGCAGTTCAGTGAAAAAGCTTCCAGCCTGACGATTGTGGGGACGGTCTTTCTGGTGGTGACGGCGGTTATGCTGTTCGCCACGATTGATCGTACGTTCGCCAGTATCTGGACGGTGCGCCGCCCGCGCGCCTGGTATGTGCGGATCCCTGTTTATTGGCTGGCGCTCACGCTGGGACCGCTCCTGTTTGCGGGAAGTGTAGCTGCCGGCAGTCAGCTGCTGGCAATCTCTTCCGGAGTCGTGTCGGAAGTCGCCTGGGGGCGAGCCTTGCTTGACCGGGTGATGACAGCAACGCTGTTGGCGGCGCTGTTCACCTTCATGTTTCATGTCATTCCGAATCGCCGATTGAATCTCTGGCATGGCGTGGTGGGCGGCCTGGTGGCGGGGGTCGGGGTGGTGCTGGTGCAGCGCCTGTTTGGTTTCTATCTCACCAAACTGCCGAACTTCACGCTTATCTACGGCACCTTCTCAGTCGTTCCGATCTTTCTGATCTGGGTGTATCTGTCCTGGTTTGTGATCTTGCTGGGCGCGACCGTGGCGGCCGTGTTGCCAGACTTCAAACGCCGGCACCGCGTGTTGCCGCGCACCCCTTCCGGGCGGATTCTTGTTGCCATACGCCTGGCGCTGGCTTTGATTACAGCACAGCGCCTGGGTTTGCCGGCTGAGCTGGAATCTCTGGCAAATGCCTGTCGTGAAACCCAGGTACGTACCGAATTGATGCTGGAGGAGATGCGTCAGGCTGGCTGGGTGGTGCGAACGGAGGATGGGGCGTGGATGTTATGCGTCGCAGCCGACGCTCTTCGGCTCGGCGATCTGATGGCACGCGTTGTTGTTGGCGTGGCGGAGGAGCAGAGTCACGAACCGGGCATTACGCTCGACGACCAGCAGCTGCTGAATGCGACGATTGGTCAGATGCGCGCGGCGATGGCGCAGCCAGTGTCTGCGCTGGCTCAGATCGGGTAGGGGTCGATCTCGAACTGGAACAGCTCTACATTCGAAGTCTGCAGATCCAGCGTGAGCAGACGGCACTGGGCGATGTAGAGCCGATCGATGTCAGACACCAGTGAGAAGCGCCGCGAGGTATAGGTGCCGGCTGGCGCCATCACTGCCTGATGTTGCCGCAAAGCCGGGAGGACCGGCAGCACCAGTGCGCAGGCCATGCCGTTGGCTGTCTCGCCGCCACGGAAGCCGACTTGAACTGGAATTGCTCCACGCGACACCATCTGCAGGCCGATCTCGATATGTTCGGCCGCATCGCTGCGCAGCCAGCGGACTACGCACAGATTCCAGGGGTCGAGCGCATCCCGTCGCAAAGCGACGGCCATACCGGCGGAAAGACCGCTGGCACGACCTTGGAGCTGCATGATTGCGTAGCCGCCGGGACTTTCGTTCGAAACAGTCCAGTGTGAAACCAGCGACTGTGGCTGTTTGTCGTTGCTGTGCAATACCGCCCAGATGTTAGGCAGGCCGACACAGGCTTCGACCTTGTAATCTTGTTTGCGACGGGGCTGTTCGCGTTTGGGCGGCGTGGCCCAGCGTTGGCGCAAGCGTTCGAGTAAGGATGCGGGTTGCACATCAGGAAAATTCGGATCAACCCCAAGCTCATTCCCGCCGCGCCCGCCTTCGTGGCGTGCCAGTTGTTCGCCCGCCCGGCGGGCCAGTCCCGTTGTCGAGAAAAACAGGAGTGATTTTCCCTCCGGCGGATCGCGCCGCACACAGGCTTGTGGCTCGGCGCCCCCGTGTGGGTCCAGCCAGTACCAGGCGCCGTCAAAACCTGGCGGGCGTTGTTCTTGTACATGCACTTGGCCGCTGATACGCGCCAGGTACTCGGCAGCCCAATCCAGCTCGCCGGGTGAAAGGCTTTGTGGCTCCAGCGAAATCATGGCCAGCAGACGTTTGTAGGCAAACAGCGCCGTCTCAACGGGGCTGCCTGCCGGCTCCAGCGTTCCGAGTTCGATGCGCGATAGCGCGTAGAGGCGATATGCAATGCGCCAGATTTCCGACTCAACGTCCATGCCGGCCTGGGTCATGGTCAGGAAGTATTCGCCGAGCAGCCTTAGTGCGCGCGCAGAGGCCGTTTCGTTCAGGCGTTTTTGTGGTGTGCCAGCGCGAGCATCGGTGTCGGTGAGTACGCGCTCAAAACCGAGGGCTACGCGCTTGAGGGCTTCAGCAACATTGCGCGCCCGATTCATTTGCGGGGCGGGCAATGGGAGTGCATGGCCACGCAAGTCACGTCGATGTTCGACGCACAGGCGTAGAGCACGGCTGTAGAAAAGCTCAATGCAGCTGTGAAACTGCGAGCTTTGAATCGTCGGACTATGAAGCGCATCCAGCTGTTGATTCAACCTGAGCGCTTCGTCAATCAGGTCCGTGTTTGGTGGAGATGCAAGCCATTCCAGGATCGAGTGCGTCGCGTCTGCGGTGGATGCTGTGTCTGTGGACATGAGCTGGGACGTGCCGGATTGATCTGGATTTCTATTCTAGCAAGGAACCGTGGTCTGGGCGCTCAAGCCATAGGGCGAAATTGCTCGATCTGTAGAGGAACTTGCAGACAAGGTATTGAGTTGGCCGTATATGTAGGCTATGATCCTCGGCTCTCGGCAAATTGATGCCGGACTGACTTTTCAGGACACTGAACATGGTTGTTATTCGTCTAGCCCGTGGCGGCGCAAAAAATCGCCCTTTCTACAACATCGTTGCGACCGATTCCCGTAATCGCCGTGATGGTCGTTTCATCGAGCGCGTGGGTTATTACAACCCGGTCGCCGCCGAGAGCGAAAAAGGTCTTTCGGTTAATGTCGAACGCCTGACCTATTGGCAGCAGAATGGCGCGCAGATGTCGCCGACCGTTGCTCGCTTGGTCAAGCAGCACGCCAAGACCGCTGTTTGATTGCTGGTTCTGGCGGCATGATCGTAATGGGGCGCATTGTCGCCCCTTTCGGCATTCATGGCTGGTTGAAAATTCAGCCTATCGGTGACGATCCATTGTCGTGGCGCACGATGCCGCAGTGGTGGATTGGCAAAAGCCCCGAATCTCAGCGTGCTGAGGATTGGCAGGCTTTGGCGCCGAGAGGATTGCGCCTGCATGGTAAGGGCGTGGTGGCTGCGCTTGAAAGCGTGGGCGATCGTACTGCTGCTGAAGCGGTAGCTGGCTGGTTTATTGCCGCGCCGCGTGAGGCTTTGCCGAAACCGGGCAAAGATGAATATTATTGGGCTGATTTGATTGGCTTGCGCATAGTGGGTAGCGGTGGCATGGCATTGGGCGTTGTGAGTAAGCTTCTTGAGACCGGAGCCCATGCGGTGCTGGAAATCGAGGACGGTGAAACTCAGCGCTTGATCCCCTTTGTGGCTGCTTTTATCCGGCAGGTGGATCTGGCTGCTGGTGAGATTCAAGTTGAGTGGGAAGCTGACTGGTGAGTGATCTGGAGGGGCTGCGGCGTTTCGATGTCGTCACGATCTTTCCGGAAATGTTCGCTGCGGTGCGTGATTTCGGCATTTCTCGCCGTGCTGTCGAGCGAGGCTTGTGGGCGTTGCAGTGCTGGAATCCGCGAGATTACACGCACGATATTCATAGAACGGTTGATGATCGGCCTTATGGCGGCGGCCCAGGGATGGTGATGATGGCCCCGCCTTTAGCGCGCGCAATCGAGGCTGCGAAAGCGGCCCAGCTCGCTGCGACAGGAAGGACGGGCCGGGTTGTTTATCTTTCGCCGCAAGGGCGTCCGCTCGATCACTCGGGCGTGATGCGTTTGGCGCAAGAGCCTGCGCTGGTGTTGTTGTGCGGAAGGTATGAGGGCGTCGATCAACGTTTGATTGATGCTGAAGTGGATGAAGAGGTCTCGATTGGAGATTTCGTTGTCTCCGGTGGTGAGTTGCCTGCGATGCTATTGATCGACGCCATCGTGCGCCATTTGCCAGGCGCACTGAACGATGCGGACTCGGCGGTTGAAGATTCTTTTGTTGCTGGCTTACTGGACTGTCCGCACTATACGCGACCAGAGATCTACGCCGATGAGCGAGTCCCGGCTGTTTTGATGTCGGGAAATCATGCCGAAATCCGGCGTTGGCGTCTGAAGCAGGCGCTGGGTTGGACTTGGCGGAAGCGACCGGATTTGCTGTTGAAGCGAGTCTTGGGACGTGATGAAAATTTACTGCTTGAGCTATTCAAGCAGGAAAACAGCCTTGCAGTGGATCGCGAGGTATAACAAAGGCATGTATCAGGTGGCGACCTGCTCTGCATGAACGGCCTGGGTAGCAGGCTTCATTTTGATTGGAGATACGCATGAATCTGATTCAACAGCTCGAGCAGGAAGAAATTGCCCGTCTTGCCAAGACCATTCCCGAATTTTCCCCTGGCGACACTGTGGTCGTTCAGGTGAAGGTGAAGGAGGGTACCCGCGAGCGTCTGCAGGCTTATGAGGGCGTGGTGATTGCCAAGCGCAACCGCGGCCTTAACTCTTCTTTCATCGTTCGCAAGATTTCGTCTGGTGAGGGCGTGGAGCGCACGTTCCAGACTTACTCTCCGCTGGTGGCTAGCATTGAACTGAAGCGCCGCGGTGATGTTCGTCGCGCCAAGCTGTATTACTTGCGCAGCCGTTCAGGCAAGTCGGCTCGCATCAAGGAAAAGCTGGTTTTCAAGAAGGCTTGACCTTTTTTGATGTGCCGTCTGTCAACGCCCCGCTCACGGGGCGTTTTTGTTTGTGTGCCGGAACTTATGGCCGATAGCAAAATCCAATCGCCACATGTGGGCTATGTGCTGCAGAATAGCCGAATGGAACTGCTGAGCCATCTTGTAGGAGAAAACATGAACGTCGCAACCGAAATGCCGGATCCGCTGGTTTTTACTGACAGTGCGGCCAATAAAGTCAAAGAGTTGATTGAAGAAGAGGGTAATGCTGACTTGAAGCTGCGCGTCTTCGTGTCTGGAGGCGGTTGTTCAGGCTTTCAGTATGGATTTACTTTTGATGAAGAGGTGAATGAAGACGACACCCAATTGCAGAAAAACGGAGTAACCCTGTTGATCGACTCCATGAGCTACCAGTATTTGGTGGGGGCTGAGATTGACTATGCAGATGGGTTGGAGGGGTCGCAGTTCGTGATTCGCAACCCCAACGCCACAACTACTTGCGGTTGCGGCTCTTCGTTTTCTGCTTAAGTTTTGTTGCCATTCAAAGGGCGCTTCGGCGCCTTTTTGGGTTCATGCAGGGTAGGACGTTATGCAAGGAGTTTTAACTTTTTATTGAGAAGACCTTGACGCGAGGCTTGGTCTTGGCCATAATTCCGCTTCTCTGCTGATGACGAGTTTGTTCGAAACCGGCAG
>NZ_JBEWZI010000027.1:0-46957 GCF_040566545.1 Uliginosibacterium flavum
AAGGGCCACAGACTTTCCATCACCTCCGTCACAGCCTGCAGATACTCCGGCTGACCCGGATTTTGCTTGGCCACGCGGGCGACGAATTCTTCATGTGAGGCGTAATGCATGGACGTGCAACTCCCTTGGCGAACCTGAATTCGCAGGTGTATTTGATGATCAGTGGGGTGACAGATTTGGCGCCACCTTGGAAACAAAGCAGAAACCAACAATCGTTCACAGGAGATGCTGCGACTGGCGCCGACAAATAGATTATCGAAAGACTGGACTGACTTTCCTCGACAAATGGCACTTTCGGCCTGAAAACGCGCTTTTTTAAATTCACGAACATCATAAGGCCACACAGTTTAGCTTGATAAGCCAGGCAAATTGCACAACAATGTTTCCAATACGGAAACAATGAGACCTGTATGCACGACATCAATGACATGTTGATCTTTGCCCAGGTAGTCAAGGAAAAAAGCTTCACTGGCGCGGCCACCAAGCTGAATGTTTCCAAATCCCGGATCAGCAAATCAGTATCCCGGCTGGAAAGCATGCTGGGCGTGCGCTTACTGCAACGCAGCACCCGCAGGCTCAGTCTGACCGAGGTAGGCGAAGCCTACTTCGAACATTGCGATCGCATTCTGGATGAGCTCAGCCTGGCGGAAGACACCATCAATCGCCTGCATCTGGAACCGCGCGGCACGCTTAAAATCAGTTCATCGGTAGCCTTCGGCACACTGCATGTAGCGCCTGCATTGCCCGGTTTCATGGCGCAATACCCTGATCTTTCGGTAGATCTGACCATCAGTGACCGCTTCGTCGATCTGGTTGAGGAAGGCTATGACCTGGCCTTACGCATCACCGCTGAGCCAGGGCTGAACCTGGTGGCCCGCAAACTCGCCCCGATCCGCCGGAAGATTTGCGCCAGCCCGTCCTACCTTGCCAGCCGCGGAACGCCACAAGCGCCGGGCGATCTGGAGCGCCACAACTGCCTGGACTACTCCTATATGAGTACCGGTGGGCACTGGCGTCTGTGCGGCCCAGATGGCGATATCGCGGTGCCGGTTTCCGGCACATTGCGCATGAATGACGACGAAGCGCTTTCGCAAGCCGTGCTAGGCGGCGTCGGCCTTGCGCTGTTACCCACATTTATCGTAGGCAAAGAATTGCAGGCAGGAAGGTTGGTAGAGGTTTTGCCCGGCTATGTTCCGGTTGAGCGTTTTCTGTACGCCGTTCATTTGCTCAATCGGCATCTTCCTTTGAAAACCCGGGCGTTCATCGAATATCTGCTGGCGCGGTTCGGTGCTGAACCGTATTGGGATTAGCACTGTTGGTGCGCGAACAATAGGGCTCGATTGGCTTGAGTAGTGCGCGTTGAAAATTACCCGGGTGTCTAACCCGCTCTTCATTCAACAGTTCTGTGCAAGCATGCAAAAAAAGCAGGTATTGAGGCAGAGTCAGGAATTTTTTTATTCGGATCGTTTGTGGACTCAGAAAATTCGATGCCCCAGTTACCATCCTTGTGCCAGTCGTCCCCGAGCATTTCGGCAGGGTGCGGCGTGCGCTCTGAACCGTTGCCGCAGTTCATCGAGTCGGCAGAACAGTACTTGTCGCAACCTCAGCAGATTCGCTCCGGGTGAACCAGTGCTGAATGAAGTGAATGCGCAGCATCCGCTCCAACCCAATGGGAGGGCGCCCCGCGACCGGGTAATTCGACGCGATCTCTTCGCACAGCGCCGCCCAAGGCACCGGCACCTCCATCGTCCGCAAAAATTCGTCGCGCCGCGTCGGCTTGCGATACTGCTCGAAGCCCGACGCCTGATCGGCAGCCATCAACGTATCCGCGGCGCCACGGCAAACACCGTCAACCAGAATGTCAGTCGGATGGTCATGGCCCCGACGGTGCGCATCTCGAACGCACCGCCGCTCATAATATGCAATCCAAATCCTGCGGCGACCAGTGCGGTGGCCAGCGCCAGCGCGCCAGCGCCCCATACTGCCCAGCGTCGCCCCTGCCATAACGCCGCGCCCACCAGCACATAGGCAAAGCCGGCTAGAAAGTTGAACCACAGCACGAAGCCCACGGCATTGCCGACGGCGGCTTGCGCCTCAGCGTCGCCAAACAGGGCGCGGCCGCCACTGAAGACGGTGAGTGTGCCGAAAAGAATGGCGGCGATGCTCAATGATTTGAGGGTATTGATTTTCATGATTTCTCTCCGGGCAAGCGGCCTTCGCCCGCCGCTTCGTGGGTTTCTCCATCGCGGATGAAGTAAATCCGTTTGAAGGTGGGAATGATTTTTTCGTCGTGCGTCACCACGATGATTGCGGTGTCGAACTGTCGCGCCATCTGGTTGAGGATCTGAATGACGGCCAGCGCACGTTCGCTGTCGAGGGGTGCTGTCGGCTCGTCGGCCAGGATGACGGGCGGGCGGTTGATCAGGGCACGGGCTATCGCAACACGCTGTTGCTCGCCGCCGGAGAGCTGTGCGGGCATGGCTTTGGCACGATGCGCGACGTCCAGCGCGGCGAGCAGTTCGACGGCGCGGGCACGGGCTTCGCCGTTGGAGCAGCCTGCCAACATCGGCAGCAGGGCGACGTTGTCGGTCACGTCCAGAAACGGAATCAGGTAAGGCGCCTGAAAGACGAAACCGATTTTGTCGCGGCGCAGGGCGCGCAGATCCGGGATCTTCCAGCCATTATCAAAGATCACTTGCGGCCCCAGGCTCATGCGCCCAGCGCTCGGTTCGATCACGGCGCCAAGACATTTGAGCAGCGTGCTTTTACCCGATCCGGAGGGCCCGATCAGCCCGACGACTTCGCCGGGTGCGACCTGCATCGTAACGCCCCGGAGCGCGTCGACGGCCGTATCGCCCTTGCCATAGCGCTTGCGCAGGCCTTCGATGTGAATGCCGCGTTGGCCGGTGATGATTTCGCCCTTATCCACCGATCGCCTCCGCCGGATCAATCTTGAGTGCCGCGCGAATCGCCAGCACGCTGGCCAGTGCGCAGATCAGCATCACTGCCGCAAAGCCGCGCAGGGCATCGCCAGTTTCCAGCAACACGTATTTGGGAAATGCGGGGGCCCATAAAGTCGCCGCAATCTTGCCCACCACAAAACCGATCACGCCCAGCGCCAGTGCCTGCTGCAGGATCATGGCGGCAATCGTGCGGTTACGCGTGCCGATGAGTTTGAGTACGGCGATTTCGCGAATCTTGCCGAGGGTGAGCGTGTAGATGATAAAAGCCACGATGGCCGCACTGACGAGCGCCAGAATAGCCAGAAACATGCCGATCTGCTTGGCGGCGGTGGCAATCAGCTTGTCGATCAGGATGTTTTCCATCTGGGCGCGGGTGTAGACGCTCAGCCGCTTCCAACGCCGGATCGGTTCGGCCACGCTTTCCGGATCGACACCCGCGTCGACCTGCAGCAGCACCGCGTTGACGAAGGGATTGCTGCTTTGCGAGGAGATCACGGCGTTCAGCACACCAGGCGAATTGAAAGCCGGATTCTGCGCAGTGCGGGCGCGCTGGCGCACGATGGCATCGTTGTCCTTGAGGAACTGTGCGCTTTGCGCATCCTTGAGCGGGATGAAGACCATCGGATCGCCGCCCGAGGACACCATGCGCCGCGTGAGCCCGACCACGGTGTATTCATTGCGCCGGATCTGGATGCGATCCCCCTGCGCGAATCCGCTGGCAATATCCGCAACGGCTTCGTAATGGCTGCGTGTGATATGCCGCCCGGCCAGCAGATAGCCGGGCTGGCCCGGATGCCCCGGCCCGTCCGGCGAGACGCCGACGATCATCGCGCGCACCTCACGCGTACTCGCCCCGGCGAGCTGGCGCACCTGCATGTTCAGATAGGTCACGTTGGCGGCACGCACCACGCCTTGCATGCCCAGCAGGCTGCGCCAGGTGTCGTCATACAGGCTGGATGCCTCGGCATAGGGGCCGAGCGTGTCCTGCTGCACCACCCACAAATCGGCACCGCTGTTGTCGAGCAAGACCTTGGCATCATCGACCATGCCGCGATACACGCCAGCCATGGTCAGGGTGGCACCGATCAGCAGCCCCAGGCCGATGCCCGTGAACACGAATTTCCCCCAGGTATGCAGGATGTCGCGCCCGGCCAGGCTGATCATGGCGCGACACCCACAAGGCGTTCAACGATCTTGATCCGGCTCTGCGCGCTCAAGGCCTTCTGGCTATACACGACGACACGCTCGCCGCCTTGCAGACCCTCAGTCACTTGCACGCGCCCCTCAAGATCCGCCACGCCCAGCGTGACCGGCGTAAAGCGCAAGCCTTCGCCCGTCAGCAGCCAGACGCCCAATTGCCCGCCCACGCGCTGCACGCTGGCGTTAGATACCACCGGCAAGGGTGGCAATGCGGCCAGCATCACCGTCACCTCGGCCAGCTCGCCAATCGCGGGCACTGCGGCAGGCATCGGGGTGAAGGCGAGCTTGGCCAACAGCTCTTCGGTGACCGGGTCGGCGTAGGGTTCGATGTACAGCACGCGCCCTGCCAAGAGCTGACCCGCCTGCGCGCGCAGGGCGATCTGTGCCGGCAAGCCCGCCTGCAAGCCCTTTGCGCGCAATTGGTCGAAGCGCGCCTTGATCCAGAGACTGCCGGGCTCGACGATCTCGATTACCGCCTGACCCGCAACGACCGTGCTGCCGGGGTCGGCATCGCGCCGCGTCACCAGGCCATCAATCGGCGAGATCAGTCGCAGGCTGGCACGCTGCCGGCCCAGCCCCTCGCGCTCCGCCCGCAGGCGAGCCAGTTCCTGACGCGCAGCGGCCAGATTGGCCTGTGTCGCCGCCAGCGCCCCTTGCGCAGCGCGCGCATCCTGACGCTTGGCTTCGACGCCCTCTTCGCTGACGTTCCGCGCGGCAAACAGTTGCTCGTAGCGGCGGGCCTGATTTTCGGTAAAGGTCTTGCGCGCACCGACTTCCTGGATCTGCGCTTCAACGGTCAGCACGCTGGCTTCCGCGCGCTTCACAGCCGCATCCTGCGCCCCCAGTTTGTCGTCCAGATCAATCGGCTCCATTTCGCCCAGCAATTGCCCGGCCTTGACCCGATCGCCCGTCTGCACCTCGACGCGCTTGAGGCGGGCCACAAAGGTCGGCCCGATCTTGTGCGTGCGGCGTGCCTCGACACTGCCGATGCCGAACAAGGCCGGCGTGATCGACGCTCGCGCCACACTGGCCACCGTCACCGGCACTGGCGCGAGCGGCCCGGCTCGCAAGGCCGCGTAGGCAAACAGCGCCAGCAGTGGCAGCAACACCGCCACCATTGCCAGACGCCGGCCCTGTGTGCGCAGAAAATTTTTCATGCTGCACCTCGCAAGCTGCGCTGGTACAGGGCAAAAACGCCCGGTGCCCGCGTGCGGATTTGCTGAATGTCGCCCGAGAGCATGGAATGCATCACCAGGCCCTGAATCGTGCCGATGAAGAGCACTGCGGCGGCCTGGGTGTCCAGATCCGGCGCCATCTCGCCAAGCGCCTTGCCTTGCTCGATTCGCTGCCCCAGACGTTCGGCATAGCGCTCGATCAGCGTCTGTGCCACGCGTTTGGCCGGTGTCGATTCGGCGCGCTGCAATTCGCCAAACATCATGCGCGGCACCCCCGGATGCGCAACGATGAATTCGATATGGCTCAAATACATCGCCTGCAGCGCCGCCATCGGCGAGGTCAGGCCCTCTGCCGCACGATCAATCCGCGCCAGCAAACGATCCGCCACCCATTCCATCACCGCCTGCCAGATCGCCTCCTTGCTCGCGAAGTGGCGAAACAGCGCCCCTTGCGTCAGATGCATATGCTGGGCAATGGCGGCCGTCGTGATTTCGCTAGGGTTCTGCGAGCCCGCCAGCTCGATCACCGCCGCCACCGTTACGGTGCGGCGCTCGTCTGCAGGGAGTTGTTTTGCACGGGGATCCACTTGATTTGCGCTCGCCAATGAGTAAGTAAGTAAGTAATTACTAACTTAGCGCAAGTTAGCAAACAAGCAAGCTCGATGAGTACAGCGTGTCTCTTCAGCTTCCCAATCCCACCAAAACCGTGGAATATGTATTATTAATAAAAACAACAACTTACGCTTTAGTTTCTTGAGAGCATCCCAGCCCCCTGGCGGCGCCCGGCGTTCGCGGAGAAACAAGCTTGCGCTATAAGGTGAGTGGCAGCGCCGATATGACCGACACAGCATTGGTGCGAGTGCGCAGCGTTTCTGGACGCTGGGTGCGAGCCCACCTGAGAGCATGGTCCGGGAATCGCCAGCGACAGTGGTGAGCGGCATGAGCCGCATCCCGTTCATGAGATTGAGTCCAATTCGACGACTCCCATGGCGCTGCCACTCATTGGCAATTCTGGAGAAGACAATGGCGATGCGCAAGCGAGAAGAGGATGTCGTGTTTCCCAATGCGGCGGGTATCCGCCTGGGCGCTTGGCTGGGAGAACAAACGTTTGCGCCGTCCTACTGTGCCTACACCTTCGGCATTGCGGCCGCCACGGTCAGCGGCCTCAAATTGGCGCTCGCCGGTGTTCCTGTTGCGCAGGTTCTCGCAATCCCGGTGTTTGTTGGCGCGAATCTGTTTATCGGTTACCTAACCCTGCGCACGGTGCATCTTTTCTTTACGCGCAAGTTGTTATCACTGCAGTCTGGTTAAACGGCGAATAAATTCAACTGATTACACGAAGTGCCGTACTGAGAAGTGTATTCATCGCGGTCTCCGGGAAAAAACCCGGAAGCCTGCCCGAATTGTTCGTCGCCGTTCAAATCGACACCACCTCTCGTCGCTCGGAAAGCCGCATTAGTCGTGGCTTTCAGCAATGCGGCCTCTCGTTTAACCGGACAGTAGTGATCAGTACAAGCATGCAAAAAAGCAGAGATTAAGGCCGAATCAGGAGTTCTATTTGTTCAGCTCGTCTGTGGGCTCAGAAAACTCGATGCCCCAACTGCCATCCTTGTACCAGTCGTTCCCGAGCATTTCAGCAGGGTGAAGCGTGCGCTCGGAACCGTTGCCGCAATTCATCGAGTCGGCCGAACAGTATTTGTCGCAGCCCCAGCAAATTCGTTCCGGGTGGGCGGGGTGGATCGGAAATTTCTTGGCCATGACGCGTGCTTTCCCGGAGGCGAGTGATCAGAAAAAACCGAGGGTGGCTGAATGAGTCGTGGCCACACTGACGATGTAGCTCACACAGAACAGGGCTGCCACGCCGGCCGCAGCGGCACGTGCAGGGGGCTGAGTGGCTTTCAATGCTATCGTGCCCAACAAGATATAGGCGACTAGCGCCAGCAGCTTGGCTGTGAGCCAGCTATTCGCGAACGGATATTGGTGCAACAGGAGGGTGAGCCAGATGGCAGCACCCAGCAATGCCGTATCGACCACATGCGGCGCAATGCGCAGGAGTTTCCAGCGTCGCCAGTCCACTCCCGCCAGTTGCAGGCAGCCACGCAGTACGAACAGGCTG
This sequence comes from Uliginosibacterium flavum, assembly GCF_040566545.1. NCBI lineage: Bacteria > Pseudomonadati > Pseudomonadota > Betaproteobacteria > Rhodocyclales > Zoogloeaceae > Uliginosibacterium > Uliginosibacterium flavum. The sequence continues at coordinate 7,455 of NZ_JBEWZI010000027.1, forward strand.
ATACTTAGCATGACGCAGCTGACGTGCAGGTATTTGATGGTCCAGTAAGTCATCGGCAAACCTGAATAGTGCCCGCGCTGATCGGCGCGGGCGATTTCCGCTCATGGTTTGTTGTGCCATGCGCGCCGCGCATGGCACAACCATTGAGGTTCAGTCTTTTTTTGCCTGCAACTTGGCCGCGATCACGTCTGGCTGGTGCTTGCGGAGTAACAGACACAGAGCAAACACCCCCAGAAACACGACGCCCAGCGCGAACACAATGTCACCCGGTACGCGCAGCCAGACCAGCGTGGTCATCACCTTGGAATGGATGATTTCCGGCGAACGTGCATACCACAGACCCTCGCTCACGCTGGCCCAAGCCTGATAAATACCCGCTGGCACGAGGGAGATGAAAACCATCATGGCCAGACCAATATTGAGCATCCAGAAGCCAGGGGCAAGCAACTTGTCTTGCCAGGCTGCACGTGGCATCAGTCCGCGCAAACAGAACAGCATCAAACCAATGCCCAGCATGCCATACACGCCGAACAAGGCCGCGTGACCGTGCGCTGCCGTCAGGTTCAGGCCCTGTACGTAGTACAGCGAGATTGGCGGGTTGATTGAGAAACCCAGCAGACCAGCGCCAACCGTATTCCAGAAACCAACGGCGATGAAGTACAGGATGATCCAGCGGTAGTTAGCGACCCAAGGCGCAGACCGCATGCGCACGTAGTTGCGATAGCCCTCTATACCCACCAGCGCCAGCGGTACGACCTCCAGTGCGGAGAACATGGAACCGACAGCGATAACTGAAGTCGGTGTGCCGGTGAAGTACAGATGATGCAGGGTGCCCAAGATGCCTCCGAACAGGAAAACGATGGTTTCCATCACGATAGCCGTATTGGCCGTGGCTGCACGGATCAAACCGAGGCGGGTAAAGATCAGTGCAATAACGGCAGTGGCGAACACTTCAAAGAAGCCCTCAACCCACAGGTGCACCAGCCACCAGCGCCAGTATTCGATCATCGAGTAATGGCTGTGCTGACCCCACATCAGGGAACTGGCGTAGAAGCCGCCGATACACATGGCCGACAGGAATACCATGGCGATTAGGCCCCGGCTTTCGCTCGGACGTTTCAAGGCAGGCCACAGACCACGTCCCATCAGGGTCAGCCAGATCATCAGGCCAGCGAACAAGCCGTACTGCCAGATGCGTCCCATGCTGGTGTATTCCAGCCCCTGATTGCCAAGCCAGAAACTGAAGTTGGTGCCCAGGCGTTGCAGGGTGCCAACCCAACCGCAGGCGATCGAGCCGACGACGACCAGTATCAAGGCATAGAAGAGGACGTCCACCCCAAGCTTCTGGTACTTCGGCTCATGGCCCGACAAGGCCGGTGAGATATACAGACCGGTTGCCAGCCAAGCCGTGGCAATCCATAGCACACCCAATTGCGTGTGGATGGTTCGGCTCACGGTGTAGGGCAGGAATTCAGCCAGTGGAATACCGAAGAAGCTCTGGCCCTCCACTGCATAGTGGGCCGTAATGGCGCCCATGCCCACCTGAACCAGCAGGAGTGCGATGACGACGTAGAAATATTTGATCGTCGCGCGCATTGAGGGCGTCGGTTTAAGTTCGAATAACGGATCGTTATGCGGTGGCTCCGGATCACCCTCTTCCTTGTGTGAAGAGTGATAGGCAACCATGACCGCCACGCCCGCAATCAGCAGTACCACGCTGATGATGGACCACACGCCATTGCCGGTGGTTGGAACGTTATCGACCAAGGGCTCGTGCGGCCAGTTGCTGGTGTAGGACAAATGCGTTTCGCCCGGACGATCCGTCGCAGCAGCCCACGCGGACCAGAAGAAAAATGCGGGCAGCGCCTGCAAATCTTGCGGATTTTTGAGCGAAGCCTTAACCATGGCGTACTGCTCGCGCAGCGTATCCAGCGCGGGGTCGGTGCCGAACAGGCCTGTGTAGTGCTGCACCAGCTGACGCACCGCGAGGGCACGTTCGGCGCTGATCGTGATGGTGTGGGTCGCGGCGTCGTAAGTATTGGTGCGCAGCTCTTTCTTGACACGCGCATTGACGACAGCCTGCTCGTCGCTGTTCAGATCCGGGAAAGCGGCCTTGTATTGTTTCTGTGCGATGGTCTCGCGCAAGGCGATGGCCTCGCGGTGCAACCAGTCTGCCGACCAGTCTGGCGCTACGTAACTGCCGTGTCCCCATACCGAACCCAGTTGTTGCCCGCCAGCCGACAGCCAGGCTTCCTGTCCTTGCTGTACCTGGCCTTCTGAAAACACGGGGGAGCCATCCGTGCTGACGACGTGCGCCGGAATGGGGGGCGCAGACAGGTAAATTTCACGGCCCATCCAGCCTAATGCGGCAAATGACAGCAAGAAAATCGCTGCCAGCCACTGCCAAAGTCTGCGTGACGATTTCATCTTTTCTCCTCCAAGAGGGTTTATCTGGCACTACGCCATAAGATCTACTTTATATGAATCTTATTAAAGATTCAATTGCTGTCGATCTTTTGTGTGCCTAGATCTTTCGAGCTACCTCTCCCCTACTTGTGGCGAATATCTAGAAAGGCCAGTAACGAATATCCTTGCTAAATTGGATATTTAACAATTGCTGCCATGCCCAAACGCAACGCTCTGAGGGTTCTCGCTTCAAGCACCGTAGCCTTTACGGTCTGTTTCGCGGTGTGGATGATGTTTGCGGTACTGGGCATCCCACTAGCGGCACAGCTTGGGCTGAACGAAACCGAGTTCGGGCTGCTGGCGGCGACGCCGGTACTGACGGGATCTTTGGTGAGAATTTTGCTGGGCGTGTGGACGGATCGATTCGGTGGCCGCGTCGTACTGTTTTGTCTGATGCTTGCAACGGTATTGCCGATTTGGTTAATAGCCTACGCCACGCATTACTGGCACTTTCTTGTGCTGGGGTTGTTTGTGGGCTTGGCTGGAGGGGCTTTTTCGGTGGGTACCCCCTATGTCGCACGGTGGTTTTCACGCGATCGGCAGGGGCTGGCGATGGGAATTTTCGGGGCGGGAAACTCCGGCTCTGCGCTAACAAAATTTGTAGCGCCAGGAATTATTGCCGCTTGGGGCTGGCAGGCGTTGCCAAAAGTGTATGCGACGGTGATGTTGTTGACGGCCGCGCTGTTCTGGTTTTTTCCGCCAGCGATCCGACTCACGTCAGTTCGCATCGAACAACTTTACGGGATCAGTTGCGCCTGCTTGCCGACCCCAGAGTGCTGCGCTATTGCCAGTATTACTCGGTTGTCTTTGGCGGCTATGTGGCTTTGGCCTTGTGGATGACCAAGTACTACACGCAGGAATACGGCTTCAGTATCCAGAGCGCGGCTTTACTGGCGGCGTGTTTTTCTTTGCCGGGCGGAGTGCTGCGCGCACTCGGCGGCTGGGTGTCTGATCGTCTCGGGGCATACAAGGTGACTTGGTGGGTGATGTGGATTTGCTGGGTTGCGTTCTTCTTGCTCTCCTACCCGCAGACCGAATTTACCGTGCATACGGTGAGTGGGCCACGCAGCTTCTTTATTGGCCTCACTCCAGTCTTGTTTACCTTAATTTTGTTAGTGGTTGGCGTGGCAATGGCGGTCGGAAAGGCCTCGGTCTTCAAGTTCATCGCAGATGAGTTTCCCGACAACATTGGCGCCGTCTCTGGCGTGGTGGGGTTGGCTGGCGGCATGGGTGGATTCATCCTACCCATCATGTTTGGCGCGGCGGTCGATCTGACCGGTATTCGTTCCAGCGCCTTCATGTTGCTCTACGGCACCGTCTGCGTATCACTCGTTTGCATGCATTACGGATTCAGGTCGAAGGTCTCGGCAACTGCGTCCACGACAGCGAAAACATAGAACACATTCTGTTCAATAAGGAGAGGCGCATGTCCACACACGTATTGACTCGTTGGGAGCCGGAGAGTCAGGAATTCTGGCACGCCAGCGGCAAGCAGGTTGCTCGGCGCAATCTGTGGCTTTCGATTCCCGCACTCACGCTGGCATTTTCAGTTTGGATGGTGTGGAGCATGGTGGTCGTGAATCTGCCGAACGTGGGCTTTAAATTCACGACAGATCAATTGTTTTGGTTGGCGGCGCTTCCCGCCTTGTCGGGCGCGACCTTGCGTATTTTCTATTCCTTTCTTGTCCCTATCGTCGGTGGTCGGCGCTGGACGACGATTTCAACCGTCTCACTGCTCATTCCGGCTCTGGGGATTGGCATTGCAGTACAGGATATCAATACCAGCTATCCGGTGATGTTGATGCTGGCCCTTCTCTGTGGTTTTGGCGGAGGTAACTTTAGTTCAAGCATGGCAAACATCAGTTTTTTCTACCCAAAATCCGAGAAGGGAACTGCGCTGGGACTGAATGCCGGACTGGGCAATCTGGGGGTTTCCATCATGCAATTCGTGGTGCCCGTGGTGATTGGTTTCGGGCTCTTTGGCGCTCTGGGCGGTGAGGCGCAGACTTGGATCAAGGGCGATATTACGAAGACGGTGTGGTTGCAGAATGCAGCTTTTGTTTGGGTGCCATTTATTGTGGTCTCGGCTGTTTTTTCTTGGTTTGGCATGAACGACATAGCGGACGCCAAGGCCTCGTTTGCTGAGCAAGCGGTGATTTTCAAGCGCCCACACAACTGGATCATGTGTTGGCTTTACACAGGCACTTTTGGTTCTTTTATTGGCTTCTCGGCAGCATTCGCGATGCTGACCAAGACGGAGTTTCCTGCGGTAGATCCGACGGCATTGGCCTTTTTGGGGCCGCTAGTGGGGGCGCTAACACGGCCGGCGGGCGGTTGGTTTGCTGACAAGGTTGGTGGCGCGCGCGTGACCTTTTGGATCTTCATCCTGATGGCCGCTGCGGTGTGGGGCGTTATCCAGTTTCTGCCGCACGCAGGTGTGGGCGGTGAATTTTCTGGCTTCCTTGCGATGTTTGTTGTGTTGTTCGCGCTTTCGGGGATTGGCAACGGGTCAACCTTTCGCATGATTCCGGTGATTTTTCTTACCGAGCGCACGCAAGCCCTTGTTGCTCAGCGTGGACCTGCTGGACATGCCCTGGCGGCTCGTGAAGCAGCCAAGGAAAGTGCTGCTGCACTGGGGTTTGCCGCCGCAATCGGGGCCTATGGCGGCTTCTTCATTCCCAAAAGTTTCGGCACTTCGATTGCGACGACTGGTTCGGTCGATGCTGCGTTGTGGTGCTTTATCGCTTTTTACCTGAGCTGTGTGGTGATTACGTGGTGGTGTTACAGCCGCCGTAACGCCGCTATGCCTTGCTGATTTCAACGGAGACAAAACATGAGTCACTTTCTTGATCGACTGAAGTTCCTCTCACGCACCAAGGAGACTTTTTCCGACGGCCATGGCGCGGTGGTGGATGAGGATCGTACGTGGGAGAACACCTATCGTAGCCGTTGGCAGCATGACAAGGTGGTGCGCTCCACGCATGGCGTTAACTGCACGGGCTCGTGTTCGTGGAAGGTTTATGTCAAAAACGGGCTAATTACGTGGGAAACCCAGCAGACTGACTATCCACGCACCCGCCCAGACCTGCCAAATCATGAACCGCGCGGTTGCCCGCGTGGCGCTTCCTACAGCTGGTATGTCTATTCAGCACAGCGTGTGAAATACCCCTTGATTCGCGGCCGGCTGATGGAGATGTGGCGGGAGGCGCGCAAAACCCAGAGCCCGACCGAAGCTTGGGAGTCGATCAGTCAGGATCCAGTCAAGGCAAAACGTTACAAGAGCGTGCGTGGCCAAGGTGGTTTCGTGCGCGCGACATGGGATGAAGTCAGTGAAGTCATTGCTGCAGCCAATGCTTTCACTATCAAAAAATTCGGCCCTGATCGAGTGCTCGGTTTCTCTCCAATCCCGGCCATGTCTATGGTTTCTTATGCGGCCGGGGCACGCTACCTGTCGCTGATTGGAGGCGCCTGCCTGTCTTTTTATGACTGGTATTGCGATCTGCCGCCCTCAAGTCCACAGGTATGGGGCGAACAGACCGACGTGCCAGAGTCGGCAGACTGGTACAACTCCACCTACTTGATGGTGTGGGGTTCCAATGTGCCGCAAACGCGCACGCCGGATGCCCACTTCTACACCGAGGTACGCTACAAGGGCACCAAGACCGTAGCGGTGTCGAGTGACTATGGCGAGATGGTCAAATTTGGCGACATCTGGTTGGCGCCCAAGCAGGGTACCGATGCAGCACTGGCCATGGCCATGGGCCATGTGATTCTGACGGAATTCCATACAGCAAATCAGTCGGATTATTTCACTGGTTACGCCAAGCAATACACAGATTTGCCGATGCTGGTGATGCTTAAACCCAACGGCGAGCATCAGGTGCCGGACTACTTCCTGCGCGCCTCGCATCTGTCTCTGACCGAGCAAGCTAATAATGCCGAATGGAAGACGCTCTTGATCGACGATGCGTCGGGCGAGCTCGTTGTGCCAAATGGCAGTATCGGCTTTCGCTGGGGGGAGCAAGGCGACATGATTGGTCGTTGGAACCTGCAGCAGAAAAATGGCGGCAGCAAGGCCGAGATCAACCCACGGCTGTCCTTGATTGATAGCCGCGATGATCTGGTCGATGTCGGCTTCAGCTACTACGGCGGTACTGATGCTGATGACGTCTTGGTGCGAAAGGTGCCGGTTAAACGCATTCGTCTGGCAGATGGCTCTGATGCATTGGTGACCACTGTGTTTGACCTGACCATGGCCAACTACGGCGTGGATCGCGGTTTGGGTGGTAAAAACGTAGCGTCCAGTTACGATCAGGATGTGCCCTATACCCCCGCTTGGCAAGAGAGGCACACTGGGGTGAAGCCGCATCTGGTCATTCAGGTGGCTCGCGAGTTCGCTCAGAACGCGCACGACACGCAGGGCAAGAGCATGGTGATTGTGGGGGCCGCGCTGAATCACTGGTACCACAATGACATGATCTATCGCGGCATTATAAATATGCTGATGATGTGCGGCTGTATCGGCCAGAGTGGTGGCGGATGGGCACATTACGTGGGTCAGGAAAAGCTGCGCCCACAAACCGGTTGGACTCCACTGGCGTTTGCTGGTGACTGGGTACGCCCACCCCGGCAGATGAATGGCACCTCCTTTTTCTATAACCATACTAGCCAGTGGCGTCATGAAAAATTGGCACTGGACGACATCCTGTCGCCCACGGCAGACGCAGGGAAATACAGCCATCTTGCGCTACTGGATATGAATGCCAAGGCCGAGCGCATGGGCTGGCTGCCCTCCGCTCCGCAATTGGAAATCAATCCCATGGATCTGGTCGACCAGGCTGAAGCCAAGGGCCTTGATCCGATCAAGCATACGGTGGCAGAGCTGAAGGCTGGGCGCCTAAACTTTTCCTGCGATGACCCGGAAAACCCGAAAAATTTCCCACGCAATCTGTTCGTGTGGCGCTCCAACATTTTGGGCAGCTCAGGCAAGGGCCACGAGTACTTTCTTAAATACTTACTGGGCACTCAGAACGCCGTGTTTAGCGACGATGGAACGACTATCAAACCGAGCGAAGTGAAGGTGGGGGAAGCTGCCGAAGGCAAGCTGGATCTACTCGTCGTGTTGGACTTTCGCATGTCTACCACCTGTCTGTATGGCGACATCGTGCTGCCATCGGCCACGTGGTACGAGAAAGATGACCTCAATACCTCAGACATGCACCCCTTCATTCACCCACTGTCTGAGGCCGTGCAACCGCTGTGGCAATCGAAGAGTGATTGGGAGATCTACAAGACTATCGCCGAGAAATTCTCTGAAATCGCGAAAGACTACCTTGGGACGCGTAAGGATCTGGTGCTCACGCCGCTAATGCACGACACCCCGGGAGAGTTGGGCCAGCCATTCGAGCCGAAGGACTGGAAGCACGGTGAGTGCGAGCCCATTCCGGGCAAGACAATGCCGCAGATGACCGTGGTGGAGCGCAACTTTGGCGACGTTTACAAAAAATTCACGTCCATTGGCCCACTGCTTGAAACATCAGGCAATGGCGGCAAGGGAATTGGTTGGAACACTGAGAAAGAGATGCACGAGCTGGGTGAGTTGAACAAGCTGGTGACTGAACCTGGTGTCAGTCAAGGGCGGCCAAAGCTGGATACCGCCATCGATGCCGCTGAAATGATTTTGATGCTGGCGCCAGAAACCAATGGACATGTGGCGGTAAAGGCTTGGGAAGCCTTAGGCGCGATTACCGGCATTGATCATAAGCATCTGGCCGCGGGGCGCGACCACGACAAAATTCGCTTTCGCGACGTGCAGGCTCAGCCACGCAAGATCATCTCTTCGCCGACCTGGTCGGGTTTGGAGTCTGAAGAAGTGAGCTACAGCGCCGGCTATACCAATGTGCATGAGCTGATCCCATGGCGCACGCTCACTGGGCGTCAGCAGTTCTATCAGGATCACCGCTGGATGCTCGATTTCGGCGAAGGCCTGTGTATCTACAAGCCGGCCATCAATACTCGCACCATCGAACCGATGCTGGGCAAGCACAGCAATGGCAATACAGAGCTGGTGCTGAACTGGATCACTCCGCATCAAAAATGGGGCATCCACTCAACCTACACCGACAACCTGCGCATGCTCACGCTGTCGCGTGGCGGGCCGCACGTCTGGGTGTCGGAGATTGAAGCCAAGCAGGCCGGGCTGGTCGACAACGATTGGGTCGAGGTCTTTAACGTTAATGGCACGCTAACTGCACGCGTGGTGGTGAGCCAACGCGTACCGGTGGGGATGTGTTTGATGTATCACGCCCAGGAAAAAATCGTGAATGTGCCGGGGGCGGAAGTGTCCGGCATGCGTGGCGGCATGCACAACTCGGTGACGCGTACGGTGACCAAGCCGACCCACATGATCGGGGGGTATGCCCAGTTGGCTTATGGCTTCAATTACTACGGCACCGTTGGCAGCAACCGCGATGAGTACGTGATCGTGCGCAAAATGAATAAGGTGGATTGGCTGGAAGGTCCGCTCAAAGAAACGCAAGAAGGAGAACAGGCATGAAGATCCGCGCCCAGGTAGCCATGGTGCTGAACCTCGATAAGTGCATCGGTTGCCACACTTGTTCCGTTACATGCAAAAACGTGTGGACCAGCCGCGACGGCGTCGAATACGCCTGGTTCAATAATGTTGAAAGCAAGCCCGGTATCGGCTTTCCCAAGGAGTGGGAAAACCAGGAGAAATGGAAGGGCGGATGGGTTCGCCGCGACAATGGCAAGCTGGAGCCGCGTCAGGGTGGCAAGAAAAAGATTCTTGCCAACATTTTCGCCAACCCGAACATGCCTGAAATCGACGATTACTACGAGCCTTTCACCTTCGATTACGAGCATTTGCAAAACGCGCCACTGTCGCAAACGCCGCCGACTGCGCGACCGATCTCTGCCATCACTGGCAAGAAAATGGAGAAGATCGAGTGGGGTCCCAACTGGGAGGATGATCTGGGCGGTGAGTTCGCCTCGCGTTCGCGCGACCAGTTATTCAAGGATATCCAGAAAGAGATGTACTCGACTTTCGAGAACACGTTCTTGATGTATCTGCCGCGTCTGTGCGAACACTGCCTGAACCCCAGTTGCGTGGCGAGTTGCCCCTCGGGCTCTGTGTACAAACGCGAGGACGATGGCATCGTTTTGGTCGATCAGGACAAGTGCCGTGGCTGGCGCATGTGCGTCTCTGGCTGCCCATATAAAAAGATTTACTACAACTGGAAATCTGGAAAGGCGGAGAAGTGCACCTTTTGCTATCCGCGCCTGGAGGCCGGCCAGCCGACCGTGTGTTCCGAAACCTGTGTTGGGCGTATTCGCTATCTTGGCGTCATTCTGTATGACGCAGATAAGATCAGTGAGGCCGCTTCGGTTGAGGACGAAAAAGATTTGTACGAGGCTCAGCTCAAGGTTTTCCTGGATCCGAATGATCCGAAGATCATCGAGGAAGCTCGCCGTCAGGGCATCCCTGATAACTGGCTGGAGTCCGCCAAAAAATCGCCGGTATGGAAAATGGCGATGGAGTGGAAAATTGCCTTCCCGCTGCACCCTGAATATCGCACCCTACCCATGGTTTGGTACATCCCACCGCTCTCGCCAATTCAGTCGCGAGCCGAAGCGGGTCAATTGGGTATGAACGGCATCATTCCAGAGACAAAGGATTTGCGTATACCGGTCAAGTACCTTGCCAATCTGCTCACCGCCGGTAAGGAGGAGCCAATCCTGTCGGCGCTAGATCGCATGTTGGCCATGCGTGCCTACAAGCGCAGCGAAGTGGTCGACAAGAAGCCCAATGCCGCCGTGCTCGAGCAAGTCGGCTTGAGCGCGGCACAGGTTGAAGAAATGTATCAAGTACTGGCGATTGCCAACTACGAAGATCGTTTCGTCATCCCCAGTTCGCACAAAGAACTGGTGGAGGATAGTTTTAACGAGAAGGGTAGTTGTGGGTTTACTTTCGGCAATGGCTGCTCGGATGGCACGTCCGAGCCTTCTTTGTTCGGTAATCGCAAACGAGGCAGCAATATTTTTGTAGACATGCCCAAATCGCGTCGCAAGAACAAGGTGGATTAAAAATCATGGATCACGCCAATATCTACCGCATCTTTGCCGCATTGCTGTCCTACCCAGAGCAAGAATTGCTGGATGCGCTCGAGGAACTTAAACCCATGCTCAGTCCGAGCCAGTGGCAGGATTTGTCACCGCTGTTTGCGCAACTGGAGGCGGAGCCCCTGGTTCGTACTCAGGAGCGCTACGTAGAGACCTTCGACCGCAATCCCTCGCACTCGCTGCATCTGTTTGAGCACATTCACGGTGAGTCACGTGATCGCGGCCAGGCCATGGTCGACCTGCTGCAAGAATATCGCAGCGCAGGCTTTGAACCTTGTGAAAGTGAGCTGCCAGACTACGTCCCTGTGTTCATCGAGTTTCTCAGCGTGCTGGATCACGAGCAGGCTGAGCCCTTGCTCAACGACGCCGTGCATGTGCTGGCGGCCGTCGGTAAGCGCCTGGCGAAGAACCTCAGTCCATATGCAGGTGTATTTGATGTCCTAGTGAGCTTTGCCAGTGTCGAGCCGCAAGATCTGAAAGAGCCGCCGGTTCGGGACATGGACGAAGCGATGGAGACTTTTGGTCCCGGCGCCGATGGTGTCGAGCCGCTGCTCAAGCCTCAGGACACTCACACCATTCAGTTCCACACACAGCGTCCGCCACTTGCTGCGCGCGTATGAATGAAGGAGATATTGCATGAGTTACCTCGATCATTTCATCTTCACTCTCTATCCCTATATCGCCCTGTCCATCTTTTTGCTAGGCAGCTTGATCCGTTTTGACCGCGAGCAATACACGTGGAAAAGCGATTCCTCACAAATGCTCAAACGCGGCAATCTTCGCATGGGCAGTATCTGTTTCCACATCGGCATCCTCAGCCTATTTGCCACGCATTTGGTCGGCTTGCTCACTCCGGTGGCGGTTTACCACGCCTTTGGCCTCACCGCAGAAGTCAAACAAATGATGGCTATCGTCGGTGGTGCCGCGCTGGGAGTGTTGTGCTTGGTCGGCTTGCTCATTTTGCTGCATCGGCGCTTTACGGAGCCACGCATCCGCGCCGTGACCAGCTTTGGCGACAAGGTCTTACTGCTGTGGTTGCTGCTGACCTTGTCGCTAGGCCTAGGCAGCATTTTTGTGTCGGTTGATCACCTTGATGGGCACGTCATGATGCTACTGGGAAGTTGGGCGCAGCATATCGTTACCTTCCGTAGTGGTGCGGCCGAGATCATTACTTACGTGCCATGGATTTACAAGGTGCACATGTTCATGGGTATGACGCTTTTCGTTATCTTTCCGTTTAGCCGCTTGGTGCACGTGTGGAGTGGTTTTGGCAGCCTTGCGTATCTGACGCGTGCCTGGCAACTTGTGCGTCCGCGTTGAGCAACGGATGGTTGTGACAAAAACCAACGAATGGCCGGACTTTTTTACGCAGGTCCCGCGCATCCAATTGCGCGACCCGCTCGCTGATCTACTGGGCTCGGTAAAAGGTGGCGTTATCGAATACGGCTATGCGGATGCTGTTGCGATGACCGGGCACTCGTGCCCGACGGTTGCCGCCGCGTACTGGCTGACAGTATGTGCCTTACGCGCCCTCTATCAGACCGAGATGCCGCAGCGAGGGGGTATTCGCGTAATGGTGCGTGGGCCTGCGTATGAGGGGGTGTCGGGTGTTCAGGCGAGTGTAATCAGCTTGATTACCGGTGCCGCGCCCGTTACTGGATTTCGCGGGATCGGTGGAAAACATCAGCGAGCCAATTTGCTGATGTTTGACGCCAAAATTCCTGCGCCATTTCGTTTCGAGCGCCTCGATACCGGCGACGCCGTCTATGCCCAAGCGAGAATGGATGTCGTGTCGATTTCGTCTGAGTGCTCACTGCTATTGCAGCGTTGTCTTGCAGACGTCGCTGACGAGCACGAGCGACAAAGATTTCGCGAGCTTTGGCAGGCGAGAGTTCGAAGCTTATTGCTTGATTACGGAGATGATCATGAGGTCTTCGAGATCCGGCCTGTTTTTGAGATCGATCCGGTGGGCTGATGACTATCTCACCAGAAGAAGGACGTTTGCGGGTACTGGTGCTGCAGCATGTGCCATTTGAAACCTTGGGATGCATTAGCGATTGGCTGGAGGCCCGCAACGCAAAAATCGAGTTCATCCGTTTTTTTGCGGGGGATCATCTTGTTGCAGAGGGGCGCTATGATCTGGTGATCGTGCTGGGCGGCCCGATGAGTGCCAATGATGAAGAGAATCATCCTTGGTTACGCGAAGAAAAAGCCTACCTGAGCGCTTTGTGCAATGAGGGTCGAGCAGTTCTAGGCATCTGCCTTGGTGCTCAGTTGATTGCCAATTCACTTGGCGCAGATGTTTACGCGGCTGTTGAACGTGAGATAGGTTGGCTGCCTGTGTGTGCAGTCAAGACGACACCAGATTTTAAGTTTCCTGCAAGATTGGATGTATTTCAATGGCATGGAGAAACGTTCGACTTGCCAATTGGAAGCAAATGCCTCGCACGCAGTCTGGTGTGCGAGAACCAGATTTTTCAGTTTGGACGGCGAGTGATCGGAATGCAGTTTCACTTGGAAGCTACCCGCGCTTCCGTTGCAGAAATGTTGAAGCACTGTAGCAGCGAATTGGAGACGGATGAGCGTCACGTCCAAAGTGCAAAACTCATCAAGGCATCTCCAGATCATTTCTACGAATCAGCCAATCGTGTAATGCGCAGCGTGCTGGATTATCTGATGGAAGCGTCCTGATGAATGTCCAGAAGTCGCCTACCGTTGTTGCTAGCACGAACGCTGCCGAGTCTTTAGTGGATTCTTTTGGACGACGTATCGACTATTTGCGGGTTTCCGTGACAGATCGCTGCGATTTGCGCTGCAATTATTGCTTGCCAGAAGGGTTTCGAGACTTTGCGACACGCTCGAGCATTTTATCCCCTGATGAAATAGCGCGTCTGGTTGGCATTTTTTCCAGCATGGGCGTTTCACGTGTGCGTTTAACCGGGGGCGAGCCGCTGGTGCGCGCTGACATTGTCGAAATTGCCAGGCTGATTTCTGCGAAACCAGGCATTCAGGATCTTTCACTCTCGACGAATGCAACTCAACTAGCGCATTTTGCGTTTTCTTTGCGTGATGCTGGAGTGAGTCGCTTGAACGTCAGCCTGGATTCGCTCGACCGTGACCGCTTCAGGCATATCACCGGATCTGATCGTCTGGAATGCGTACTTGCTGGACTCGCAGAGGCTCGCAGGGCGGGGTTTTCTCCAATCAAGCTAAATATGGTGGTGTTGAATGCAGAAAGCGTTTCCGAGATTGAAGCGATGTGGCTTTTTGCTCGTGAAAATGGTTTTGTGTTGCGCGTCATTGAGGGAATGCCCGTTGGTTTTACTGCACAAAGCATGTCTGTCGTCGATCTTCATCAATGGGTCAGGCAGTTTTCGAGCCGGCAGGCGCTTGTGCCACAGGTGAGTGTGCATGGTGGTCCGGCTCGGTATTGGCATTGCACAAAGAGTGGTAGCAGTATTGGCGTCATTACGCCAATGTCACAGCACTTTTGTGCAGACTGCAATCGCGTTCGTCTAACCGCAGAGGGCGTATTGCTGCTCTGTCTCGGCCAAGAAGACCGTGTTGATTTACGGAGTTTGCTGCGCGCGGGAGCTGACGATGACGAAATTAAACGCAGCATTCGCACGGGGATTTCCGCAAAACCCGAGCGCCATCACTTTGGAGAACAGCCCGCGAAGATCGTGCGCTTCATGGCGCAGACCGGCGGCTGAGCGCGCATAATATCTTTTCACCAATCAACATAAACTTTGCCATGAGACCCTCTCTTGTGGACACGCCTCGTCGCCACAGCATATCTGTCCGCATCGTCACCGTCTCCTTACTAGCGTTGCTGATCGCGCTGATGATGATTGGCGGGACTTTGTGGCTCTCTTGGCAATTGGAAGGTGGCGCGGCAGCGATCAATGATGCGGGTAGCTTACGCATGCGTGCCTACCGTCTTGCACTAATATTACAAACACAGCCCGTGGATCAAATAAGTGCTTTCCACGAAATTCAGTTGCTTGAAAAAACGCTAACCTCTTTGCAAAAGGGAGATCCTGCGCGACCACTCGTACTCCCGAGCGAACTGAATATCCGGAAACAGTACGCCTTAGTGAGCAACCAGTGGAGTGAGTCTCTACGGGAATTGGCGACCTCGGCGGCAAAAGGCAATAGCATTTCAGGAGTCGCGTTTCGGGGGCGCGTTGATCAATACGTAAGCGAAATTAGTACCTTGGTGTCCGCGATCGAGCATGACAACGCCCGCAAAACGGACTGGCTTAGGTTGTCGCAAGGAGTGCTGATTGCGATAGCCATTGTGGGCACAGTGGCTATGATTTATTTGCTGTATTTATGGATTATTCGACCCGTATTGAGTTTGCAGGCCGGTATTGTAGATCTGGCTTCGCAACGCTTTGATGTACGCCTTCCTGTTGAAACAGCAGATGAATTTGGCGCATTGGCGCATGGCTTCAACACAATGGCGGAAGAGTTACAGACCGTGTACCGCGACCTGGAACAGCGCGTACTCGACAAAACGAAACAGTTGGCCGTGCAAAATAGTGAGCTATCAGTGCTATATGAAATGGCGGGGTTTCTATCTCTGCCGAACTCCGTAGAGGCTCAATGCAAGGGATTCCTCCAACGGATCATGGTGCGTTTCAACGCCGACGGTGGGAGCTTGCGGGTACTTAATCCAGAGAATCAGCAGTTGCATTTAGTCGTTTCAGAAGGTCTTCCTCAAAGCGTTTTGCAGAGCGCGCAATGTCGTCAAGCACATGACTGTCTGTGCGGTGAAACTACTGTGACGGGAATTGCTGTTTTGCGTGATTTGCGTAATACGCCACGTCACAAACTTCTGCCTTGCAACGAAGCTGGATTTATGTGTATTGCATCGTTTAAAATCTCCTCGCCGCAAGCCGCGCTAGGGTCGTTCGCATTGCATTTTAGAGACGAACATATCTGCGCTGCTGCCGAAATGAAGTTGCTTGAAACCCTTGGCCAGCAATTGGGCACTGCACTCGAGAATACGCGACTGATGACACACGAACGTCTGCTAGCGGTTTCTGAGGAACGTAATCTGGTTGCGCAAGGATTACACGACAGCTTGGCGCAAAGCCTTAATTTTCTGAACTTACAGATTCAAATGCTCGAAAAGACACTTGTTCGTACGCCACATGACGAGGTGGAAAAAATAATTCCTTTATTGCGGGCAGGAGTGCAGGAAAGTTACAACGATGTGCGAGAACTATTGGCAAATTTTCGCACGCGTTTCGAAAACTTGGATATCAGGCAGGTCCTTAAAAATGCCGTTAAGCGCCTTCACGAGCAAACGGGGATTCAAATAAGTTTTGAATACACAGGAAATGGCCCGGCTTTGCCAGAAGATCAAAAACTTCAAATATTATTTATTTTACAAGAAGCTTTGTCGAATGTACGTAAACACGCAAAAACTGACAGCGCACATGTAATGGTACGTAATGATGACGATTTCTATATGGAAATCATGGACTGTGGGCGCGGATTTGATATCAACCCAACGCCAGCGTCGGGTGAAGCAGTTAGGCGAATCGGGTTGCACATCATGCAGGAGCGGGCAAATCAGATATCCGCACAGTTAACTATCGCTTCAACGTATGGCGAAGGCACGAGAGTAGCTTTGTTACTCAGATCTTCGTCACGTCAAGCAGCCTAATTTGTTAGAGAGGAATATAAATGAACGAAAAAATTAATATTCTTTTAGTGGACGACCACTCCTTATTTCGCTCTGGTATTCGCCTACTTCTCCAAGGAGAGGACGATTTTTGCATTGTTGGCGAGGCGTCAGATGGTTTAGAAGCCGTAAAATGCGCGCATCAGATGAAGCCGGATATGGTTTTGCTCGATCTGAACCTTCCAAATTTGTCTGGACTGGAGGCGCTACGAATTATTAAAGAGGATTTTCCTGAATGTTCGGTCTTGATGCTGACGGTTTCTGAGGATGCCACACAGCTTGCTGCAGCACTACGTTCAGGCGCTGATGGCTATGTATTAAAGAATGCAGAAGCAAGCTTTCTTGTTGCCGCCATACGAAAGGTTATGCTCGGGGAGTCCGTCGTCTCACCAGAACTCACACGAAAACTAGTAGAACAATTGCGAGAGGGTGGAAATGTTGCTGGGACTTCTCGTGATTTCGGGGGGCTGACTCTACGTGAAAAAGAAGTTGTGCAGTTTGTTGCGCGAGGAGAGAGCAATAAAATGATTGCTCGGCATCTTGACTTATCAGAAAGCACCATAAAAATTCACATGCAGAATATTCTAAGAAAGCTAGGCTTGAACAGCCGGGTACAAATTGCTATTTATGCCATTGGCCATGGGCTGGGCGCCGAATAGAATTTCTTCTCATAATGTACTTGCATTAGATAAGAGATCTTCTAGTTTTTGTCGCGATATAAAAACAATATCTTCTTTTGAAACAGAGATCAAATCTTTATCTTTTAGGCTACGCAATGATCTTGAAAATGCCTCGCTACTTAAGTTTAGTAGGGATGCAGCTAGGTGTTTTGGGATAGGCAATTTCACGCACTCATTGCCGTCAACCTCTTTGATCGGCAAATTTAGAAGATAGCTTGCGACCCGGGCTATAGATGAGTCTGTCGCGTAGTAGCCGACTCGTTGCAGCAAGCTTCGAATTCGGCGGGAGTGCTCACCCATGATGCGCATACCGAATTCACCGTCATTCTGTATTGCTTTCAACATAGCTGCAGATGGAATTTTCATCAGCAAGCTAGGCCGAATTGTTTTTGCGCAAACACCATACGCGCTTCCCCAGATCAAGCCTAAATCCCCTAGCAAGTTACCAGGCCCAAACACCTCAGCGACATGCATTTTCCCCTCTAAATCTGGGGCCAATAGCGAAACCATGCCTTCCATAACAAGATATACCCCGTCAGGTGTTTGCCCACAATCGAACACAAAAACGCCAGCACGAAATCGCTGAAACTGACTATAAATCGCCAGATTCTGAAGGCTTTCGTTTTTTACTCCCTCGGTCAGGGAGAGTAGTTGTAACGCATCCAAGTGTTCTGTTCTGAAGCTTGATACTCCCGCAGTTTTGAACACCAACGGCTCCTTTCTTTTATTGTCTCAATGTTTACATATATCAAACAGTTCTTGTATTGCCAATTGGCAGACCGGACTAGTTCCATAGAACGATCTCTTGATTGGTCGGCTGTTTAAATATCTAGGAAGCACGCGAATTTTCTCTACTGCGGAAACTAACGACGCTTTATTTGAGTCTGATTGCGTTATAGACACAGAATTTCCTCTGCATCACGTGCTTCAACCCAAAATATAGGTATATTTTGAGAAGTTCCACCTCCACTGAGCATTCACCACGGCTTACACGCGAGTAAGGTTTTAGGCATTCGTCGCTAAGCTCTATGGTCATTCCGTTCGTGTTGTCGGTCTTCTTGCGGTGATACAGATGCATTCCGATAGTCTGCTATCTGCACTTGTAGGTAATAAGTACTAGTCCGACTAGATAGTTCGGACGGTTGACTGCGATCAACACCAGGATCACGCTGGAGTGACGATGCGAGGAGATAAACATGAAGAAGGCTTTGCCGTTGATTTACGCGTGTTCCGGCTGCTCTGCTGCGGGTCAGTTAGCAAATGCGCTAGCAGTCCAAATGGATCGCGAAGAAAACGCGCAAATGAGTTGTATTAGCGGAGTAGGTGGAAAAGTGCCCGCATTGCTTGCGTTGGCTCGTTCTGGCCGAAAAATAATTGCAGTTGATGGTTGTGCAATGCGCTGTACTGAGCAAAGTTTGCGGGAGGCTGGCGTGGGACCAGACGCCAAAATTTTTCTCGCAGAGATGAGTGTATCCAAAGGGGTTGGTCAGGAATTCAGGCCAGAGGATTTAACACGCCTTTTGCCAGAGATCCGTCGGCAGTGCGCCGCATTGATTATAAAATATGAATCACCCCAATTTGTTTCCGTACAGCCATTTGAAAGTGGATTCATGACCATTACAGGCTAAGGGGGTGAGCATGTCAAAATTTAACGATGATTTTTCTAAAGCCTTCGCTACGCGTGCTATTCACACGCCAGCATGCAGAGATGCACATGGTAGCCCTCATGTTCCCATATATAACACCACCACCTTTGCGTTTGATTCAACGGCAAATTTGCTCGAGGTTGTTGATGGCAAGAAAGTTGGGAGTCTCTATACGCGCTATGGTTCCAACCCCAGCATCACATCTTTAGAAGAGAAATTAGCCAGTTTAGAAAGTGCTGAAACCGCTTTTGCGTTCTGTTCAGGTATGGCGGCGGAAGCCGCGTTGTTTCTTAGCCATGGACGTAATGGAATCGTCTGTCTTGGCGACGCGTATGGTGGAACGCTAGAGCTCTTGTCATCCCAACTACCTCTGCTGGGGATTCAGACAAATCTTATTTTAGGTACAGAAATCGACAAGCTTGATGAAATCCTAAACGGCGGCGTAAAGCTTGTGTTCTTTGAAACTCCGACAAACCCAACGTTAGATATTTTTGATATCAGAGCTATTGTTGCAAAGGCACATTCTTACGGTGCGATGGTTGCTGTCGACAGCACTTTTTCTTCGCCTGTTAATCAACGACCTTTGGAGCTTGGAGCGGATTTTGTTGTGCATAGTGCGACCAAGTACTTGGGAGGACATAGCGATCTTACTGCGGGCGTACTTCTAGGGGCAAAAGATTTATTGGAGCCAGTTTGGAATTGGCGCAAAAACTTGGGTTCGACGATTGATCCAGAAACCGCAACTTTACTGTCTAGAAGTTTGCGCACTCTGGTTGTGCGAATGCGGCAGCATAACGCCACAGCACAACTTATCGCTGAAGCAATGGAACGACATCCGCGTGTTTCACGCGTTTTTTATCCTGGGCTTCTCACCTTCCCTTCGTTTGAACTTGCCAGAAGCCAAATGCATGGTTTTGGCGGAATGCTAACTATCGAAATAAAGGGAGATGGCAATGCTGCCAGTATCGTTGCCGACAATTTGAATATTTTTACGTTGGCGCCGAGTTTGGGGGGGGTGGAGAGCCTTGTTACTCAGCCCTCCACAACATCCCATCATGATTTAACAAAAAAAGAACGTTCGCGACGAGGTATTTCGGATTCCATGCTTCGTCTTTCCGTTGGACTCGAAGACCCCGAAGACCTGATTGCGGATCTGAATCAGGCCTTGGCGAATATCTGATTTCTATGCATTCAGAGGGGTTTGCATTAAATTATGCTGAGAACTGGGATCCTTCAGCGCCTAAAAATTGCGAGAGCATGCGCAGATGATAGATATCAACCAATAGTTAGAACGCCGTTGTTCCTTGCCGACTCGATAGGAAATTCATAATGAAAATTGCCAATAGTGTTATTGAACTGATAGGTCACACTCCGCTGGTCCGTATCAATAGACTGACCTTAGGATTAAGTGCCACGGTTGTAGCAAAGCTTGAGTTCTTTAACCCTGCGCACAGTGTGAAGGATCGGATCGGCGAGTCGATGATTGCGGCTGCAGAAAAGGCTGGTCTGGTTAATTCTGAAACCATATTTATTGAGCCAACCAGTGGCAATACGGGAATTGCGCTGGCAATGGCTGCTGCTGTTCGGGGCCACAAAATCGTGTTGGTCATGCCGGATACGATGAGTAAAGAACGTCGCATATTGCTGCGCGCATTTGGTGCAGATCTAATTCTTACTCCTGGCCCGGATGGCATCAGTGGCTCAATCAAAAAAGCAGAGGAGATTGCTGCTTCGGACTCTCGCTATCTGCTGCTTCAACAATTCAGCAATCCTGCCAACCCTGAAATACACCGCCAAACAACGGCCCAAGAAATTTGGCACGACACTGACGGAAAAATTGACATTCTAATCTCTGGCGTCGGCACCGGCGGCACAATTACTGGCATCGGCGAGGTAATTAAGGCACGCCGACCGTCATTTCAGGTCATTGCAGTCGAACCAGACGCATCCCCAGTATTATCTGGCGGCATCAAGGGGCCGCATCAGATTCAAGGTATTGGTACCGGGTTTGTTCCAGAGGTTCTCAATACAAAAATTTACGATGAAGTCATTCGCGTAAAAGACCAAGATGCTTTTGCCTTTGCTCGCCGTATGGCTCGTGAGGAGGGTATATTGGTTGGAATTTCATCTGGCGCAGCGATGTGGTCTGCTATAGAAGTGGCCAAACGCCCCGAAAATGCCGATAAATTGATTGTCGTAATTATCCCATCGTCTGGGGAGCGTTATCTGAGTACGGCTCTTTTTTCTGATTTATCGGAATGACAAACTTATGCCTCCAGGTTTAAAAGTAGTCGTCTGTATAGTTTAATTATTGATTTATCGTGCAGAGACTTTATCTCGTTGATAAATTAAAATGGAGTCTTAAAGTGTTGGAATCTTACCAAGAAAAATTTTACAACCCTTTCATTGATGCATTTACTTTGGACGCTTGGCTTCTGGCGTCACGCTCTATCGTTGTGCTCGACACGCGTTTTGATACTACAAATGGGGACGCAAATGCGTTGAAGTTGGCTGATCGATTACCCGGTGCGGTGCATGTAGACATTAATCTAGAGGCTGCCAGCAAGGCAGGCCCCAAAACGGGCCGTCTTCCGCTTCCAAGCATCAAGCAATTGCAAATCGACGTGAGTCGCTGGGGCATCAATACCGACAGTGTTGTCGTTGTCTATGATGAAGGCCACGGGGCTCAAGCTGCACGTCTGTGGTGGGTCTTACGCTGGGCTGGCGTACGTTGCGTCCACATTCTTGACGGAGGTTACAAAGCATGGCGCGCTGCCGGGCTACCAACTACCCGGGAAGCAGGGCTATCTAAACGTGGAAGTGTGAGACTGATTGCTGGAGGGCTTGTCGAGATTGATGCTACTCAGGTGGTGACATGGCCTCAAGCGGGACAACTTTTAGATGCACGCACGTATGAGGCTTATACGGGACAGGCTGGACAGACGACAACTGGACACATTCCAGGGGCTTCCAGTCTTCCGGTCGCAAGTTTGCAAACGCCTGAGGGGAGGCTTAAATCGGCAGAATCGTTGCGACATCAACTCGATGAATTGGGTATTAATTTGAATCGTCCGATTGCGACCTATTGTGGCTCCGGAGGTGGTGCTGCTTACAATGTAGCGGCACTGCATTCTTTGGGAGTCGAAGCGGCCCTCTATGCTGGATCGTGGTCTGAGTGGATCAAGGATCCTTCACGTCCTACGTGCCAAGGGGATGAACAGGCGAGGAATGCTCGGCAGTTTATGCCAATAGAATTTTAAATACCCCCCCCCGGCTTTGCCGGGGGACTTCCAATGAATGTTTGGTTCAACAGCAACGTGTTTTTGCCATTCGTATATCAACAAAAGTTCAAGGATGAAAAAGACCGAATAGCAATTGTGCTGTTCGGTCTTTCTGCACTTACGTTTGTGCGGGCGCCCTCGCCGAAAAAAGTGGGGTTAGGATACCAAGACGGCCACCTTGGCCCATCCTCCGATTGGAGACGTGGCCCGTTCCGCCGGTTGCTGTGGATCAAGAGCAACTGACGAAGTTGCGGCGAGGAGTTCTTGTACCACGATCCGCATTTCTAGCGTCGCCAGCGTCCGTCCGGGGCACGCGTGCCTTCCGATGCCGTACACTAGGTTTTGATCGGCGTTGCGCTCCGGATCCATGGCGTCTGGTTCACAGAAGACTGCTTCGTCTCGGTTTGCGGACGTCCAGTTCAGTTTCACGCGTGCCCCTGCGGGCAGTGCCACGCCTCCGATCGTGACAGGGCAGGTCGTTACGCGGCGATTGGATACGAACGGGTCGTCGATGCGAAGGATCTCGTTAATGATGGCATCGAGCTCGGCGTCAGGTACGCCGGAACGCAGGTGATCTTGCACTGTGGAATGCTTCGCCAAGTAATGAACCAGCACGCCGACACATTGCGCGACCGAGCCGAGGTCTCCGCCCGTCCAATTCCGCAGGACCGAAACGATCTCCGCCTCGGTCAGGAGCCGGCCGTTCACTTTGGTCCGCATGAGCTGAGCGGTGACATCGTCAGCGTCATCTTCGCGCTTCTCGCGTCGTGGATTAAGCACGGACAGGATTAGGTCATCGAATAACTCAGCCACTCGCCGCGTCCAGGCGCTGTCGCCCGAGCGCGTTGCGGCATGGTTCTCGGCAACCCAGTCCACGAGGCGATCTTCGAGATCAGTCGGCCAGCCCAGCCACGCGCTTTGCGCTCGGACGGCAAACCTTGTTCCCAATTGGGACACCGCATCGACGGCAACGCCCCTCGGCAGCGACGCGATCAAATCGGCAGCCACCTGACGAAATCTCTCACGGAAGGGGGCGAGCGCCTCCGGGGTGAGGAAGCAATCCAGGGCTGCTCGGTAAGCCGTGTGCTCGGTCGAGTCCATGCCGTTTGGAATCTGGAGATGACTCGACACCGCGCTCGAAAACCGATCATCGCTTAGCGCTGCCTGCACGACCAGTTCGTGCCGCAGTAGTACCCATTCGCCATGGTCGTTACGCACCACGCCGTGCAGGGGGCGCAATTCTTCGGTGAAAGCCCTAATGTCTCTGCCAGCGGCAGACAGATCGTCAGGCATGTGATCGGTCATTCTAATCTCCTCTTGATGCCTCAGCTTGCATGCGCAGCTTAGCTGTATCTCGGTCTAACGACCATATCCTCATCTGGTGAACTCACTCACCCGCCCTTGTCCGACCGTCGAGCTACCATCGGTTGAGTCGCTGACAATTATTGATCAGGCTGAATCGCCCCGGCTTTCGTGGACGCATCCAAGGGCCGCTTTCTCCCTAGAGCGGATGGCGCCGAGACGTCCGTCGAACGTCAGCAAAGGCCGCTTTCCGGGCGCTAAGGTTCGAACAGGTAGAGGGAACGACAGGCTCTACTACTTTGACCGAATCATCGTCGACCATTGCTGACATTGGCGCCACATGAGCTCAATGACCTCCGTGACGCAATAATAGGCCGCCCGGGACTATCTTGGGCGCATATAGTTTTATGCTCAACAAGGCTCTACTTTTTGAAGAAACATGAGGGCTACGCATGATTTAAGAGTCAATGAAGCGGAAATTTCAAGTCGCGCTCATGCGCCTTTCCCAGTTCAGTGATTCTTACGCACAATTTGTTCATCCCCTCTAAACTTGTTCGTCCGTCGAGCTCAATCCACTTATGGCGGACCAAGGACTCGAGAGCAATCAGAATGGCAAGTTTAGCGACAAGCTCAAAAGCCATCTCTGCATCATCCACAGGGAATGTGGATCCACTCTCGGCTATGTGCGCTTGGATTGCACATAAAATGATGTCGTCGTGATGTGGAGCTGCGCTCTGCAAGGTAAACTCGTCAGTGAGCACCGACAGTCGGGTAAGGGCATCGTTATCTAAAGTCGCAATCCATTCGCCGGTACAAAACTGTCTTGCAGGATTTGTGCGATTCACAAGATATGTCACAAGATTTTCTGAAAAAGGCATCGAACGCCCATCCGGGTGAAGAATATGAGCCTGTCTATGCATACGCCTCCTTGCCAATTGGCCGCCAACCTGAGCCTGCAATGCTTTTCAGAGATGAATCCGGTTGCTTGTATTCCGTGCAGAAAGACTTGGTTAAACCAAACCTGCATCCTTCAAAATTCGCCAAGGGCGATGCACATATAAATAAGCAGGTATTGCTACTCCGAGCCAAAGAACAAGCATCGCAACTTGTCCGGCCCCTTGTTTGATTAGGTTCGGCGAAAAAATTGCGAACGCAAACATCATCATCGCACAAATTAAAGTAACTACACACATCAGTGCCTGTGTTGCAAACAATGTCTTTTTGCCAAGCGTGATTTTTACTACATTGTCGCGATCTATCAGACAGCTTGATTTACGTAGAATTCGTATGCCATGGTCAGTAAGTTTTCCTTCTGTCTTGGCTATCAGCTCAATCACCTGCTGCCTGACAGGCAACGTTGCACCAGGCCAGAACCTCGCGGCAAATAATCGCTCCTTTCGGACGGCCTCGTCATTGAGCTCGTCGTCTTCCATATTCAGTAGTAACAAGTCTACTGAACGTGGTGAAGACTCCACGTACTTCAAATTCCCCATTGGAGCGAGTACTTTCTTGGCACGGTTCTTTTGTTTAACGCGCTGATCATCATTTTTCTGCATCGCAGTTCTCCTTTTTTAAAGTCAAAATTTCCTGAGTAATTTTTTCGCTTGTTTGCGCACATTCATCGGGGCATGAATGGTCTGTCCGATATTGATTTGGACGTGGGTTGTGCGCTTATTCGAAAATACCGACATGGCGTCAACCTGCTTTTGCGATTCGTAATGGGCGATAGCAGCTGCAATCAGGTTACTTCGGGCAGCATGAGGCGCATTGGTTTCGGTTTGGCTGTTATAGAGCACAGTAGCTGTTCGCATGTCATCCACCGAAGGGGATAAGCCTTCCAGGAACGCGACGATGTCAGCGTCCGCTTTTGCGCTTTCAAACCTGTCGTCTCGGATAAGGATCAGCAAAGCCTTGGCAGTTACATCCCGACCCACGATAGCTGTGCGCGCTAGTGCGAGATACAGCTCAATCGTCCGGAGCAAGTCGAGATCAATGCCGCTGCTTCCCAGCATTGCCCCCTCGCCGGTCAGTAACCAATCGATCGACACACCGAAATGAGTGCGCAAACCAAAAAGAAATTCACTGCCAGGCTTCTTTTGTCCCCGCACCACATCGCTCACAAATCCCGATGACATCCCAAGTCGATGAGCAATCTCGGCTTGAGATACCTGCAGGCCCATCAGCATGAGTCCAAGACGCTCCCCCAACGCATCCAGTGCGGATGCTTCAGTTTCGTGGGGCACCTCATTGGAATTGACAGAGAAATCTTGTTCAGAAGTTTTCATGGGGCTACCATTAAAGTCGCTATAGGATACATTGCATCTCAAAAGAGAGCGCATATCGCTTAGTGATGAGTATATTCACTGCATTGCAGATTGCAACATGTGTTGAAAGAAGGCTTGAATGGACGCAGTAGAAATCAACTACCGGCTTCGCCGCGCAGGCAAGACCCAGGCGGCTCTGGCACGAGAATTAGGCGTCAGCCAAGGCGTTGTGAACAACGTCATTCATAACCGAGTGACCTGTTACGGCGTTGCGGTAGAGATCGCCCAAATCCTTAAGGAGTCAGTGCAAACGCTTTGGCCTGGTCGCTATGAATTTAGGCCGCGAGCCAGACGACCGAAAGCTGAAGCTGACGTTCCGCCGCCTACGACTGCTTAGCCACTTCGCGCGAAAGTTGTTGCTCGCACATTGCTCGACGCGGCGTCTGCAGTGCACAGAATCACCACCAAGAACAAATTCTCACAAGGAGCCAATACACAGCCAAAATTTTGACGAAAAAAAACGCACGGTTGGCAGACCGTGCGCTCTTCATTTTGCCGGGGATTGACCCGGACTTGAACTACTACACAGGTTCAGTCTAGGGCTGCATTCGCAGCCCGTCAATCCCCTTTTTTCGCTTTTTCGAACGCCACGTGGCGAGCGAGGACTTCGCTCACCCTGGCAAAAAGGAGATTGACGCTATGCGCACCACGAAACGGTTCACGCCGGCGGTACTGGAACGCTTTTCCCGAGAAGGGCGCGGGCTGGGAATTTTCGAGGACTACTCGGGCTGGCACAAAATCACGCGCGGAGATCCGACCAGCGATGGCCGCTCCCACATCATGACTGTATGCGGCCGCCCCCATGACTTCCTGAGCGATCTT
Organism: Uliginosibacterium flavum; assembly: GCF_040566545.1. Lineage (NCBI taxonomy): Bacteria > Pseudomonadati > Pseudomonadota > Betaproteobacteria > Rhodocyclales > Zoogloeaceae > Uliginosibacterium > Uliginosibacterium flavum. The sequence continues at coordinate 33,810 of NZ_JBEWZI010000027.1, forward strand.
GAGCGCAATACTGCGCTCTTCGCGTGGATGAACCTCCGGCTTGTCGATTTACGTGAACAGTTTCCGTTGTCGCTCGAGCCCTCTGTGCATGAACTTGCCGCCTATGGCGCGGCTTCGCACTGGAAAATCTATCCGGGCACGCTGCAAATCGCAAAGGATCTGTCGATCCGCCATCCCTCCATCACGGGTGATGGCAGAAAGACGCCTTGGATCATGAGCACGGATCAGCTCCTGGCGATCCGAGCAACTGATGGCCGCCTCATAGCTATTGCTCTGTGTTGCAAATACAACAATGACATTTTGTCGAAACGAAAGCGGCAACTCTTGGCAATCGAGCGTGCTTACTGGATGGCACGGGGCGTTCAATGGCTGCTCATCACCGAAACACTCGCAAACCCATACGTCATCGACAACCTAGTCCGAACCTGGCACTGGGGGCTCATCTCATCACCGACGCAACAGCACCTTCACTACGCAATGGAGCAGGGGCGCGCACTTGAAGGGCACCCAATTCACACCACCCTGCATCGGCTGGCCGACAAGCTAGGCAGTCTTGGCCTGGCTCAGGACGCGTTCTGGCGCGCGGTATGGACTGGCAGACTTCCGATGCAACTCCTCACGGGCTGGCGGCCGAGCGATCGTTTGAGGCTGATGGGGCCACGAGATTTCTGGCTCCAGAACCCAGTCGTCGCAGGGAGGTGCGCATGGACCAACTAGCCCATAACGCGCTCATCAAAATCATTGGTGAGCCGCGCGACACTCTCTACCGCGTTCTCCTTGATGAGCCTGCCAAAGGAAAAACCGTTCTGATCGAAATCATCGACCGAACAGAAGACTCCCCGTCGCCTTCACCTCGGGGTGGGCGCCGGCGCAAGGTGCATAACCAAGGCAATCAGCTACGCCGTAAAAAATCACCACTTCCCACCATGACGACGCCGACTTGGTTCGATCGAGCCGAACTGGAGAAGCTCGATGCGCAGCATCTACTGCTGAGGGTCGATGCTGAACTCGAAGCTGGATATTTCGTGCTGCCTTTCACCCCAAAACGAAAAACTGAATACGAACGGCGATGCCAAATAGCGGCCCCGTTCCTAAGCTACGGCACCCTTAGGGAAGAACTTTTGGTGAGTGGAAGCTTTGCTTCCCTGATTACTGGCGCAATAGCAGCGGGGTGCAGCAAGGCGCTTGCCTACAAGATTCCTTCTTTACTGTGCCGCTTTGGATTTTCCGAGCGCAGCCTTCGTGACCGTCGCTTCAATTGCGGAGCGCGCGGCGTAAAGCGGCCGTGTGTTCCTGGCATCCGCAAAAAGTCAGGCAGAAAAACGGCGTTGGAACGCATGGCTAGACAACACGGAGAAGATCCGCCCTGCGAACAGCCTGGCATGACAGAGGATTGGCGCAACAAGATCATGGCGGCTGATGCGAAGCTATCCAAGCTCAAAATGAAAATGCCTGAGCGAGTCGACAGAATCCTCGCGTCGTCATTTGTGACGCAGTTCAAATTTGTCGATGGAAAGCCCGCTGCAATCGAAATGCCGATGGGAAGCTACCCCAATCGCCGGCAAATCCAGCGCGTAATTAAAAATGAAATCCCTCGGTTGACCGAGCTTCAGCAGAAAACAACCAAGGGACACTTCAACCGCAATCTGCGGGGCTTGCGCGGGAAAATGTGGAAGCAAATCCCAGGCCCTGGCCACACTTGGTGTATCGACAGCACTGTCGGAGACATCTATCTACGTTCAACCATCGAACGCTCGTGGATTGTCGGCAGGCCTGTTGTTTACGCAGTTGTAGATGCGTGGTCGACAGCGGTGGTTGGTTTTCATGTCTGTCTTCAGAATCCTTCATGGAATGTCGCAAAGGTTGCGCTCTTCAACTGCGTCGCGCCTCCGGCGCTTTTGGGAGATCTCTTCGGGTTCACGGTATCGCTGGCGCTCGATCCCCTTCCAACCTTGCCGGCCTCCCTGTGGATGGATAACGGGGAATACCGATCCAAGGCCGGACGAGTCTTCGGTATGCATGTGCCGGATGAATCCTTTACACCACCATACCGTCCTGACTGGCACGGTGTCGTGGAGGTTCTGCACCGCATCGGCAAGGACAACATTCAGGCCATTCCCGGCGCGATCGACAAACGGCGCAAGGAGCTAGAGTTGCGTCAGTACCGACCCGGTCGGTCTGTCATGACCTTGCCCGAATTTGTCGAGTATCTCTATGTCGTGTTTTCTAATTACAACCTGACCGCAAACAGAGAGCATCGGCTTGACGCCACCATGAAGGCTTGTGGCGTATTTGGTAGTCCAGCCGGTCTCTGGCGCTTTGGCCATTCCATGGGAATCGGAACACAACGGGCATTCACCCAGGCATCGCTCACAGCAGACTTACTCCCTCACGACAGGGCCCGCGTTACACGCAATGGTATCTACCGCGCCGGCCTCGATTATGGATGGCCAAGCGGGCTTGAAGAGCAATGGAGCACAATCGCGCGCTCGCCGTCGGGCGGCTGGAATATTCAGACCAACTACCACCCCTCTGGGGTGTCTAAAATTTGGACGCCGAACGCCACGCCAGTCGGAATGCTGGAGCTGAGTCTTCAGGACACTGCCATCGCGCCACGGGATGCAACGCTTTTCGATCATCTGGACGTGCTTCGCTACCAGGATCAGCGCCGGGGTGAGAACGAACACCTCAGGAATTTGCTCAGAGTCCAGTCTGAAAATCAGCGCAAACAGCTGCGCGACAATGCCATCGACCTAACGCGTGAAGCCGACGCCGCCGCGCGAGGCTCTCGCCCTTCGATTACGGTCGCGCGTGACGTGGAGCTTTTCCCGTCCCAAGGGGTTGCGCTTTCCTCTGTCGAAATCCCGCCCAAAGAAAATCTGCCCGATAACGGTCTGGATGATCACCTTGCCTTCATGGCACAGCTCTCGGCAGAAATGAACAAGGAGCATTGGAATGAGTGATCTCAGCCCTTATGGCGACAACCTGCTCATCGATGGCTTGGGTCCCATCCCAAATCGGCAAGACATGGGAAGGCGGCTATGCCATCTGCCTTCTTGTCCGCCCAACATCGCTAGCGTTCCCTACTCCGTGCGCCTTCACTGGCTCATGATGCTGCGCCATTTACACCTGCCTCGCAGGGAAGAATTACGGGTGGCAGAAAGCCTGGATGTCGCAATTCGGCAAAGCTATCACCAGCGCAATCCAACTGAGCCCGGCACATGGTCAAAACTCTGCCGCGAGCCTTTGGTTCAGCCGGCCTTTAGCCTACCTGCAGGCGCGGTGTCCTTGGTCGGTAATTCCGGCACGGGCAAAACCGAAGCGGTTACACGGATTCTTAGAAGTTACCCTCAGCAACTTATCCGGCATGAAACCTTCCCCAAGATGAAGACTGAGCACTGGCAGGTCGCATGGCTCTCGATCTGTGTTCCGCCCAGTGGGCGAACAATAGATCTCGCACGAGCGCTGATGGAAGGCTGGCAGAATGCCGTGCGCGCAGCAGGGGGCGGATTGGAAAATCGCTTTGATGCGACGCTGGCTCGAGAGCGTCAATCAGGCCACAAAATGCTGGATGAATGGAGGCAAGTTGCATGCAGCCACTTTTTGGGTCTTCTGCACCTGGATGAGATCCAGAATTTGTTCAAACTGCTAACCCTTGAGCAGCGCCGAAAGCGGCAGACTTCCACCTCCGGAAAACGTGGTGTATCGAATCCGTGGGCGGGATTGCCCATCGTCGAAGACCATGCGCTGAAGTGGATTCTGTCCGTGGCCAATGAGTGGGGGATGGCGCTTTGTCTCTCGGGCACACCCGACGGCATCCGGGCACTACAAAGTCGCAGTTCGACGGGGCAACGTATCTCGACGATCGGGCACCACGCCTTCAAGTGTTTTTCGGCGACGGACAAGGAGTTCACTGAGGTCTTTTTCCCGCACCTCATCCGCTTCCAGTACGTCGCAAATCCAATCGAGGCGAATGACGAACTCGTGCGAACGCTGATGCGCCTTACCGCCGGAATACCCCGGATGCTCATTGCACTTTGGATCGCAGCTCATCGCACTGCTTTTGAACGGAACGATGACACGTTGCGCCTTCAGGATTTTGATCAGGCAGCGTCCTCTTTTCTGGCACCCGCCATGCCAGCGATCGCAGCGCTAAATTCAGGAGATCCTCGCCTGATAGAACGATTTGAAGACCTTTGGCCTGACAATTTCGACGTATGGGAAGCGGTCGCTCAGCCGGCCTGACCACTGCCTTACAGATTCGCTGGCTGTCCTCACGCAGCCAGCGAAGCGTTTTCTTCCTTTGCCGCGATTGCCCGCAGTGCGTGGACAAATGCCGGACCGGCACTTCGCACCAACGCTTCCAACTCAACCACACCGACGGCCCCGATTGCAGCGGATTCTATGAGGCCGCGCTGATTTACATAAAATGCATTGGCCGCCGCGAGCAGCCCTGACGCTTGCCTGCCTCTAGAAAAATTGGGCAAGCCCAATGCTGCCAACCGTTTCGAGACCATAAATATGCTTGTTCCGCATCGAGTCGCTACTGCCGAGTATCGGCCTGACGTTTCGATATAGGCGGAGATAAGCTCTTCTGCTGCCGGCGCTTCGCTGGCACTGCGTGAGCTTCGTATTACAGGGCGTGCCTTGTAGCGCTCAAGGGCTTGCAGCGCCTCGTCTGCCGAGTCGAAGAGCACGGCCATCGCCAGAAATGACGCCTCAACCGTCGACGCGCCATTTGCAAAATAAAACACCCCATCCAGCTTACTCAGCAATTCACCCTTGCGCTTGGCGAGCACAACCGGGAAAACCTCTTTCAGCCATTCGTGCGGAAATGAGCGAAGGACAAGATCGCTCAGCAAAGGACGCTTCACTTCACCCCCGCAAACCTGCAGGTTCTTTTCCTGCCCCTTCTGGTGCAGAAGCTGGCGCAAGACAGAGGTGCTGACGGGCAGAGCTCTAGCCATCAAAGCCTGCGCAATGGCATTGAAGCGCAGAACCAGTAAGTGCGACCCCCAATTCTCCGTGGCCTCTGATTCAGCACTCTCCGCACGGATGAACGACGCGGGCGACTTCAGAAAGCCCCACGGATCCTCCACCCTGACAAGGGCCGTGTGATGTTGGGCACACACTTGGCAACCAGGCAGTTGATGTGATCGGCGCCAGTAGCTAAAGCCATGCTTGGCTTGATCCTCGGCCACACAGTCCAAGCAGAAATACGCCGCATCGCGCGCCAGCCGAAGTCCACTGATCGACACGATCGATTCGCTTTGGTCGCCGCCATGATCGATATGCGTTTTGTGCGGAGTGATTGCGCGACGCCAAGGCAGCGTGGTGTGCTGGGCAACGAACTCATCTAGCGGCATTTCAGTCAGCTGGCTCAGCAAGGCCACAGTGCCCGTTCTCAGCCCCTCGCCTCCATCCGCAGGCAAACCAGCCCAGACCCGCAACGCTTGCAGCGTTCCTTGCTTGTCCGGTAGTCCATTGAAACGCATCACCCTCCCCAGAAACCCACGATCCATCTCGTCAGGCAACACAGCAAGGCGACTGAGCATGAGCTTATTCCTTTCGATCCAGAGTGGACGGCACGGGCGATGACAACGATGACAAAGAGCGGATAACAGTAGCCAGCGCTCGCGCATGGATGGAGGTGCCATCCCAGGTCTCGCGCAAGGCTTCGATCAATTCACTGTTCTGACAGACAGCTTCGGCGGTCACGCCCTGACTATGGCGTTCGGCAAGCAAACATACTTCCTCGAACAGCCTCGAGGCCCGCAGGTTGTGGCCGCGCAAAATGCGGCTGACCTGTCCCTGGCTTGCGCCAAGGCTGGTTGCGATCTCGGTCTGGGTGATGCCCAGCGTCTGAAAAATCGATGCGGCGCGTTGGGCGCGGGAATGCAGGGAGGCTGATTGCATGTATAAAGTATAGTTTTTTACATATATACATACAAGCAAATACGGCATCGCGGATCAGGGGGCACACGACCACCATCCGAAATGACTCCCGAAGAGGGGGGGATGCAGAGCAAGTTTTGTGCGGCTAAGCACCCTTGATCGCCTTCACCAGATAGACTGGACCGGTATCGTCGTCGCGGCGCGGCCTGCATCGGTCCAGACTCCGCGAAGCTGCCTGCTAATCCTTTATGCTTTCTTTAACTGCCGCCAGTCAGCGGTGAGATCCTAAGCAGATGAACGAGACTGAAGCCACTTCACGCGACCCGCTCCAGGGCACCCAAGTGATGAGCACTGTTGCCACGGGCGGCGGTGGCGGCATCTTTCAGGCTCGAGTTGGGACTCTCTATCTGTCCAATATGCTAACTGGGTTGCCGACGGCCTTTTGCTTGCACGGCGCTCGAGTCGAGGAGCTGCGCTTTGAGGCGCGCTACAAGAACGCCCACGCCGACGATATTTACTGTCGACTCACGGACGCGGAGGGCACGTGGTTGCAGCTCATCCAGTGCAAGCGAGGTCTGAACGCCACAGCGGGAGACGCGGACTTCATCGACGGTCTGCAGGGCGCTTGGCGTGACTTCCTCGGAATCGGGAACAGCCCCTTTGACCGCGCTTGCGACGTGCTGGTGCTTGCAACCATCGCGTCCACGTCGGCTACCAATCAAGCTGCAAAGCGGCTGTGTGAGCTTGCTCGTGCGTCGGTAGACCTTGCGGACTACCTGCAGAAGGTTGACTCCAGGCTCTTCGACAAGAAGCACAAGGCCACCTGGGAAGCATTCAAGACGATCTCGAAGGACACCTTGGCCGAAAAGTACACGGAGGAGCTCGTCTTCCAACTGCTCCAGCGTCTTCGTGTCGACATTCACGACCTAGGCACCGACTCCTCGCAGGAGCTCAGTCTCGTCCAAGCACTCCTGTCTTCAGGCCAGCCAGGCGACTCTGGACAGCTGGTATGGGACGGTCTGTTCTCCTATGTTCAGGAGCAAGGCATTGCCGTAGCTACCGTGACTCACTCAACGTGGGCACAGACAGCCAAGAAGGGATTGCAAGAGGCCGTCAGTCGATTGACGGCATCGCGCGGGCTGGGCAGCATCGCCGAACGCTTGACTCAGCGTGCCTTGCTTCAGCTATCCCTTTTCGCGACAGCTCTGCCCAACGGCGCCCATATCCCCCGAGGGGAATATGTCGACCGTGTATTGGCAGCTCTCGACGAACGCCAGCTTGTCATCATCACTGGCGGCCCTGGCGCAGGCAAGTCCGCTGTTGTCTCGGAGCTTGCCCTTTTGCTGCGGGAGTCAGGCCCGCTGTTCTTTTTTCGGGGTGATGAACTCGACGTGCCGAGTCTGGCAGCAGTTCAGTCCCTCAACGGGCTCCAAGACCCGGTGCTGGGCATTGACACCCTGCTGCGCACAGGAGCACCCACCGTCGTCATCGACTCGCTGGAGAAGGCTCTCGAAGCGCAGAACCCGGGTGCGATTGAAGAGTTGCTCGCACTTGTCTTCAAAAACAAGTCCTCGAGGCTCTGCATCACGACTCGGTCCTATGCGCTCAACGGCCTGTGCACAAACTTCCTCTACAGCTTCTCCAGTCAGGTCGTTGACGTACCCGTCCTGACGGATGCGGAGATCGCCGCCGCCGTCGCCGGCAGCGCACTCGAGGAAATTGTTGCCAAAGACGCTGGGGTCAAAGAGGTTCTTCGAACACCGTACTACCTGCAGCTTGCTTTTAAGTACGCCTCTGGGGGAGTAGCGCTCCCCAGCGCTTCAGGCAACGACCTCAGGCGCGCGCTGTGGACAGAGCGCGTTGCACCCAACAAGTGCCTCTCGGCCGCCTTGCGTACAAGGAGGCAAACCGCCTTCGATGAAGTCTGCTACCTGCGCACCGAGCGCTTCGCCCAGTTCGTTGAGGCACCTGTAGACGCTGAAGCGGTTGCGGCGCTTTTACAGGACGGAGTGCTCGCCTCAGACGATGCCGCCCGAGTGTCCCCGGCACATGACGTGCTGGAAGATTGGTCACTCTTCTTCAGAGTGGAGCGCGAGGTGCGCTCCGCGGAGCGCAACTGGCCAGCGTTGTTCACAAAGCTAGGTTCGCATGCGGGCATGCGACGAGCACTGCGCTCATGGACAGCACAGAGGTCGGCCGAAGGCGACGATGACGCCTACGCGCTCTTGGAGGCAGCTCTGCGGCCCGACTCGACGATCGCGCAGCTGTGGCGCGACGAGATAGCCATCGGTCTGCTGCGCTCAGAGCGTGTCGAGGAGCTGGTCACAAGACTTGGGAGCAATGGCGCCTTCAGCAGCGTCGCTTTGCTTCAGCGCCTGAGCCACCTGCTGAGGGTTGCTTGCAAGGGTCCGACTTCCATCGACTATTCGCACCTGGCAGCCGACCCGGCCAAGAAGGAACTTGTAGCCCGATTCGGGATGGCCGCACCGGTAGGCAAGGCATGGGACGTGATGATCGGACTGGTCGCGAGGGCATTCCCATTCCTGTCGCCGCAAGCTCATTCATGGGTTGTCCAGCTCGCTGAGGATGCTGTTGCGCACGATGACGCCTGGTATAAGCCCAGCCCGCGCGTTGCTGACGTCTTCAGCATGGCTGAGCACTATTGCTGGCGAGACAACGACACGTGGTACCGAGAGAAGTCAGTTGGCAAGCGATTCTACGAACTCCTGTGCCGCTGCTCCGGAGCTGACCCCACCAAGTTCAAGGTGTTCATCGACGCACTTGTGAAGCGGGTCTCCGAGGACCGAGAAGACCGCGACGTCTACGCAGAAGAGCGCTTGGAGTTCCTCACCAACGTCAAGCATTGCAGAGAGCCCGTCTACTTCAACGCAGATTTGGTGCGCGCGGCGTTCTGGGCCCTTTATACCGAACCCGGGCCCCAAACAGAACATCACTTCGGCATGGATGGCTGGGAGGCAGCCATGGGCCTCAGCCAGAGGGTGACGCATGCGTTCTTCCCTCCGTCTGTGTTGCAAGGGCCCTTCCGATTGCTCTTGCTCTATTCCTTCGCAAAGAGCGTGCGCTACGTCGTCGAGCTATGCAACCATGCAGCTACGTGCTTTGCGAAGTCGCATCCGGAGGAGGTCACATTACTTCCTCCGGAGCAAAGCCCGAACGGTAGGGCCCACATTCACGACAGGTGGCTTTGGACAGCCTATCGCGGTCACTCCGCATCCTGCTACTTGTTGAACTGTGCACTCATGTCGCTGGAGGAAAGGCTCCTCATCGAAGCGAAGGCGCAACCGGAGACCTGCCACGACTTGCCACTACTACGAAGCCGCCCACGCTTCGTGGCCGACTGCCTGGTTGCAGTAGGAGGCGGCTGGCATGCCCTTGAACATCTTTTAGCCCTGATGGCTGGGGTTGGCAGGGCAACGGCGGTGCCTTCCGCGATGGGGCAACTGAGGGAAGCGATAGCCAAGGCGCCGGCTGACTTGTTCAATGACGGAAGCAGCCTTTGGGATGCTGAGACTGTATGCCAAGCGGCGGTGCACGAGCATCGCCGGGCGCTTCTTCGCGACGTAACCCTCAGGCAAGCCACCCTTGACGTGCTGGACGGGCTCGTAGATGCCGGATCGTCCTTGGCCTTTCAGTTGCGTGACTACCTGGCGACGTCGTCACCGTGCCCCCCCAACTTCTAGTCCCAGGCTCTGCTGCGCAGCCAATCAAGTAGTGACCCGCAGCTACGGTACTCATTCCGAAGAGCCGACGGTCCCGATTGTCGGCTACTGACTGGGAACGGCTGTTCTAGACCGAGGTCATCACCGTCCGCTTAGGCCGATTACTAGCCGAAGTGACGCACATTTCAACAAGACGCGGTTGCCCTTAATTCGGCTCTGCACAAGGCTTTCAAGCTTGGTTTTCGACTTTAATGCGCCAGTCTGGTGCAAATACAAACCCTCTCTTCGGATCTCCAAAAAGTAAGGCCCCGCAATCCTTTGAGGGGCCTTTGCGGGGCTGACTTGAGTTTTCGACTTTAATGACGCGTTTTCGACTTTAATTGTCTGGAACAAATACCAAAAATTTCGCTATTTTCTGGCTGTTAGCACTCTCGCACAACGAGTGCTAAAATCGGGGCGAGCGGAGAGATTTCCGCCCTTGCATGGAGTTCAATCAATGACACAAGCCTTGGCTTTCCCCGTCCCCAACGCACTGGGCAACATCGACCAGTACGTGCAGGCCGTCAATCGTTATCCGCTTCTCACCGAGGAGCAGGAGCAGGCGCTCGCCCACCGGCTGAGCGACGAAAACGATCTGGATGCCGCCCGCCAGCTGGTGCTCTCGCACCTGCGTCTGGTCGTGTCAATTGCCCGCAACTACCTCGGCTACGGCCTGCCGCATGCCGACCTGATCCAGGAAGGCAACATCGGCCTGATGAAGGCGGTGAAACGTTTCGACCCGGATCGTGGCGTGCGTCTGGTGTCTTTTGCCATGCACTGGATCAAGGCCGAGATCCACGAATACATCCTCAAGAACTGGCGTCTGGTGAAGATCGCCACCACCAAGGCCCAACGCAAGCTCTTCTTCAACCTGCGCAGCCTGCGCCCGAGCACCGCCACGTTGTCGCCCGAAGACGTGCGTGGCATCGCCGCCAAGCTCAATGTGAAGCCTGAAGAAGTCATCGAAATGGAAACCCGCTTCTCCGGCGGCGATGTGGCGATTGACCGCGGCTCGGATGACGACGACGAACGCATGTCGCCGATTGACTGGTTGGCAGATGAGTCCGCCGAACCGGTCGAAGTGCTGGCCACCGCGCAGAACGAGCGTCTCGCCGACGAAGGCCTCAAAGGCGCCCTGGCCAGTCTGGATGAGCGCAGCCGCGCCATCGTCCAGCGCCGCTGGCTGGTCGAAGACAATGCCGCCACCCTGCACGAACTGGCTGCCGAATACGGCGTCTCCGCCGAACGCATCCGTCAGATCGAAGCCAAGGCCATGCAGAAGATGAAACTGTTGCTCAGCGCCTGATTGATTCGTCTGTAAAAAAACGCCCGGCTCCGCGAGGAGACCGGGCGTTTTTATTATCAGACTCGTCAAAAAGACTCTGCGTGTTGCCACAACATGCCCTTCCTCAGGCCTCAGAACCCCGTGCCAGACAAGCGCCACTCAAGTGCACATCGCTCCTTGCCGCAGTACGCTTGACAGCAAAGATCAGCGCCCAGATACTGTATATATTTACAGCACAAGCGCGCCATGTCCGACCAGATCCCGCTTCCCTTCGTCAGCATCGTCGGCGCCTCGCCCTCCGCGCCGCCGGAGTCTTTCCCGGAGATCCGACGCACCCGGCGCCAATCCACGCGCAGCCGGCCACTGCTGGTGGCAGGCCGCTCGGCAGAAGTGCCGCCTGCGATCACCGACGACGAAAGCAGCCGCCTCGACGTGCATGACTACCTCGTGCGCCACGACGAACACAGCTTCTGCTTCCAGGCGCGCGACGACAGCATGAGCGGCGCCGGCATCCTCGAAGGCGACATGCTGATCGTCGACAAGCGCATCCAGCCCGCCCACGGCCACATCGTGCTAGCCCTCGTCAACGGCGAACGCCTGATCCGCCGCCTCCATCATCGCGGCCGCAAGACCTCCCTGTTTGCCGAGCATCCCGACATCGCCGAACTTCAACTCGAAGACGGCAGCGAGCTGACGATCTGGGGCGTGGTGGTCGGGAGCTTCAAGCGCTTCTGGGCTTGAGCCGCGCGAAATGAATTTTGTGGCCGAAAGATGAGCCGCCTCAAGAGCCGCTCGCAGCGGACATCTTCAGGCAGGCATGCCGCAGAACAAGGCAGGACGCGCGTCTTCAGGCAGGCATATGTAGGGTGCGCATTGCGCACCATTCCCAACACACCCATCCCACGGCCGGGGCTGATTGAACGAGGCCGGCAGATATGAGCGTGGCTTGCGCGTGCGCGATGTGCCCGTTGCGAGGCTAAAGAAGTCCGCCAGATGCGGGTTTTCAGTGGATCACGGGGCCACCGGAGATGATCAAAACTTTGGCAGAAGCGCCTTGTGAAGCCCCAGCTACGGGTACAGCGCAAAAATCTCTCGACCGATCTCCGCGATGCTCCGATTCAGCGCGTTCAGATCCGCCCCGGTCTGCGTGAGGTAGACACTCACCACCAGCGGCGCACGGTCTTTCGGCCACAGGATCGCAGTGATCCCCCGCGAGCCATTGCCCCCGGCTCCCGTGCGATCCGCAATGGACCACCCCGCTGGCAACACCGAGCGGAACAGGCTGCCCGCCACCTGGTTAGCCTGCATCCACTGCTTCAGCTGCGCACGCGAATCCGGCTTGAGCGCATCGCCAAAGATCAGTGTCTGCAGCGTGCGCACCATCGCCACCGGACTACTCGTGTCACGCGGATCATCCATCAACGCCGAATTGAGATCCGGTTCGAGGCGATCCAGCCGCGTCACCTCATCACCCAGACCCCGCACAAACCGCGTCACAGCCGCCGGCCCGCCGATACCCTGCAACACCAGATTGGCCGCCGAATTGTCGCTCGTCAGCATCGTTGCCTCGCACGCCTGCTGCAGCGTGAAAGGCTTGCCGACAAACTTCTCCGTCACCGGCGAATACGTCACCAGCTCAGCCTGACGAATCACCACCGGCGCGTCCAGCCGCAGCCGGCCCGCATCGGCCTCCGCCAGCAGCGTCGCGCAGGCCAGCGTCTTGAAGGTGCTCATCATCAGAAACTGCTGCGCCCCATTCACCGCCAGCACCTCGCCGCTCGCGGTATCCAGTACGGCAAGACCGATGCGCCCACCCAGACGAGCTTGCTGCCGCAGGGCAATTTCATCCAGCGGAGCGGCCTGCGCAGCCGGAATGAGCAAGCCCAGCAGCAGCGCGCACAGACGATAGGTTTTCATGCAGAAAATCCGTTCAAGGCTTGAAGGCCGAGTATCACGCAGCACCCTCCGGGCATCAAGCTTGCGAACGGGAGCCGCTGAAAGCCGCATGCAGCGGATCTCTTCAGGCAGGCATCGCGCACAGACAAGCGGAGGGCGGCTCTTCAGGCATGCAATATGTAGGGTGCGCATTGCGCACCATTCCCAACACCCCATCCCACGACGGGGCCGATTGAATAAGGCCAGCGGATACGAACGTGGCATCCGCGTGCGCGATGCGCATACATGGACGCCCCCGTTTGCAAAGCCAATCTTTTCATTGATGACGACTCACGGAGTCGATTGCAGCCATA
>NZ_JBEWZI010000028.1:0-41418 GCF_040566545.1 Uliginosibacterium flavum
TCACCACTCTCGCCGTCGACGCCATCGTCAACGCCGCTAACGCGAGCCTGCTCGGTGGTGGCGGCGTGGATGGCGCCATCCACCGCGCGGCCGGGCCGCAACTACTGGCAGAATGCCGCCCCCTGAACGGCTGCCGCACCGGCCAAGCCAAGCTCACCGCCGGCTATCGTCTGCCGGCCTTGCACATCATTCACACGGTGGGACCCATCTGGCACGGCGGCACGCAAAGCGAAGCCGGATTGCTCGCGGCCTGCTACCGCAACAGTCTGCTGCTGGCACAGACGCAGGGTCTGCGCAGCATCGCCTTCCCCGCGATTTCCACTGGCGTGTACGCCTACCCACCTGAACTGGCTGCCCAGATTGCCGTGCGCAGCGTGCGCGAAGCCCTGCCCGACTGCCCCGGCGTGCATGACGTAATTTTCTGCTGTTTCTCGGCCGCAGACCTGGCCCTGTACGAGGCCCTCCTGTGAGCACGCACCCGGTCTGGCTATTTGATCTGGACAACACCCTGCACAACGCCGGCGTGCACATCTTTCCGCACATCAACCGCGCCATGACGGCCTATCTGGCCGAGCATCTGCAATTGAGTCTTGAAGCCGCCAGCACCCTGCGCTGGCAGTACTGGACACGCTATGGCGCCACCCTGCGCGGGATGGTGAGCAATCATGGGACCTGTCCGCGCCACTTCCTGCATCACACCCACCAGTTCGAGAACCTCGCCAGCATGCTCGTTTTCGACCGCGCCCTGCTCGCCCATCTGCGCCAGTTGCCGGGACGCAAGGTCATCTTTTCCAACGCCCCGCGCCAATACGTCGACGCCATCCTGCGTCTCACCGGGCTGGACAAAATCATGGATGAGAGCTTCGCCGTCGAGGATCTGGGCTTTCATCCAAAACCGCAGATCCGCGCCTATCGGGCCGTACTGAAAAAGCTCAAAGTGCCCGCGCACCGCTGCATCATGGTCGAAGACACCGCCATCAACCTGCGCCCCGCCAAACAACTTGGCATGCGCACGATCTGGATTTATCGCGCCGTAAAAAAACCGCTATGGGTGGATCAACGTTTGAATTCGGCGCGGCAGATCAGGGCCTGACAAAGATCCGCTTGCGCAAGCCAGCGGGAAGGAGCCGCACAGCCACTCGTGCAGCCCTGCGGAATGCCGCAGGCCGCCTTACGCCCCTGCCCTATAGGGCAATCCGTCCAAAACCTCGATTCCATCACGCGGATTTTTCTCGCCAAACCTGACCATTCAATCTTTATGGTTATTTACCAAGGGGCGGGAAATGCGCAAAGATTTGTTCGGGGTGTTGCTGGTGTTGGCCGGGATGCAGAGTGCCCAGGCTTTGAATGCGGGGGATATTGCTTTTACGGCATTCAACGGCGATGCGGAAAATTTCGCTTTCGTGAGCTGGGTCGACATCGCAAGCGGCACAACGATCTCATTTACCGACAATGAATGGCTCAGCGCAAGCAACACTCTTAGTACCACAGAAGGAACGCTGATCTGGACAGCACTCAACAGCATTTCCGTGGGCACGGTTGTCAGCATTACGACTGACAGCAAAGGACAGAAGCAGGCATCAAGCGGCTCGGTCAGCACCGACACCAAATTCGACCTTAATGTTACGGCCGAGAGCCTTTACGCCTTTCAGGGTTCGGCAGCGGCCCCCAGCTTTCTGACTGGGCTGACGACCTATCTGGCACCAACCCCGCCTGCAACACTCACGCCGGGTGTCAACTTGCTGGCCTTACCCACCAGCACGGACTTCTCTGAATACACGGGAGCGCGCAGCGGTAAAAGCCTGGTCGAATTGCGTTCTGCCGTAAATAACTCCACGAACTGGACGGGCAACATCGGTGGCGACGGTGCGACGGTTCATCCCCTGGCCACCGTGTTTGCGCCCGTACCCGAAGCCGGCAGTGCCGCGATGCTCTTGTCCGGACTGAGCTTGCTGGGCTTCATGGTGAAACGGCGCAAGACGCTTGCCTGATCGAGCTATCAGCCCTGTCTGAAGGCGCATGCAGCATGCGTCTTCAGGCAGGCATGCCGCAAAGCCGCGCCAGATCTTATCCTGCCGGAATCCATCGTGAAAACGCTTGCCGGGCGCGCCTCCGCAAGCACTCTCACCTCAGTCCTCAGCACTCATTGCTCAGCACGCCGCCGCAGGCGGGCCGCCACACACCGCGCAATGCGGGTCACGACCATAACGCATTTCACGCCAGCGCATCGCCAGGCCATCAAGGATCAGCAAGCGGCCGACCAGGGTTTCGCCGCAGCCGACAATGAGTTTGAGCGCCTCGGCGGCCTGCATGGCACCGATGATGCCGGTGAGCGGGGCGAAGATGCCGGTGACGGCGCAGCGCATTTCGGCAACATCGTCACCCTCGGGGAAAAGGCAGTGATAGCAGGGATTTGTGCTGTTACGCAGATCAAAGACAGACACTTGCCCATCGAAACGCACCGCAGCACCGGACACCAGGGGCTTGCGGTGCTGGAAACAGGCACGGTTGATGGCGTGACGGGTGGCGAAGTTGTCGCTGCAGTCGAGCACCAGATCCACGCCGGCGACCTGCGCTGCTAGTTCATCGCCGGCCAGGCGCTGTTCAACGATGCTGACGCGGGTCAGCGGATTGACACGCGCCAGCGTGGCCTGCCCCGAAACAGCCTTGTTGTGGCCCACAGTTTCGAGCGAATGCAGGATCTGGCGCTGCAGATTGGTCAGATCCACGGTATCACCATCGCACAGGACGATTTCGCCCACGCCAGCGGCGGCCAGATACATCGCAGCGGGCGAGCCCAAACCGCCGGCGCCGACAATCAGCAGCTTGCTGGCGGCAATTGCCTCCTGCCCCTCGACGCCGATTTCAGGCAGGAGGATGTGGCGGGAATAACGCAGAAGCTGATCGTCGTTCATGGCAAGCGGCATGCTAAGAAAGGTGGCAAGTGTAGCCGCTGAACAAGAAAAAGCCCGCACGGCAGGGCCGGCGGGCTGTTGATGTTTTCCTGCACGTCAGCTACTCACACCGACCTCGGCGGCCTTGCGGCGCCGGGTTGCGGGCTTGCGACGTACTGCCCCCGGATCGAATTCGCCATCGAGCGATTTGAGCGCATCCTTGCGGGCCGCGAGGGCCATCTTGAATGCACCGTCTTCGCCGTATTTCTTGACGGAGAACTTAACCCTCTTGCGCCGCCCATCGGGCAACGGCCAAGAGGCGACCCAGAACCAGCGCTGCTTCTCTTCCGGCAGATCGCGGGTCTCTGATGCGCAATACCGGCATACACCGACAACGCCAGAACGATTGTTCTTTTTGACGATGTTGGAATACTCGCGCATGGAAAACGGTGGATATTTGGCGATCACTTCGTCCCTGAAGGACTTGGCGGCAAGAAATGATTTCTGTTTGCCGCCGTGCACGCCATCGCTGAAATGCTTGCGGAAGATCACGCCGCGCCGTTGAACGGTCACGAGCCAGCCGTGGGTACGACTGACTTCATTATCAACACGGCTGATTCCGTAGACACTGCCTCGGCTCACTTCAATCCTCCATCTGCTGTCGGGGTAACGGCGGCGATAGAGTGATTCTCGGCGAGGAATCGGAAAACTTTAGGGCTTGATACGGCAGACGCCAAAGCAAAAGTTTTTTGATCTTACGAAAACAAAGCCTGCACCCCTTCAGCAGAGCATTGCAGTGGCGGAAAAAGTCCTGGTATTCACAAGCACTCAGCCCTTGAACACCTGCCTGAAGACCCGCACAGGACGGCCTTCATCAGACAGGCATACCAGAAAGCCACGCCAGACAAGGGTCTTCAGGCGTTCTCACAGAGCAAAGCCAAACCTATCACGGATCAAGGAAGCCGCTGATCGCCCGCCACTAAGATCCGGACATCAACTTCCAACCCGACCCTGAAGGAAAAGATCATGGATTGCAGCAGCCAGAATCACGTAGACACCCATCTTTTCGACGCACGCGGCATCAGCAAGCGTTTCCGTCACTCGGCCATCTTTGGCGCGATTGAGTCGCTGGATGACGGCGAAACCATGCGCTTCATCAACGACCACGATCCTCTGCCCCTGCTGGCCCAAATCGCCACGCGCTACGGCAGTCAGGTGGTGCCGGAATACGTGGATCGCAGCGGCCCGGTGATCATCAATTTCCACATCCGCGCCCTGGCGCCCGAAACCGCCGCTGACGAAAAAGTCGGCTCCTGCGGTGGCTCAGGCGGCGACTGCTGCGGCGGACGCTGAGCTCAGCGCAGTCCAGATAAAAAAGACGCTACGGCGTCTTTTTTTACGGCACTTCTCCCTTCACAACCTCACTCCCACAGCATCTGCCCGCCCGCCTCCAGCCAGCACAGATAGGCGCGCAGGTCGAATTCGAGCTGGTGATAATCCGGCTCCATGTGGCAGCACAACTGGTAGAAGGCCTTGTCGTGATTGCGCTCCTTCATGTGCGCCAGCTCATGCACCACGATCATCCGCAGAAATTCCTCCGGCATGGTGCGGAACATCATGGCAATGCGGATTTCGCGCTTTGTCTTGAGCTTGAGCCCCTGCACGCGCGAGATGGTGGTGTGCGTGCCCAAGGCATTGCGGATCACGTGAATCTGATTGTCGTAGCTGATCCGCGCCAGCGGTGGCGTGCTGCGCAGGTAGCGGCTTTTCAGCTCGCCCACATACTCTTGCAATGCACGTTCATTGCGCACGGTGTGGGCCTTTGGGTAACGCTGATGCAAGCGCGCGCCCAGCTCGCCAGCCGCAATCAGCTGTTGCACCTGGTCGCGCAAGGCTTGCGGATAGCCGGCCAGATAGGCGACAGGCGTGGGGGGAAGAGTGGCAGACATGGCGCAATTGTACGTGGGCTCTGCCTGCCACGCCGGCAAAGGAATCTGCGATCAGTACGGATCAGCGCGCGAGCTCTTCCTTCGCAGCGCTATCCAGATACCGCTGGACGACCTGCATCGGCTTGCCCTGCGCCATCACCCGAGCCAGATCCTGAGCGGCCAGGATTTGCTGCGCACTCATGGCCTCGGCCAGCTTGCCGCGTCGCTCGTTTGCCTTGGCTCCGAGGGCAAAATTGCCGGGCTCGACCAGCGCGTACAGCGCGTAAGCCAGCACCTGATCCGCAGCTACGCCCCGCCCCGCCCCGTACATATCTGCCAGACTGAGGCAGGCACGAAAATCATCCTGATCGGCTGCCCGGCCATACCAGCGCGCGGCCTCAGCAAAATCCGGTTCAAGGCCCTGCCCTTCCTCATACATCGAACCGAGACGGTACTGCGCCTCCGCATCGCCCTGATCCGCAGCGGTGCGATACCAGCGCAGAGCCTCATGAAAATCCTGCAACACATCACTTCTGACGTCACGATAGATCCGGCCCAGCTCCGTCTGCGCCAACACATCGCCCTGCTTTGCCGCCAGCAAAAACCAGCGCAGCGCCTCTTCGTAACGCTTAGCCTGGACGTTGATTTCGCCCAGCGCGTACTGTGCCTTGACGTCACCCTGCTCAGCCGCCAGGCGATACCAGCGCGCGGCCTCCTCATCGCTCTGCGCCACACCCAAGCCATTGGCATACAAACGACCAAGATTGCGCTGCCCCTCCGCGTCCCCCTGATCCGCCGCCAGGCGATACCAGCGCTCGGCCTCGGCATAGTCCAGCAGCAGCCAGCCCTTTTCATGCTTCATGCCAAGATTGTTCTGCGCAGACGCGTCACCTTGCTCAGCCGCCAGACGATACCAGCCGACCGCTGCGGCCCGGCTCCGCCGCACACCCATTCCCTGTTCATACATGAAGCCGATGCGGCTCTGCGCGTACGCGCTACCCTGCCCCGCCGCAAGGCGATACCAGCGCAAGGCCTCTTGATAATCCTGAAGCGCGCCTTGACGATCGAGGAGATAGAAATCGCCCAAAGCCTCCTGCGCGGGCCTGTAACGCTGAGCCGCCGAACGCCGAAGCCAGCGCTCGCCCTCCTTGGCATCCTTGGGCACGCCCTGTCCCTTCAAGTACATGGCGCCCAGATTGAACTGCATGAACTTGCTGCCGGCCTGTGCCAGCGGCAGCCATTCGCGCGCGGCAGTCTGAAAATCACCCTTCTCGTAGGCGGCAGCACCCGCCTCGAAACCCGCCCATGCGGCGTTCGCCAGCAGACACAGGGCGCAGGCGGCGATCCATGTGGCGACACGGCTCATACAGATCAAGCCGTGATCAGATCAACTTTTGACATCGGAATGGCGCTCTCCATAACAATAGTTACCGCAAGCGTGGGGTCGATCACGCCTTTACCGAACTCCATAGCCTCCTGAATGGCGGACGCGAACAACAATGGCCACTCGAAAGATGACGCACAAAACTGCTTCACCAATGGCAAAAACACCGGCCAAAGTGCCTTCAGGTAATTGATCGGGATATCGGCAGGCCGATGGCCATCGGGAATGCGGGGAATACCAAAGTCGGCACGCCCGCCAGAGCTTGCTACGTGCTGAAAAATAGCATGCAGATCAGGTAGCTGCTGACAACCAAGGTGTTGCGCGGTTCCTGCGGCCAGACTCCATACTGAATACTTGGATTCAGCCAATGCCTTGTTCAGGGCATCGCCAAAATAGTACTTCTGCCCATTGTCCGTTTCAACAACCATGAACCTCGAGTTTTCGCCCTCTCCGTTCGCAAGGGCCTCGACGCGCACACTTGCTTGACAGGCATACCCAGCCAACGCGCCCAATGCTGTCAGCAAGGATTCGACGTGAACGCCTTTTTCGTCCTTCATTCCAGCCAGCAAGCGCTGAAGAACCTCTTTGCCCCCGATCTTCGCACCAATGAAAGGGTCTTCTTTGCGTCGATCTTCAATCGCACGCAGCAAAGCCAATGTCGCAGGGTGCACAGGCTCGGCTTCAGAGTGCACCGACTCGGGAAGGCTAGCTCGTTGCGCTACGTTCGGCGGCCTCGATGCGTGTTGATTCGATTTTGCTTGCTTGCTCAAAGCAGAAGAAGCTTTCTGCCTCGAAGCCACCTTCTCAGCCACTTCACCTAGCTGCCGTCTGGGCGACTCAATTCGCCAGAACATGAAAGCCGACAACAGAACACATATAACGCTCATCACTCCCGCAATACGTAACTCACCTGACAACTGACCAGGCCGACGCGAATAGGTCCCATAGTCGGACTTGGTTAAATAAATATCCGGTTTGTCTTGGCTATAGACGACATCGAGAATTTCAGGTGCCGCAATCTGCCACAGAAAACCGAGCGTTTCACGTCCGTAGTGACTATGCCCATCCACTTCATACACAAAGCTCAACTCGTAGGCCACCGCTGCGCCCGAAGAACGATTGACATCGACCTTACGGGCACTGAGCACTCTTGCCGCAGCAAACACCGGCGCCTTATTGATTGCCTCATATTTGCGAGACAGGCGAATAGGATCTTTCGCCATCCAAAAGAAGCTGATGAGAAAGATGCCAAGCAAAATCAGAACAGTCTTTTTAGATATCCTCACGCTTCGCCCCCTGAACGTCTGAACTATAAATCCGCCTCAACCAGATTGCCCTTCAACTCCATCCACGCCCGCCGACCAGAGGCTTCGCCCTTGCCCATGAGCAGATCGAAAAGCTTGTCGGTTTCGGCGACGGCGTCCTGATCCATGGTCACCGGCAGGACGCGGCGGGTGGCGCGATCCATCGCTGTTTCGCGCAGCTGGGCGGGCTGCATTTCGCCGAGGCCTTTGAAGCGGCCGATTTCGAGCTGGTCTTCGCGGAAACCTTCCTTGGCGAGGCGATCGCGGATGGATTGCAGTTCGCCGTCGTCCAGCGCATACAGACGGCGTGCCGGACGTTTCTTGCCTTGGGCCGGCACGTCAACGCGGTACAGCGGCGGCAGCGCGATATAAACGTGGCCAGCTTCGACCAGCTTGGGGAAGTGGCGCAGGAAGAGCGTCAGCAGCAGGGTCTGGATGTGCGAGCCGTCGACGTCGGCATCGGCCATGATGATGACCTTGCCATAGCGCAGATTGGCGAGCACCGAATCGGCAGCCTGCGGCGTATGCGGATCGACGCCGATGGCGACCGATACGTCGTGAATTTCGGCGTTGGCGAACAGCCGGTTCGGATCGATTTCCCAGGAGTTCTGCACCTTGCCACGCAAGGGCAAAATCGCCTGCGTTTCGCGTTCGCGGGCGAGCTTGGCCGAGCCGCCGGCGGAATCGCCTTCGACCAGATACAGCTCGTTGTCAGCGATGTTCTCAGACTCGCAATCGGCGAGCTTGCCGGGCAGCACGGCGACGCCGCTGCTTTTGCGTTTCTCGATTTTCTGCGCGTCCTTTAAACGCGACTGGGCCTGCTTGATCGCCAGTTCGGCAATGGCCTTGCCATGTTCGGCATTCTGGTTCAGCCAGGCCTCGAAGGGGTGCAGCAGCATGCTGGAGACCAGCTTCACGGCTTCGCGGCTGTTGAGCTTTTCCTTCACCTGGCCCTGAAATTGCGGATCAAGGATGCGCGCCGAGAGCACGTAGCTCATCTTGCCGCACACGTCTTCCTGCTGCAGCTTGACGCCTTTGGGCAGCAAGCTGTGGTGTTCGATGAAGCTTTTCACCGCTTCGAACACGCCGCCACGCAGACCGGACTCGTGCGTGCCGCCAGCCACGGTGGGAATCAGATTGACATAGCTTTCGCCCAGCTGCACGCCGTCAAACCAGCCGAAGGCCCAAGCCGCGCCTTCGCCGGGCGCGAAGTCTTCATCGTCGCCCGCGTATTTTTCGGCGGCATAAATCGGCACAACGGCGTCGGCGCCAGAGGTGATCTCACGCAGATAGCCCGGCAAACCTTCCTGATAGCGCCAGTCCTGCTTGGTGAAGCTGCCATCGGCCTGCTCCACTTCCAGATACACGCGCACGCCGGGCAGCAGCACGGCCTTGGACCGCAGCAGGCGCTCCAGTTCGTTCATCGGCACCTTGGGCGAATCGAAATACTTGCCGTCCGGCCACACTTTGACGCGGGTGCCGGTCTGCTTGCCGCAGCTGCCGACTTCATTGATCTGACCGATCTCGCGTCCGCCATTGGCGAAGGCGATCTCGTAGATCTTGCCCTCACGGCGCACTTCGACCTCCACGCGCAGCGACAGCGCCGTGGTCACAGCCACGCCAACGCCATGCAAACCGCCGGAAAAAGCGTAGGCCGAGTTGCCGGACTTCTTGTCGAACTTGCCGCCCGCATGCAGCGCCGTGTAGGCCAGCACCACGACCGGGATCTTTTCTTCGGGATGCAGACCGACCGGAATGCCGCGCCCGTCATCGGTCACGGTGATCGAGCCATCGCGCAGCACCAGCACATGCAGGTTCTTGGCGAAGCCACCAAGGGCCTCGTCGGCCGCGTTGTCGATGACTTCCTGAATCATGTGACACGGCGAGTCGGTGCGCGTGTACATGCCAGGGCGCTCGCGCACCGGCTCCAGGCCTTTGAGAACGCGGAAGGAGGATTCGTCGTATTGCTGCTGTGCCATGGCGGTGCGGTCAGGAGGTGGAATTCGAGGGCCGAATTCTTTCACATCGCGAGGCTTTGCAGGGTTGGATTTCAGACCTGAATCGCAAAGCCTGATCAACGGACAGGCATGCTGGAGAGCCTCATGGGGCGGACCTCCCGATCAGGTATGCTCGAAGAGCCTTGCCAGTTGGGGCTCTCCAGCCCCCTCTATACGCACGACCTTTTGCCGTGCGCTATCGCCGACCAGCAGCGTGACTGCAGACTTGGGCACGCCCAAGAACTTCGCCAGAAAAGCCAGCAGGCACGCATTGGCCTTGCCATCCACGGGCGGCGCGGCAAGGCGGACCTTCAGCGCATCGCCATGCAAGCCCGCGAATTCGGTGCGCTTGGCCCCCGGCTGCACATGCAGGGAGAGCGTCACCGAGCCATCCGGCTGGCGACGAATCGGTGCCGTATCCTTGCTCACACGAACAACAAATAGGAAAAACCGCCCTGCACCCGACTGAGCACATACAGCAGGATCTGCAAAAGCAGCAGCAGCAAGATGGGCGACAGATCCACGCCGGAAATCGGTGGCAGGATGCGCCGGAACGGCGTCAGAAAGGGTCGCGTCAGCGCATTGATCGGCCCGGCAAACGGTGAATACGGATTCACCCAGGAAATGACCGCGCCCAAGATCACCACCCCGAGCAACAAATACAGGGCCGAGCGCAGCAACTCAAAGCCCCCAATACTCAGAATACCCAACAAGACCGATACGGGCTGGCCAAGGCGGTGACCGCTCAGCAGCGCCAGAATCAAGGCCAGCAGTGCCTGCAGCAACCAGGCCGGCAGCAGCACACTCAGCTCCAGCTTGCCAACGCTCGGCACGATCCGCTGAAAAGGCAGCACAGCCCAATTCGTCGTAGTCAGCACAAACTGCCCCAGCTGGGTGATGAAGGAAATGCGCATGAAGCGCATGGCCACGCGCACCAGCAAAAGCATCGTAAAGAACCCGAATACCGCTTTCAGGATCATTGCCAGAATTTCGATCAGCATTTTATTTCCTCAAGCGTTGTCATTGCCAAGCTGCTCGCCCATCTCCGCCCCACGTGCTGCTGCGGCACTCAACGCACGCTGAATCACGGCGGAAAAATCGTCCGCTGTCATGCTCTTCAAAGCAGCTTCAGTCGTCCCACCCTTTGACGTGACCCGTTCGCGCAACACTGCGGGCGCTTCCGTACTGCTGGCCGCCAGTGCCGAAGCCCCCACCAAGGTCTGGATCGCCAGCAGGCGCGCCGTCTCGGCCGTCAGCCCCAAGGCCTCGCCACCGGCCTGCAAAGCCTCGATAAAATAGAACACATAGGCTGGACCACTGCCAGAAAGCGCGGTTACGGCGTCCATCTGGCTTTCATTCTCCAGCCACACGCTGCTGCCGGCCGCCGCCATGATCCGGCTCACCGCTTCACGCCCAACCTCCGACACGCTCGCATCCGCCACCAAACCTGTAATACCCTGCCCGATCAAGGCCGGTGTATTCGGCATAGCACGCACCAACGTCGGGTAGCCACCCAGCCAGCGCGACAGATCGGCCAGACGCAAACCGGCGGCAATGCTCACCACCAGCTGCCGCGTCAATTGCCCGCTGACCGGCGCCAGCGCCTCGCGCATCTGCTGCGGTTTTACCGCCAGCACCAGCACATCGCAATCAAGCGCAGCGGCATCCAGTTGCGCAACGGCACGCACGCCGAAATCAGCCTGCAAACGTTCACGTGCGGCTTCGTAAAGCTCGACAACCTGGAGATCAGCCGCCACAAAGCCCTGCTTGAGCAAACCGCCAATAAGCGCGGAGGCCATGTTGCCGCCGCCAAGAAAAGTAATTTTCATAATTCATTGAGGAGTGAGGAGTGAGGAGTGAGGGGTCTACAAACCCCGCACTCCTGACGCCTCTCGCGCTCAATCCACAATTTCAGAAATATTTACCGCATCTACAATCTCGACAGCATTTACCAAGAGCCGACTGCTTTCCTTCTCACTCCATATAATTTCTGACACCAAAAATCGCCGTCCCTACGCGCACCATTGTCGAACCGGCCGCAATCGCCAGCCCCATATCGGCCGACATGCCCATCGACAAAGTATCCAGCGTCAGCCCCGACTCACCCTGCAGCTGATCGCGCAAATCAGCCAGCAAACGGAAGCGACTAATCAACAGATCCGCATCTTCACTCGGCTCAGGAATACCCATCAGCCCGCGCAGCTTCAGATGCGGCAAAACGGCTACAGCACGCGCCAGGGCTGGCAGCTCAGCCGGAGTCACCCCGCTTTTACTCGCCTCACCACTCACATTTACCTGCAGACACACATTCAGCGGCGGCAAATGCACATCGCGTTGCTCGGACAAGCGCTGGGCAATCTTCAAACGATCAACGGAATGCACCCACTGAAAATGCTCAGCCACCAGCCGGGTCTTGTTACTCTGCAGCGGTCCGATAAAGTGCCAGACCAGACCGGGCAAATCAGTCAGTTCAGCAATCTTGTCGACGCCTTCCTGAACGTAATTTTCGCCAAAATCCCGCTGCCCCGCAGCGTAGGCCTCACGCACCGCCGCCGCCGGCCAGGTCTTGGAAACCGCCAGCAGATGCACAGAATCCGGATTTCGCCCGCTTTTCCGCCCGGCGGTGGCCATCTGGGCACGAACAGCTTTCAGGTTTTCGGCAGTCCCCGACATATAATTCGTCTATTGTTCGGTATTCGCGGCCGAAAAGTATAACAGTCCGCAGCAGACCCTCTTAGTCCCGCCTCTGGAAGCGCATCCACCATGGAAATTACCGAGCTGCTCGCCTTCTCCGTCAAGAACAAGGCCTCCGACTTGCACCTATCGGCCGGCTTGCCGCCGATGATCCGCGTCAACGGCGACATCCGCCGCATCAATCTGCCCCCGCTGGAGCACAAAGACGTGCATGCCATGGTGTATGACATCATGAACGACAGCCAGCGCAAACAGTACGAGGAATTCCTTGAGTGCGACTTCTCGTTTGCGGTGCCGAATCTGGCTCGCTTCCGGGTAAATGCCTTTGTTCAGGAACGTGGCGCGGCCGCAGTATTCCGGACGATTCCGTCCAAGGTGCTGAGCCTTGAGGATCTGAACGCCCCGAAAATCTTCAAGGAAATCTCCGACCAACCGCGCGGCCTCGTGCTGGTGACCGGGCCTACCGGCTCGGGCAAATCCACCACGCTGGCGGCGATGGTCGATTACGTGAACGAAAACCAGTATGCCCACATCCTCACCGTCGAGGATCCGATCGAATTTGTGCACGCCAGCAAGCGCTGTCTGATCAACCAGCGCGAAGTGCACCGCGATACCCACTCCTTCTCCAACGCACTGCGCAGCGCGCTGCGGGAAGATCCGGACGTCATTCTGGTGGGCGAATTGCGCGATCTGGAAACCATCCGCCTGGCCATGACAGCAGCCGAAACCGGTCACCTGGTGTTCGGCACCCTGCACACCTCTTCAGCCGCCAAGACTGTTGACCGTATCGTCGACGTTTTCCCCGCTGAGGAAAAGGAAATGATCCGCGCCATGTTGTCCGAATCGTTGCGTGCGGTGATCTCGCAAACCCTGCTCAAAACCAAGGATGGCGCTGGTCGCGTCGCCGCCCACGAAATCATGATCGGCACCCCGGCCATCCGTAATCTGATCCGCGAGGCCAAGGTCGCGCAAATGTATTCCTCGATCCAGACCGGCATGCAATACGGCATGCAGACCCTGGATCAGAATCTGCAGGACTTGGTACGCCGCAATATCGTTGCCCCGGCAGAAGCTCGCGTACGCGCCTCCAACAAGGATCTTTTCCCCGGCGCAGCCTGATTGCCCCCTATCACGCATTGATTTTTTGCCGGCAGCATCGGCAGTCACGGAGACAGCATGGAACGCGACCAGGCACTCAAGTTTGTGCAGGATTTGCTCAAACTGATGGTTACCAAGAAGGGCTCAGACCTCTTCATCACCGCAGGCTTTCCGCCTGCAATCAAGATTGACGGCAAGATCGTGCCGCAATCGAACCAGATCCTCTCGCCCCAGCACACGCAGGACATCGCGCGCGCCGTGATGAACGACAAGCAGGCCGCCGAGTTCGAATCCACCAAGGAATGCAACTTCGCGATTTCGCCGTCCGGCATCGGCCGTTTCCGTATGAACGCCTTTGTACAGCAAGGCCGCATCGGCATGGTGGCGCGGACTATCGCCCTGCGTATTCCGACACTGGAAGAGCTGGGCATGCCGCCGATCCTGCGCGAAATCGCCATGTCCAAACGTGGTCTGGTGATCTTCGTCGGCGGCACCGGCACGGGTAAATCCACCTCACTGGCGGCGCTGGTCGACTATCGCAACGAGCACACCTACGGCCACATCATCACGCTGGAAGACCCGATCGAATACGTCCACGCCCACAAGAACTGCGTCATCACGCAGCGCGAAGTCGGCCTGGACACCGAGTCCTGGGAAGCGGGTCTGAAAAACACCCTGCGTCAGGCGCCGGACGTGATCCTGATGGGCGAAATCCGCGACCGCGAAACCATGGACTACGGTATCGCCTTCGCTGAAACCGGCCACCTCTGCCTAGCCACCCTGCACGCCAACAGCGCCAACCAGGCCATCGACCGGATCATCAACTTCTTCCCGGAAGAGCGTCGTGCGCAATTGCTCATGGATCTGTCGCTGAACCTGCGCGCCCTCGTGTCGCAACGCTTGTTGCCGCGCAAGGAAAGCAAGGGCCGCGTGCCGGCGATCGAAGTCATGCTCAACTCGCCGCTGATCGCCGACCTGATCTTCAAGGGCAGCGTTACCGAATTGAAGGACGTGATGAAGCGTTCGCGCGAAATCGGCATGCAGACCTTCGACCAGGCACTGTTTGATCTCTACGAAGCCAGCCTGATCACCTTCGAAGATGCACTGCGCAATGCGGACTCGGTCAATGACCTGCGCTTGCAGATCAAACTCAACAGCAAGCACGGCGACAAGGATTTGCTGGCTGGTGTGCAGAACCTAGATATTCTGTAAAACACAGCGCCAAAAAAATGGCCGCAGAGGATTTTCCTCTGCGGCCATTTTTATTTCCACCCTGCTAAAGAGCCTTGCCTGACAAGCCTCTGCAGATACCATGCTCTGAAAGCAGCGCCCACAATCACTCTTAGACATGAATGCCTGAAGATCGCCGTCCTGCGCGGCTCTTCAGGCAAGTATTCTCGCGGGTCTTTTACTGCTCAGCCGGCTGATCGGCCTGCTGCCGCTCGCGATTCTGCCCTGCCACCAGCTTGAATTCGAACACACGGCAATCCAGATCGCCGTTCATGAGCGGCGTGCGCTTGCTGGCTTTCAGGCCGATGAGTTTGGCCATCGCCAGATCGGCGGTAATCAGATAGGCGTTCCAGCCGGCGAAACCACGCTTGAGGGTATCGCCCAGCTTGGGATACCAGTCGTGCAATTCGTCGCCCGTCGACAGGCGCACGCCGTAAGGCGGGTTGCTGACGAGCACGCCGCTGTCATCCGGCGCCTCCAGATCGAGTACGTCGCACACCAGCAGCTCGACCTTGCCGGCGAGGCCAGCGGCCTCCAGATTGGCTTCGGCCGCGCGGATCTGTTGCGGGTCGATGTCGGCGCCGAAGATCGGCAGGGTTGGCTCCTGGCGCTGACGTTGAATCGCGGCACTGCGGATCTGGCGCCAGAGTTCAGCGTCGAAATGACGGAATTTCTCGAAGGCGAAGGAACGCCCGAGGCCCGGAGCGATGTCCAGCGCCATCTGCGCGGCTTCGATCAGGAAGGTGCCGCTGCCGCACATCGGGTCGAGCAGGGTCTGGCCAGGCTGCCAGCCGCTGATCTTGAGGATGCCGGCGGCCAGATTTTCCTTGATCGAAGCCTCGACCTTGGCGCGCTTGAAGCCGCGCTTGTAGAGCGGCTCGCCGGAGGTGTCCAGATACAGCGTGCAGGTGTCTTCGGTCAGAAAGGCGTGAATGCGCATGTCCGGCGACACGGTATCGACGTCCGGCCGGCCACCCTTGATGGCATGAAAGTGGTCGCAGATGCCGTCCTTGATGCGCAAGGTCGTGAAGTTCAGGCTCTTCAGCGGCGACTTGATCGAGGTGACGTTCACACGGATCGGATTGATCGTATCGAAAGAGCGCGCCCAGGTCACGGCACTGGCGAGACGGTAAATGTCGTCCTCACTGCGATAGCGCGTGAAGCCGACTTTCCACAGCAAGCGCGTGGCCAAGCGGCTTTCCAGATTGACGCGATAGGCATACGCCCAGTCGCCTTCGCTGGATACGCCGCCATGGGTCGGAGCGACGCTGCTCGCGCCGCAGGCCGTCAGCTCATCGGCCAGCAGTTGTTCAAGGCCACGCGGACAAGGGGCAAAAAAAGTTTCAGACATGGCGCTCACAAAGGTTTGACGATAACAAGAATCAGGATGGCAATCAGGAAGAACACCGGCACTTCATTGAACCAGCGATACCAGACGTGGCTGCGCGTATTGCGGCGGGCGATAAAATCGCGCAGCAGGCGCGTACACCAGCCGTCGTAACCCGACAGACAAAGCACCAGCAGGAGCTTGACGTGCAGCCAGCCCTGCGCCCACCAGGCACTGATTCCGCCCAGACTATCGATGGTGAGCGTAAGCCCGCACACCCAAACGCCGATGTGCAGCGGAATCGAGAACCGTTTGAGGCGCTGCGCCATGCCCAGCAGACGATCGTACTCTGCCGTATTTTCGGCCGGCACGGCGGCCAGATTTACGTAGATGCGCGGCAGGTAAAACAGTGCCGCAAACCAGCTGACCACAAAAAAAACGTGCAGCGCCTTCAACCACAGATACAGCATTTCAACTCCCTTTTGATTCGAGTTCCGCACGCGCCGCCCGCAGGCCATCGCGCACATCCGCGTAACGCGGCTGCCAGCGCAGCTCGCGCTTGATTCGCGCATTCTCCAGACGCCGTGATTCACCCATGAAACTCATGGTCATCGGCGACAACTGCGCCGCACATTCGGCCCGGCTCAAGCGCGGCGGACGCGGCAGACTGAAGATATCCGCCATCGCATCGTAGTAATCGCCCATCGCGAGGACCGAATCGTCGCACACATTGAAGGCGCGCAGGCGCGGGCCGCGAAACAGCGCCAGACCACAGGCACGGGCCAGATCATCGGCATGGATGTGATTGGTCATCACATCCTCTTCGGCACGCAACACCGGATCGCCGCGCTCAAGGCGCGCCAGCGAGAGTCGATCCGCCGCGTAAATCCCCGGCGCGCGCAGGATGCGCAAGGCACAGCTCTGACGGATCGCAAAGGCGCGCCAACGCGCCTCGGCAGCCACCCGGCGTTGGCCGCGTGCACTTTTAGGCTTGAGCGGACGCTCCTCGGAGACCCGCGCCCCGCCGTAGTCTCCATACACTCCACTGGTAGACACATACACGACGCGCCTCGGCGCGGCACCTGCCCGCACAAGCACACCCAGAAAGCGTTTCAGGCGGGCATCATCGCGCCCTTCGTTCGGTGGCGGTGCACAGTACAGCAGCACCTCGGCCAGACCCGCCAGCCGGCGCAGGCTCGCCGCATCATCCAGATCGCCCCGGATCGGCACGGCACCGGCGGCACGCCATTGCGCCGCCGTCTCGTACCGGCGCACCAGTGCATACACGCGAAAACGCTGCCGCAGCCAGGGCATGGCGCGCAAGGCCACATCGCCGCTGCCGATGATCAAGAGTCTGTCCATGGCTGCAATTATCCCATCAATG
This sequence comes from Uliginosibacterium flavum, assembly GCF_040566545.1. Lineage (NCBI taxonomy): Bacteria > Pseudomonadati > Pseudomonadota > Betaproteobacteria > Rhodocyclales > Zoogloeaceae > Uliginosibacterium > Uliginosibacterium flavum. The sequence continues at coordinate 17,241 of NZ_JBEWZI010000028.1, forward strand.
CCTCCAATGATCGCTGCAGACCTTGCTACGGAGAGCATCCGTAGAGCGATATAATTCGGGCTTCAACAATCCCGGCAGTCACCATGTCCTTCAAGGTCACCCTTCAGCCCAGCGGACGCGCTTTTTCGGCCGATGCCGACACCACCCTTCTGCAAGCCGCCCTCGACGCCGAATTACTGGTGCCTTATGGTTGCCGCGACGGCGCCTGCGGGGCCTGCAAGGCCAAGGTATTAAGTGGTGAAGTCGATCATGGCCGGGCACCGCTGAGCACCCTGCCGGAACCCGAGCGCGCAGCCGGCATGACGCTGATGTGCTGTGCCCACGCGCAGAGCGATCTCGCCGTCGAGTGCCGCGATGTGCGCTCGGCCCACGACATCCCCGTGCGCAAGCTGCCCTGCCGCGTACAAAGTCTGGAGAAACTGGCCGCCGACGTGATGCGCCTGAACCTGCGCCTGCCGCCAAACGATCTCTTCCACTTTCTGCCTGGCCAGTACATTGATTTCCTGCTCGCTGACGGCCAACGCCGCAGCTTTTCAATCGCCAATGCGCCGAACGCCGACAATATGCTGGAACTGCATGTGCGCCAGATTCCCGGGGGCAAGTTCACGACCCGTGTTTTCAGTGCCATGAAGGAACGCGACATCCTGCGCATCGAAGGGCCGCTGGGTAGTTTTTCGCTGCGCGACAAGCCCGAGGATGGCGGCGACAAACCCATCGTCTTCCTCGCCGGCGGCACCGGTTTTGCGCCGATCAAGGCGATCATCGAGGATATGATCGCGCGCGAAATCAGTCGCCCCATCGCGCTGTACTGGGGCGCCCGCGCGCCCGAAGGCCTCTATCTGCATGAGCTGGCCCTGCGCTGGGCACACCAGCTTGCTGACTTCCGCTACATCCCTGTCATTTCGGGCGAACCGCTGGAAGGCTGGTCCGGACGCAGCGGCCTGGTGCATCATGCCGTCATGGCAGATCTGCCGGATCTGTCCGGGCATCAGGTATATGCCTGCGGCGCACCGGAAATGATCGAGGCCGCAAAAAAGGATTTCAGTGAAGCCTGTCGGCTGCCGTTAACCGGGTTCTATGCCGATGCTTTCACTTTCGCCACCAACAACCCCATCTGACCGGGAGTCACACAAATGAGCACCGGAGTCCTGATCACCCGCGAGCCGGTTGTCAATCAGCAACGCGCGATCACCGCCAACCGCCTGATCGTCCATGCACCAAACATCGCTACCGCCATTCAAGCCCTTGACGCCCAGCGCCAGCACTGGCCGACGGTGCACCCTGTTTTCATCAGCTTCGGGCGCCTAGTTCCCACTGCGGAACTACTTGCCTGGCAATTGCCCGAAAGTGCACTGATCGAAATCCCCGCACCGGCCCTGCAATACCCGCAGATCCAGGAACTGATCGGCCAACTCAATCAGGCCGGTGTACCCTTGGCCTTGTCCTGGTTCCAGCCCGGCGCAGCCTGGCCGGCCGAAGTGGACTGCCGCTTTTCGCTGGCCGACTCAAACAAGGTCGCCTCGCCATTCGGAGCCCCCGGCTTGCCGCTCGCCTGGGGCCTGGCCGACGTGCCAGCTTTCGACAGGGCTGTCCTGCAAGGCTATACCGGCGCGGCCGGCTGGTTCTTTCTCAAAGGTGTCACACCGTCCAAACAGCTCGCGCCCTCACATGCGCAGATCGTGCGTCTGCTCAATCTGGTGCGCAACGATGCCGACATCACCGAGATCGAAACCGCCCTCAAACAGGACGTCTCCCTGCCTTACAAGTTGCTGCGTTATATCAACTCGGTCGGCTTCGGCCTGATGGTGGAAGTGCAATCCTTCCGCCATGCCGTCACCATCCTCGGCCGCGACAAGCTCAATAAATGGCTCTCGCTGCTGCTCGTTTCAGCCAGCAAGGATCCCGCTGCCCCTGCCGTGATGCAGGCGGCGATTGCACGCGGACGCATGATGGAAATCCTTGGCGCACACTTCTTCGACAAGGCCCAACTCGACAACCTGTTCATCACCGGCGCCTTCTCGCTGCTCGACGTACTGCTCGGTTCGGGAATTGACACCGTGCTGGAACAGATGACCCTGCCGGATGCCATTTGTGACGCCCTGCTCAAAGGTGAGGGCGCCTACGCGGCCTTGCTGAAACTGGCCATCGCATCCGAATCCTTCATGCCCGATCAGCTCCGCACCCAGAGCGAGGCACTGGGGCTGAGCGAGCAGCAAGTCTCCTCTGCCCTGCTGCAGGCGGTGGCCTTTGCCGATGCGCTGAGTTTCGGCTGAGTACAGTGCCCCCCAAAAACAGGGCGCTGCGGCGCCCTGTTTTTTTTGACAACCACCCCAAGAAGCTCAGTGGGCGGGGCTCTACAAGCATCCTGCCTGTAAACTGCCTACCCGCTCGCCTTTCAGCGGCGCCTACCGACCATAGGACAAATACCTACAATAAACATTTCAAAACGCCAAAACGTCTGCTAAGTTTCTACGTCGGTTTGCTGAAAATTCACATTTTTTGACAGTCCCGACGCAACAAAAAAGCGTGGCAACAAGCCACACCGACAATTCAGGAGACAAAACAATGCGTATTACACACTTGGCACTGAGCATCGCTGCCCTCGCCCTGGCTGGCACGGCCTCTGCCGCCAACCGCCCAAGCGGCTTCAAGACCATCTGCGCCGAAGGCAAGACCTGCTCGGTCAGCGCCGCCACCAACGTAGCCTTCGGCCGCGCCGACAAGTTCCTCTACAAGACACTGAGCGGCAGCTTCGTATGTAACGAAGCCACCTTCGGCGGCCGTATCGCTGGCGGTGTGAATGAGTGCTCGATCAAGATCGACGGCAGCTCCTCCAGCTCCAGCAGCAGCTCGTCGAGTTCTTCCTCCAGCTCGTCTTCCAGCTCCAGCAGCTCATCGTCCTCCAGCTCTTCTTCGAGCTCCTCCAGCTCATCCAGCTCCAGTGGTTCGTCCAGCTCGTCGAGCGGTGGCGTGCCAGTGCCGGGCTGGACCGGGCCGGTCAACAAATGCGAGCCGGGCGCGCTGATCTACAACACCACGCTTGATTGCGGTGGCAAGTCCATCGGCTTGGCCTGTGCCGGCGGTAGCGAAACCCAGCCAGCCGTGCTGACCCTGATCAACGCCACGGTCAAGAACGTAGTGATTCCCGCTGGCGGCGGTTCGGACGGCATCCATTGCGGTTGGGGCAGCTTGGGCAGCGGTCTGGGCACCAACGTTCAAGGCGGCGTCTGCAACCTTGAAAACGTGACCTGGGCAGCCGTCTGTGAAGATGCGGCCTCGATCGGCAATGGCCAGGTCGGCACCGTCATGAACATCAAGGGCGGCACGGCAGCCAACGCGTCGGACAAGGTGTTCCAGAACAACGGCATCAATGCTACGCTGAACGTCGACAACTTCACCACCACCGGTTCGATCGGCAAGCTCTCCCGCGCCTGCGGTGATTGCACCGGCAACGGCGGCCCGCGCTTCTTCAACATCAACAATGTGAAGATGGAAAAGGTCTCGACCGTGATCGGTGTGAACAGCAACTACGGCGACAAGGCCAAGCTGCGCGGCGTTCAGATCAAAGGCTACAAAGTTGGCAGCCCGAAGGTTTGTGTCACCTACGTTGGCGTGCAAAAGGGCAGCGGTTCGTCCTCGACCATTGGCGAAGAATGGAACACCGTGTCCTGCGATGTTTCCAAGACCGACGTAACGGCGTATTGATCTGCAGCTGAACGCTGGGCGGGATCATCCCGCCCAGCAAACAGAGAAGCCCCCGTATGATTCGCGACGGGGGCTTTTTCTTGCCTCACCTACCTTCACGATCGCCAAGCTCCATGCGCCACGCCCTCCTTCTGCTCAGTCTGCTGGTGTTCTGCGCCAACGCGCTCGCCCAGCTGGAAACGCCCGTATTCACCGGCCGCAGCGTGATCAACGCGATTCCTAACACCGGCCTGCACCTGCTACGCAGCGGCACGCTGCTGGTCGGCGGCACCGACGGCAGCCTGCTGCGCAGCACGGATCAGGGCCAGCACTGGGCCGGTACCACGACGAGCGAGATCAGCGAACAGATCCTGCAGATTGCCGCAGATGAAGGCAGCGGTGTGCTGCTCGCCACCGGTCCCACCAATGGCCTGCTGCGCTCCACCGACGACGGACAAAACTGGGCCTTGCGCCCGCATGACGCCAAGGCCCGCATGCGCGCGCTGGCCCATGCCGCGCGCACGAAAACCTGGATTGCGGCCGGTGAAGGCGGTAATATTCTGCGCTCCACCGACCAGGGCCTGAGCTGGCTCAGCGCCGCCACACCCAGCCCCCAGAACCTCGGCCATGTGCTGGCCCTGCCCGATGGCCGCTGGTTGGCGGGCGGGGAGAACGGCGTGCTGCTCAGATCAGATGACGATGGCAAACGCTGGCTGCAAATCCGCAGCGACAGCGAGGCCACCGTAACTGGCCTGCACTACGTCGCCGACCTGAAGCGCGTCTTCGCCCTGGCTGGCGATGGCAAGATTCTCGTCAGCGCCGACAGTGGCCGCCACTGGTCGCAACACAGCTCGGACAGCGGCGATTACCTCAGCAGCTTCGTCTGGGATCCCAAACACAAAGTCCTGCTGACTGGCAACGCCCGTGGCCAGATCGCACGCTCCATTGATGGTGGCAACCGCTGGCAGCCCACGCCGAGCGGCACGGACTTTTACCTGAATCATCTTACCTATCTTCCGGGTGAAGGCACCCTGCTGGCTACTGGCGAAGCCGGCGGCCTACGCCGCTCAACAGACGGCGGCCAGAGCTGGCAGCGCGTGGCTTTCGACTCGCCGGATCGCCTCGGCCGGCTGATCGTCACGGATCAGGCCATCATCGGGCTGGGCCAGTTCGGCGCCCTGCTCCGTTCGGCTGATGCCGGTCAGAACTGGGCTGTGCTGCAACAGCCACTGAGCCTCTACGTTCATGACATCAAACTTTCCGCCGACGCCAGCAGCCTGATCGGTGTCGGCCCACAAGGCTGGCTCATCCGCTCCACCGACATGGGCCGCCAGTGGACGCCACTATTCCTCGGCCTCGGTCAGGACGTGTACCTGCTCAGCGCCACCAAGGATCCGAAATCCGGCGCCGTCCTCGCCGGCGGGCCACCCGGCACGATCATCCGTGCAGAAGGCTCGGGCAGCGACTGGCAGCGCGTGCTGGAGGTGAATAGTTCTGCACGTGGCTATTTCCACAAACTCGTCGCCGATTCAAAAAACGGCGTGCTGCTGGCACTGGCCAGCCCCGGCACCGTGATGCGCTCCATCGACGGTGGGCGCAACTGGCAGGCCACCGACGCGCGCACCGAATCGCACCTGTTCGACGCGGCCGCCTCAAGCCGCGATGGTAACTTCGTCGCAGTCGGCCGCGATGGCGTGATCCAACTGAGCCGCGATGGCGGCCTGCACTGGCAAGCCCGGCCCAGCGGCGTCCGCAGCATCCTGCACGGCGTTGTCTATGTGGCTGAAGTGGACACCTTCTTCGCCGTCGGCGCGAATGGCGTATTCCTGCGCTCTACGGATTCGGGCGAAAGCTGGCAGGCACAATCCTCCGGCAGCAGCTCCACCCTGCGCTATCTGGCTTGGGACCCCGCGCGCCAAGTGCTGCTTGCCACCGGCGATCAGGGCACGCTGCTGCGCTCAACGGATGCCGGCGAACACTGGACGCCGATGGCCAGCGGCAGCGATCAGGCGCTGCGCCAGCCGCTTGTGAGCAAGGCCGGTGCGATCTTCATACCGGGACGCAGCGGCAGCCTGCTGCGCAGCGATGACGGCGGGCTGAGCTGGCGCAAAGTCCCGACACATACCGCCGGCCACCTCAAAGGCTTGTTTGAATTGCCCGACGGCAGCGGCCTGCTCGCCTATGGCGATCGAATCGTTCTCATCAAACCCTAGCCGCACAGCCGCATGGGGCGGACCTCTTCAGCCTACCTGTCTGCAGGGGCCCGCCCCGCGCGGCTCTTCAGGCATGTCTGCTAGACGCCAATATCCTCGTTCCACAGCTCCGGGTAATCTGCGATGAAGTTGCTCATGATGCGGATGCAGCTGCGGTCCTGCATCACCTCAACCGCCACCCCACGCGACTTGAGCCATTCTTCCTCGCCCTGGAAGCTCTGGTTCTCGCCGATCACCACTTTGGGAATGCCATACAGAATGATCGCGCCGCTGCACATCGCGCAAGGCGACAGCGTCGTGTACAGCGTGGATTCCCGATAGATCTGCGCCGGCAGGCGGCCAGCATTTTCCAGCGCATCCATCTCGCCATGCAGGACGACGCTGCCGTTCTGCACGCGGCGGTTGTGCCCGCGCCCGATGATCTTGCCGTGATGAACCAGCACCGAGCCAATCGGAATCCCGCCTTCGGCGCGGCTGAGTTCTGCCTGTTCCAGAGCCGCATGCATATAGACATCCATCACATTTCCTTTCGACAGAAATATCAGCGTCCATAGCCGATGATTGCGTTACGAACAGCCGTGCGGCGGCTTTTGAGCCCGCCCGCAGAGCCGTGCGAATAATGGCGCAATCATGCGCCGGAATTCCTGCGCATCCAGAGACCAAAAGGGTGGCTGATACAGAGTTGGCGGAGTCAGCCCTGCGCAACACAACCCGAAAAAAAAACGCTCAATACTCCATGAAGACGCGCTGAAGCTCTTTGCTGTCGCTGGTTTTTGTCAGTGCCACCGCAGCAAGAATGCGGGCCTTCTGCGGTTTGTGATCGTGTGCCACAACCCAATCGTATTTATCATCCGGCTGCTCGGAATTACGCAGCACAAACCCGTCCGGCACACGTGCAGAGCGAATGATGTGGACGCCTTTGGCCCGCAGCGCTTGCAACACGGGAACAATCCGATCCGCCACCGATCCATTGCCAGTTCCCGCATTGATGATGGCCTTGTCCTTGCTGAAGGCTTCATACCCAGTGGCCGGCACGTTGCCGTAGCCATAAACCACATCAACATCGGCCAGGGCATCAATCGTATCGATATCAAATTCAGATTGCAGCGTATGGCGCTTGACCGGTGCACGGAACCAGTAACTCTTGCCTTCCACGATCATGCCGAGCGGCCCCCACTGGCTGTTGAAAGCATTGGTTTTAATGTTGATCATCTTGGACACATCACGCCCACTGTGAATTTCGTCATTCATCGTGACCAACACGCCCTTGCCCTTGGCGCTCGGATTTGCCGCCACGTTGACGGCGTTATACAAGTTCAGCATGCCATCGGCCGACATTGCCGTGCCCGGACGCATGGAACCAACCACGACGATGGGCTTGTCCGTATGAACAGTCAGATTCAAAAAAAATGCCGTCTCTTCGAGCGTATCCGTACCATGCGTAATGACAATTCCATCAACATCAGCCTGCTTGGACAGTGCGGAAACGCGTTTCCCCAAACTCAGCAAATGTGCGTTGGTAAAGCTCTCCGACGCGATCTGAAATACCTGTTCACCACGTACGCTCGCCACGTCCTTGAGCTCGGGCACGCCAGCAATCAGCTTGTCGACGGGTACCTTGGCAGCTTGATACGTGGCACTGTTGGCCGCGGAGGCTCCGGCGCCAGCAATCGTTCCGCCGGTGGCAAGAATCACGATATTGGGTTTGACCTGAGCCCAGGCATTGCCGGCAAGCAACGCCGAACAGATCAGCAGGGCGCGCGCAAGATTGAAAATACGATACGAAGAATTTAAGAGCATGGAAATTCCTGTTTGGTGGAGTGACAGAATGACCCAGCCAGCGCTGACGCACCTGACCGGTCCGACTCCTGTATAGCAACAGGTGGGCCACACCAGGATGCCCGGTTCTTCTTCGCCTTCCCCACCAGCGCACGGCCTTGTTTATCCGACAAAAACACCAATTCAAGGCACTTTCAAGAAACATCTAGGCAAGGACATCGGCGCACTCCGCTGGTGCAGGCGGCGCCCAACTCCCTTCAAAAGGGTGCTCGGCAAAACCAACCCGGCTTCTAGCAACGCATCCACTGATCATGGCGAGTGGATCGTGCCGCTTCAAAAGTCAGGATCGCCAGCAGGCCCAAAGCATAAGCCAGCACATCCATCCAGTCGGCTACGGAACCCAGCAGTGTCCGAAGCAGCGCACTGTCCAGATGCCATGCATTGACCTTGGCTACATATTGGCAAAATTCCACGAGACACCCAATCCCGAATGCCCCCAAGGCCAGCCACTTGCGCCGGCCCTCCAGAACAATCCGCAACAGGCAATACACCCACACCACAGCCAGCGCATCACCCAGAAAACCGCGCACCCAAGGGTGGTGGGACCAGATGGTGGCGATCAGCACTTCGATCACAAAGATCAGGATCGCCCATATCAGCGCCTGCGGGTTGAAGTGGAATTTCATGATTCGGGCAGTTGATTTTGCTTGCGGCTGAGCCTTTAGGCGATCCGCTCCCACAGCGTCACTTCCGACAAGCTGTGCTGGAATTTACGCCGCGTTTCGCGGATCACGAAGGGCACCTCCTGCGGCACGGCCATCAGGCGGAAGTACGAGCCGAGCTGGGCCTTGAGGCCATCCAGCGTCGTGAAGTTCTCGCCATCTTTCTTGAAACCGCCGACCCAGTCTTCACGCCGCGTGTGTTCCTCCAGCCAGGTGTAAGGCGAGCAGATCATCAACACGCCGCCGATGTTCAGGCGCTCACGCACGGCGGCGAGGAAGGACGCCGGCTTATACAGACGGTCAATCAGGTTCGCCGCCAGAATCAGATCGAAACCCGTCAGGATCGGCTTTAGATTGCAGGCATCGCCTTGCAAGAAAGTGACCTTGTCGCGCACCGACTCCAGCCCCATATCGACCAGCCGCCGCGTCTTGTAGGACACCAGCTCGCCTTCATCGACCAGGGTGTAGCGCAGCTCGCCCTGCTCGGCCAGCTGCACGCCCAGATTGATGAAGCGCGCCGAGAAATCAACGCCAGTAACCTGATCGAAATGCCGCGCCAGCTCGAAACTCGCGCGGCCGGTGGCGCAGCCCAGATCCAGCGCCTTGTGTGCGGGCTTGCCGGCCACCGCCTTGATCGCGATCTGCGCCAGTGCCTTGGGGAAATTCGGCACGCCGTAGTATTCGTCGCCGTAGTGGAATTCGGCATACTCCGAGAGCTGCTTGCCACTCTCGTAAAACACATTCGGCGCGGCGGCTTCGGCCTCGCTCACCACATAGCGGAAACCGGCGTGCTGGAAAAAATGCCGGCGGAAGGCGTAGCGCGCAGCGTGCAGCGACTCATTGCCACAGGCGATCCACGAACCACCCTTGATCAGGTTGTGACGGCCATCGAAAGTCGGCGTGCTGAAATCATCGTAAATCGGATGGACTTCGAAGCCTTCAAACGGATAGATCGGCGTCTCGGTCCATTGCCACACATTGCCGACCACGTCGAAAAAATCGCCCTGCGCAAAGCGCGTCACCGGGCAGGATGAGGCGTAATGATCCAGATGCAGATTGGCGTTGGCCGGCGCAGCGGCCGGCACTTCCGCAATCCCTGCCACCGCATACATCCGCTCCCACTCATCCTCGCTGGGCAGACGCACCGACAAACCGGTCAAGCTTGCCTTCCACTGACAAAAGGCCTTGGCCTCGTGGTAATTCACCTCCACCGGCCAATCCCAGGGCATCGCCACTACTTCGGTCATCAGGCGCAGACGCCAGCCCTCGGGCGTGCGCTGCCAGAACGTCGGATGCTGGGCGTGACTGAAACGCCGCCAGCCCAAACCTTCCTCGCTCCACACGCTGTCCAGCGCATAGCCGCCGGCCTCCACGAAATCCAGAAATTCCTGATTACTGACCAGATAACTACTGGCCTGAAAGGCCGCCACGGCGGCGTGGCGCTCGCCATATTCATTATCCCAGCCGTAGTGCGCGTCAGCGCGCGCCTTGCCCAGCTGCACCTCACCGGCAGGCACCGACACCAGCGTATTGTGCGGCGCCACGCCCGATTCGCGGCAGGGCTCGAAAGCCGCATGCGGCTGTACCCAGCTCAGTACCTGCTGGCGGATCAGCACCGAAGACGTCTCCAGATGGATGCGCTCGTGCTCGATGCCCATCACGATGGCCCACCAAGGGTTGTTCCAGTCGATAGGCCAGCTCAGTGGCGTCTGCGCGATCACTGCATCGACGCGCGCCCGCACCGCATTGCGATAAGCCTTCAGCTCATCCACCGTCGGCCAGGCGTAATGCCCCTCGGCCAGATCATCCCAACTCATCTCATCCACGCCCACCGAGCACATCGACTCAAAGGTCGGATTGACCCGCTCGGTGATCAGGCCCGCCAGCAGCAGCTTGTTGATGAAGAAAGTCGCGGTGTGGCCAAAGTAGAAAATCAGCGGGTGGCGCAAGGCAATCGGCTTGGCGTACCAGGCTTCATCACAGGCCAGCGTCTCGAACAATTGCTCGTAACGGCTGAAAGTCGCGTGAAAATAATCGCGCACAGCCTGCCGCGTCTGCTCGAGATCAGAGCCATTCAACAGGGGCGTGCGGGCAAACAGGGCAGATGGCATGGGGGTCAAGGCGGGCTCACTGAAAATGGCAGAAAGGAACTCTGCACGAAGAGCCTCCGATCATACCCGCGCAAACATCACATGACGACAGCCCGCAAGGCCCGGCGGGCATTGATTGCATGTACTGCCTGCAGAGCCGCACGGGGCGGATGTCTCCAGACACCCTACCCGCTCAGGCAGGCTGGATGCGGGTGTACAGACATACGAAATACACAAAACACCTCAAGGCAGGCAAGCCTGCGGCCGTTATGGCTGACACTGCCCATAAGCCACACTGCCCTGCCAGCGCAAATGCCCCAGAATGAGAGGGCACCGATTTTGTGTAAATTTCAAACAAACCCTTCGCAACGCCTCGCATCGTGCGCCCCGAACACTCTCACCCCAGCAAGGTCTGCCTCATGCAAGTGGAACGCGAGCACCTGATCCGCTCACTCTTCGATGAATACATCGAAATGTACGCGTCCCGCGACGAGCGCCTCACCGCGCGCTTCAGCGACAGTTTCAGCGGCTACACCGGCGGCGGCAATTTTCTTGTCAGCAGCAAGGATGAATGGATAAGCATCACCCGCCAGGATTTCACCCAGGTCCCCGGCCACATCCGCATCGAGATGCTCGACATCGCCCTGCAGGACATCACCAACGATGTGGTCGCTGTCACCGCCTTCTTCCACATCCACCTGCCCACCACCGAACACATCCTGTCGCGTGAAACCGCGCGGCTCGTGCTGATTTTCCGGCTTGAAAACAGCGACTGGAAAATCGTGCACAGCGGCATCTCCATCCCCTATCACCTTGTTCAGGATGGCGAGGTCTACCCGATCAGCGGCTTACTCGAACGCAACCTTGAGTTGGAAGCCCTCGTCGAAGAACGCACTCAGGCGCTGGCCGAAGCCAATGCCAGGCTTGAAGCGCTTAGCTACACCGACGGGCTGACCGGGATTGCCAACCGTCGCAGTTTCGACCGTATGCTCGCTCAGGAATGGAGCCGCGCGCAACGCGTCGGCGCCCCCCTGTCGCTGATCCTGCTGGATGTCGACCTCTTCAAACACTTCAACGACCACTACGGCCACCAGGCCGGCGACAGCTGCCTGCAGGCCCTGGCCCACGCCCTGACTCAAGCCGTGCAGCGTGCCGGCGATCTGGTTGCGCGTTATGGCGGCGAAGAGTTTGTCGTCCTCCTGCCGAACACGAACACGCACGACGCCATCGACACTGCCCGCCGCATCCAGCACGAAATCAGCCAGCTCGCACTACCGCACCACGATACCCGGCCCGGCACGGTTACCGTCAGCCTCGGCGTCGCCAGCCTCCACCCCTCACGCCAGCGCACCCCGGAAGAGTTGATCCGTCAGGCCGACGCCGCGCTCTACCGCGCCAAACAATCCGGGCGCAACTGCCTGCAATCAGCCGGGCCGGATCTGGTCTGAGCCCTCTATGCGGAGCCGCACGGGGCGGATGTCTTCAGCCACCCTGCCGGCACAGCCAGACTACATGCGTCTGTGCCGTGGCACCGCTTGCAGAAGTCCGCCCACAGCGACTTTTCAGCCGGATCAATGAATTGGGACGTAGCTTGTCTTTTCAACCAGTGCCTGCCCTTGCGGAGAGAGCACCCAGTCGATCAGGGCTCGGGTCTGTGGGGTTTCCCTGCCTTTGATGGTGACGGCGTAGAAATCGGCCGCGAATGGATAGCTCTTGTCACGAATGGTCTGGCGACCGGGGAGGATCCCGTTGATGGCGAGCAGGCGGATTTCGTCGTCCTGGACCATGCCGGTGGCAAAGAACAGAAAACTGTAGCCAATGGCATTGGGAAAATTCCGGTAATCCGCTGCGCGTCGGATAATCCCGCCCATGCCCTGCACTACATCGGCCTGCGGCGCGGCAATCAGGTTTTTGCCCTCCATGATTTTCTGCAGCATGCTCTGACTGCCGCTGCCCTCCGGACGCTGGAAAGCCTTGATCGCGCCGCCCTCTCCGCCAACACTGCGCCAGTCAGTGATCTGGCCAGCATAGATATGCTGCACCTGGCTGACACTGAGACCCTTGACGGGATTGCGGGCGTTCACGAAAAACACGAAGGCTTCACGCCCGATGGCCGTAAGCTGGAACTCCAGGCCTTTGGCCTTCGCAGCATCCAGCTGTTTCTGCGAGGGGCGTGCAACAAAGATGACGTCCGCCTTGCCATCCATCAGGCGCTGCCAAGCCTCGGTGGTTTTCGAGCAGCGCACCGGATCATCCCAGATGCCGTAGTCGCCCTGCGGGTAAGTCGCCTGTACGAACGCGGCATACAGCGGATACAGCGCCGTGGCGCCATCCAGTCGGGGCAGCTCGCCGGTGAGCTTTAGCGTGGCTGGCTCGGCGAGTACGGCAATCTTGCTGTATTCCCCAAATGGGCGGTACTCCCACAGCTCGACCTCATCCTTCACCGTGCGGAAACTATCCTCCCAGGCGAGATAGCCCCACCAGCCCGCACCGCTCAGCACACAAGCGGCCAGCACGGCGGTGATGCCCCGGAGCAAGCGGCGGGAGAACCAGCCGAACAGCCCGGCACCCGCAAGCAGAAGGATGGCGAGTGCGATTGGCCAGAGCAGCAGCAGTGCAGCCGGCTTGCCGACAAACAGAAAGCCAAAGGAAAGCATGAAGCCGCCCATTCCCAGACAGACCAGCAGGATGATGAAACCAAGAATCTTGAGAGTGCGCATGACAGCAAGGGTCCAGAAACGGAATCGCCCGATGATGCCCTAAACCGCAAATCATCCCGGCCAACACCAGCCTTACGGTCAGCCCCGGCGGGCCTCTCCAACCAACCCTGCCGGCACAGGCAAGCTGGGTGAGGCTGTGCAGGCAGGTCGCCAAAAACCAACACTTCCCAAAGAATCGGCGCGTACGCCGATCCGCATAAGCACCTCGGACTCAAAGACAGTCTGCCGCCGGGGTATGCTCGCTTATCAGGACTACACCGTGCGGGCACAGACAGCTCAGGCGTATGCACTGGCATCGGAAGCGGCCAGCGCCGTGGGCGAATTTTACGTGCAGCAGAAACAGATTCCTGTGAATCTGGGTGCAGCGGGTTTCAACTCAACACTACCGCCCAGCCTGGAGCGCATTGAGGTCAATCCACAGAATGCCGTGCTGACCGTCCACTTTGCCTCGACTGCCCTCAAAGGAAAAACGCTCGTCATGACGCCGAGCGCAGATCCACAAGGCGGCGTCAGCTGGACCTGCTCATCCGATGACATTCGCCCGCAGCAACTGCCACAGCCCTGCCGCCGCTGATTCGTTGGAGGAGCCAAGACCGGCCACACTTTTTGCTGAAAGAAAACGTGGCCGGTTTCGTATTGACCCAAATGCCCATGACGACGCTGTGATACTCCATGTACACACGGTTTCAAAATAGGCCACGATGCGGCACTCAAACAGCCATGAACTTGAGCTTGACGGCGAGGCCGCCAAGCGTTTCAGACTGACCCAACTCCATGCTGATGCAATAGCGGTTGGCTATCGTCTGGACAATGGCCAGTCCCAGGCCACTGCCACCATCAGAGTGGCTGCGGCCGCGATTGAAGCGCCTGAAGACTTGGGCACGCTCTTCTGCAGGGATGCCGGGGCCGCTATCTTCCAGAATCAACACGATACCCTCAGCATTGCACTGCATTGAAAGCTTGATCACTCCTTGAACAGGTGTGTTCTTCACTGCGTTTTCAAGCAGATTACGCAGCAGGATGCGCAGAGCTTCTAGATTTCCGGATACGGTGAGTTGCCTCTCCCTCTCAATCTCCGCCAAGTTGGCACTGATATTGATTTCCCGGGCCTGCGCTTGCGGCAGCACGTCGGAAAGTGCCAGACGAAGCGCTTGTGGCAAACTGACCCGGGTTCGCTCGGGCGCGGTTGCCTCTTCACGCGCCAGCACCAGCAATTGCTCAATCAACCGGGTCGAACGGTCAATGCCGGCCATCAAGCGTTCAGTGCAAAGTGTGCGCATTTCGACAGAGCCGGCACGTTGCAAGCCTTGAACCTGCAGGCGCAAGGCAGCCAGCGGGGAACGCAGTTCGTGCGCGGCGTCGGCAACAAAATGCTGTTGCGCAGCAAAAGCCTTGCTGACGCGAGCGAACTGGGCATTGATGCTGGCAATGAATGGCTGGATCTCTTCTGGAACCCCTTCTGTCGGTAAAGCGTGCAGATCGTTGGCATCACGCAGAGCTACTTCGTCACGCGACTTCATGAGCGGGCGCAAGGCGCGAGAGATGCTCCACCAGACGCCACCAAGCATGAAAGGCGCAAGGCTCAGAATGGGTAGAACCGTTCGCAAGGCGAGTTCGCGCGCACTGCGATCGCGCTCAGCGATGTTCTGGGTGACCTCGATGAGTTTGTTGTGCATGGGCATCAGGAATACGCGAAAGGTCTTGTTATCGATCTGACGCATGGAAAAGCCTTGCTCCACCTGGACGGTGTTCGATGTACCGAGCGCGTTGCCACCGCCTCCGCGCAATTCCGGCAGAAGCTGAACCTTCAGGCGGTAGCTAGGCTCCTCGCCTTTGCGGGGTTGCCGTTTCAGAGGAGAAAGAGTCGGCTCCGGGACGCCGCGCCGTACGGCATTGGCGATCTGCAGCATCTGATAGTCGGAGATGGCGTCGACCTCGCGCAGTGCGACACGATAGGAGATACCCGCCTGGGCCAAGGTCGCGACAGAGATGGCCACAGCCAGCACCAGAAGCAGGCGGCGGCGAATGGAATAAATGGCAAGTCTCACCACGGCCCCCTACTGTTTGGGAACCAGATAACCGACGCCACGCACGTTGCGGATCAAGCGGGCACCAAGCTTTTTACGCAAACCGTGGATATAGACCTCGACCGCGTTGCTGTTGATCTCGTTTTTCCAGCTAAAAAGCTTTTCTTCCAGCTGGGTGCGCGACAGAATCATACCGGGTCGGGCCAGCAGCAACTCCAGCACAGCCCATTCACGGGCCGAAAGAATGACGGAACGCTCACCAATCAGCACCTCCTTGGTGCCCGGATTGATGCTGACATTCTGATATTCATAAACCGGCTCTGCTCGACCCGCACTGCGTCGCAGCAGCGCCCGGATACGGGCGAGCAATTCATCCAGATCGTAGGGTTTGACGATGTAATCATCGGCGCCCGCGTTCAGACCCTCCACGCGCTGCACGATGGCATCGCGTGCAGTAGCAATCAACACGGGGGTGCGCAATTTACGAGCCCTCAGAGCCCGCAACACCTCGATCCCGTCACGCTGTGGCAAACCAAGATCAAGCAGGACAAGATCATAGGAGTGACTTTCCAGTGCCGTATCAGCCATCAATCCGTCACGCACCCAGTCGACTGCAAAGCCCTCTGCCCGAAGCAGATCAAGTACCGCCTCACCGATCATTCGATCATCTTCAACCAGCAGCAAGCGCACGGTGAGTGAACTCCTCGACATGAGGCTGCGGCAATGCGTGGAAAGCCTCGTTTTCAGAAGCCGCGACCTGCAGGTGAGACCTGGAAATGGCGGCCTTGATAAGAGCCTAGACCCGGACGATCAGCATGTATGGATAAATGGCCAAAAGTGAAGTTTTATCACCCTCAAACCGGCATGCCCCTGACCTCGCGCTCGAAGCCGAGGACACGCCGGGCTGCTTCACTCTTGAGACTCGGCAGCGGAGTTGCTCATCGGCGTCTGGACCCTTAGCAGTTTGCCATCGGTGTCAATATCCACATAGACCCGCTGCCAACCCAGCACCGGATCTAGAATCTCGTAGACGAGCGAACTGGAACCATCCAGCCACTTCGGCGCATTTTCAGGCGCACCCAGCTTATCAATGATTTCGCTGCGTGACTGGCCTTGCTGCAAGGCATCCAGTTCCGCTTGCGTCACCTCAGAACTGGACATCGGCGCAGCCAAAACCGAAGCAGGTACGATTACCAACGCAAGTCCAAGAGCAGCAGCAATAGAGGAACGACTGACGCGGTTTTTCATGATTGACTCCTTCTTCATCGGGGCCGGGCGGAATGCCCTCCTACACTGTGCAGGTTAGGCCTTGTAACTTAACGGAGTCTTAATCCTGCAGACGTCAAGCGCCAAGAGCTTCGGCGCGCCTGCTAGCAGAACCAGGCTCTATGCAGCGTGCCGCACTACCATTGCCTCCCGAATAGGCAGATTCACCAGCGCCGCCAGCGCGGCCAGCACGATGTCAGCCCACCACATCGGTACAAAACTGCCCCAGTGTGCCAGCGCCAGCCCGCCCAGCCAGGCACCGAGAAAACCGCCGACCTGATGCGAGAACAGGGTCAGGCCGAACAGTGTCGCCAGATAACGGTTGCCGAACAGCTTGCCGACCACTGCGGCCGTCGGTGGCACCGTCGCCAGCCAGGTCACGCCGAGGCCTGCAGCGAACACGTAGAAAGTCAGCGCCGTCTTCGGCGCGGCCAGAAACAGCAGGATCAGCACGGCGCGCGAAGCGTACATCCAGAACAGGACCATCTTGCTGCGATAGCGCTGCACCGCCCAGCCAGCCATCAGGCTGCCAACGATATTGGCCAAGCCAATGATCGCCAGCGACCAGCTCGCCACGCCCGCTGGCAGACCGCATAGATTTACCTCGCCGGGCAGGTGCGTCACCAGAAACGCAATATGGAAGCCACAGGTGAAAAAGCCCGCGTGCAGCAGCAGATAGCTGCGATCCTGCAAGGCGCCACGCAACACACTGGAGAGCCGCTCCCCGCCTTGCTGTGCCGCATGGGTGGCTGCAGAGGCAATACTGGCGGGCTTCTTCAGGATGCTCACGAGCGGCAGCGCGCACAAGGAAATCACCGCCAGCGCCCACATCGCGCCCATCCAGCCGGCCAGCAGGATCAGGCCCTGCACTACCGGCGCGAACACGAACTGACCAAAGCTGCCGCCCGCATTGATGATGCCGGACGCCATGCCACGATGCTGCGCCGGCAGGCGCTGCGCCACCGCACCGATCAACACCGAGAAGCTGCCCGCACCTGAGCCGGCAGCCATCAACACACCCAGCGTCAGACTCAGACCCAATGTTGAGTGCATGAATGGCGTCAGCGCCAAGCCCGCCGAAAGTACGAACAAACCAGCCACCAGCACGCGGCCGGAGCCATAACGATCCGCCACCGCCCCCGCCACCGGTTGCACCGCGCCCCACACGAACTGGCCCACCGCCATAGCCAGACTGATGCTCGCCACGCCGAGGCCGGTTGCGGTATTCAAGGGCGAAAGGAACAGGCCCAGCGACTGGCGCGCCCCCATTGTGATCGCCAGCATCGCAGCAGCGGTCAGCGCCAGCCATAGCCAGGCGCTGGAATTCTTGTCATCTTCGGTCATGGCAAAAGCCTCTGCGCGGAATGCCGCCAGCGTCGCAGAGGCGGGCAAAACGCGCAAGTTGCATCGGAGCGAAATCCCTGCCTGCTGAAGATCCCCTTGCAGCGGGCGTCTCCATGACAGTCAGCCGAAGATGGCCGTCCATCGCGGCTCTTCAGGCATGCTTTATTTTGCAGCAAGCCGGGATCAACAGAAACCGGCACCTGCCGCTGGCCGGCCTGCATTGCCAAACCTGCCCCGCTGCGGAATACTCTGCGCCTCAGCACTGCGCCAGACACCGTTACACAATGAGCATTTACGCCCTCAAACCGAAATTCCAGGCCCTGCTGCGTCCGCTGGTGCGCGCCCTGTTTGCCGCTGGCATCACCGCCAACCAGGTCACCCTCGCCGCCTGTATCGTCTCCGTGGCACTCGGCATCTGGCTGTGTGCAGACCCGCGCCCTGCCTTGTTTTTGACGATCCCTTTATGGATGTTCCTGCGCATGGCCTTCAACGCGATTGACGGCATGCTGGCGCGCGAATTCGGACAGAAATCGCCGCTGGGCGCTTATCTGAACGAGCTGACCGATGTGATCGCGGATGCCTGCCTGTATCTGCCCTTCGCCTTCCTGGCGCATTTTTCGGCGCTGGCGGTGGGCGTGTTCATCGCCCTGTCGATCATGGTCGAAATGACAGGCGTGATCGGCCTGATGGTCGGTGCCTCGCGCCGCTATGACGGCCCCTTCGGCAAGAGTGACCGCGCCTTCGCCATCGGCGCACTGGCCCTGGGCATCGGCTTCGGCCTGCCGGTGCAAGCCTGGCTGCTGTGGCTGTTCCCGGTGCTGAGCCTGCTCTGCGTCTGGACCATTGTGAATCGGGTGCAGCAAGGGTTGAAGGAAGCACGCGCCTGAGCGTTGCAGATTCAACCCAGATTATTCATTAGGGCGCGAGATGATGGCGAGGCAGGTTGCGAGACAGTTTTGTAGATTGAGAGAAGTCCATGGTTCCTCCCATGGACGCCGAGCAAGCTGCAAAAATGACCGCAAACCGTCCGCCAGCACTCGTACAGGCCCGTAGGGCCGACTAGTGGATAATCTGGGTTCAGACAGCACATTAATCAGTTACACGTCCGGAGAGTTCATGCGTCGCACCCCCACCGAAAGCCTGTTTGAAACCAGCGATGGCCAGCAACTTTTTTACCGCCACTGGCCTGCAAAGGGCAAGAAACCGCGTGGCGTGATCGTGATGTTCCACCGTGGCCACGAACATTCAGGCCGCATGATGCATGTGGTGGACGAACTGAAACTGCCGGAATTCGCCTTCTACGCCTGGGACGCACGCGGCAACGGACGCACTGCCGGGCCGCGCGGTTTCAGCCCGAGCATCGGCCGCTCGGTCCGCGATGTGGATGAATTCGTACGCTTCGCCGCAGAACAGACGGGCGTCGCCCTCAGCGACGTGGCCGTGATCGGACAAAGCGTAGGCGCCGTGCTGGTCAGCACCTGGGTGCATGACTACGCGCCACAGATCCGCTGCATGTCGCTGGCTTCGCCGGCCTTCAAGGTCAAACTCTACGTGCCCTTCGCACGCACCGGTCTGCGCCTGCAACAGAAATTTCGCGGCAACTTTTTCGTCAATTCCTACGTCAAGGCCAAGTTCCTGACCCATGACGAAGAGCGCATCACCTCCTACAATCGCGACCCGCTGATCGCCCGGCCGATCTCGGTCAACATCCTGCTCGAACTCTACGAAGCGGCCGAGCGCGTCGTCGGCGATGCCGGCGCCATTCACGTGCCGACTCAGCTACTGATTTCCGGCGCCGACTGGGTGGTGCATCACAAACCGCAGCACGACTTCTTCGCGCATCTGGGCAGCAGCGTGAAAGAGAAGCACGTGCTCGACGGTTTCTTTCACGACACCCTGGGCGAGAAATCGCGGCATCAGGCCA
Source organism: Uliginosibacterium flavum (assembly GCF_040566545.1). Classification (NCBI taxonomy): domain Bacteria; kingdom Pseudomonadati; phylum Pseudomonadota; class Betaproteobacteria; order Rhodocyclales; family Zoogloeaceae; genus Uliginosibacterium; species Uliginosibacterium flavum. The sequence continues at coordinate 37,010 of NZ_JBEWZI010000028.1, forward strand.
TCGGCCATCTGCGCACCTTCCTGCTCGGGCGCTTCATGATGCCGCTGGTGCAACCCGCCTTGCTCGACAGCCACACGAGTGGTTACACCTTCAACGAATACCAGCAGCTGTCTCAGCCGCTCTCCATCTGGAGTCCCAAGCGCTGGATGTTTGCGCTGACACGCCTGTCGATGGCCACGATCGGCCGTCTTTCCGAAGGCGTGCGCCTGGGTTTTTCCACCGGCTTCGATTCGGGCAGCACGCTTGATTACGTGTATCGCAACAGCGCACGCGGCTTTACCGCGCTGGGCCGCCTGATCGACCGCAATTATCTGGACTCCATCGGCTGGCGCGGCATCCGCCAGCGCAAACTGCATGTCGAGCAACTGCTGCGACAAGCCATCACGGACCTGCGCGGCCAGGGCCGCCCGACACACGTGCTGGACATCGCCGCCGGCCACGGGCGCTACATCCTCGAAGGTATCGAAAAACTATCACACAAGCCGGACTCCATCCTGCTGCGCGACTTCTCCGCGCTGAATGTCGAAAAGGGCAATCAGCTCATCGCCGCCAAGGGTCTGCAGGACGTCGCCCGCTTCGTGCAGGGCGATGCCTTTGATCGTGCCTCGCTCAGCGAAATCACGCCGAAACCGACCATCGGCGTCGTCTCCGGCCTGTACGAACTCTTTCCCGACAACGCCATGCTCGGTGCCTCGCTGGCCGGTCTGGCAGACGCGATCGAGCCCGGCGGCTACCTGATCTACACCGGCCAGCCCTGGCACCCGCAGCTGGAGTTCATCGCCCGCGTCCTCAGCAGCCATCGCGATGGCAAGCCCTGGATCATGCGCCGCCGCGTGCAGGCGGAAATGGATCAGCTGGTCGAGGCCGCGGGCTTCAGCAAGATCCAAACCCTGGCTGACGACTGGGGAATTTTCACGGTATCGATTGCACGGCGCAATGCCGCCTGATTCCGGCAGCCCGCTACCGCAGCAGAGCCAACGGCCCTGGCGCTGGGCGCTGCTCTGGGGCGCGCTGCTCGGTGTGCTGTTCTTCGGCAGCTACACAGCAGCCAATCATTTCACGGCGCAGCGCAGCGACGTCAGCGTCTACGTCTTCGCCTGGGAACGCCACATCCCCTTCCTCGCCTGGACCATCCTGCCCTACTGGAGCATCGACTTTCTCTACGCCGCGGCACTCTTCGCCGCGCGCAGCAAGGCCGAACTCTTCCGCCTCGCTTATCGCCTACTCGCCGCACAGATCATCTGCATCACGGGCTTCCTGCTGTGGCCGCTGCGCTTCAGTTTTACCCGGCCCGCCACCGACGGCTGGACCGGCGCCATGTTCGATGCGCTGACCGGCTTCGATCTGCCATTCAATCAGGCGCCCTCGCTGCACATCTGCCTGCTTGTCGTACTGTGGCGGTTTTATGCGGATCTTACCGGCCAGAAACCAATCCGCTGGCTGCTGCACACATGGTTTGCCCTGATCGGCATCTCGGTGCTCACCACTTGGCAGCACCACTTCATTGATCTCGTCACCGGACTTTCGGCCGGCGCGCTGTGCCTGCTGCTAGTGCCTGAGGCGAACGCAAGCTGGCGCTGGCGCGGCCATGAAGCCGGTGGCAAACGCCTGCGTCTGGGCCTCATCTATCTCGCCGGTGCCACACTGGTCGCCAGCCTCGGAGCAGCCCTCTTCCCGGCCGCCAGCGCCTGGCCGTTCTACTGGCTAGCCGCCTCGCTGGCCGGCGTTGGCGCCATCTACCTCGGCGGCGAGGCCACGCACTTCGGCAAACAAGGCACGCGCATGCCCTGGCGCAGCTGGATGTTCTTCGGCCCCCACCTCGCCGCTGCGCGCCTCAATGTCTGGTTATGGACGCGCAAACTGCCGATCGGCGTCGAAGTCCATGATGGCGTATTCCTCGGCCGCCAACCCGACGCCGCCACGCAGGCGCAGCACGACATCCACCACGTCGTCGACCTCTGTGCAGAGCTTTCATTACCGGCAAGCCCAAGAGCCGCATCCAGCCTGCCTGTTATGGATCTCATTCCGCTCAGCCCCGCGCAGCTTACTTCTGCAGCGCAGGCCATTGAAGAAGCCCGTCAGCAGGGTCTCGGCGTATGGGTGTGCTGTGCCCTTGGTTTCTCGCGCAGTGCCGCCTGCGTAGCTGCCTGGCTGGTGCAGCATCGCGGCTTTACGCCTGAGGAAGCACTCGCGGCGATCCGGCGGGTGCGGCCGCAGGTGGTGCTCAAAACCGAACAATTCCATGACTTGACCAGGCTTGCATGACTTCCGCCGAACATCTCGCCACCCTCACCGCCACCTTCCTGCGCAGCACGCACCCGCTGCAAGTCTTCGGCTGGATTCTGTGTGGAACGGCCGCCGCCGGTGTCTTGCTGGCAACGCGACACTCGACGCCTTACGCGCTATGGCTGTTCGCTGCGGCGCTGGCATCCGGCTTGCCGCTGGCCTGGTTTGCGCTACGCATCCGCTTTGACGTGGCGGCTTTCGAACTGATCGCAGCGCAGGCGGAGAGCCACAATGCTTTGCCGGATTTCGACACCGCGCTGAGCCAACTGGGCCTGCACAAGGGTGCGGATGCGCGCGATCTGGTGCAGCGCGCAGCAGCAACCAAAGGGCTGGTCGTGCGCCTCGCTGCGGTAATATGCGGGCAACTTATCCTTGTGCTGGCGGGTGTCGGCGTCCTCTATGCAATGGCTTGATCGACTCGTCGGACTCTTTCTGATCGCGCTGGCGCGCCTGCTCACCGGTGCCTATGCCAACTGGCTCGGCTGCAAACCTGAGGCGCGCCAGCGCCTGTATTTTGCCAACCACTCCAGCCATCTGGATTTTCTGCTGCTGTGGGCGCTGCTGCCACCGCGTCTGCGATACAAAACCCGCCCGGTGGCCGGCGCCGATTACTGGGCTTGCTCACCGCTGCGCCGTTATCTGATCCACCGCGTGTTCCGCGGCGTTCTGGTGGATCGCGCCCGGCCCAAACCGGGACAGAGCCCGCTGGCACCGCTGCAGGCGGCACTGGATGCGGGCGATTCGCTGATCTTCTTCCCTGAAGGCACGCGCTCGCTGGATGGCGAGATGCAGGCCTTCAAGGGCGGGCTCTATCATCTCGTGCGCGACAATCCGGGCGTGGAATTCGTACCCGTGCGCATGGAAAACCTGAACCGCGTGATGCCCAAGGGCAATCTGCTGCCGGTGCCGCTGGTATGCATCCTGAGCTTTGGGACGCCGGTGGCGCTGGGCGCCGAGGAAGCCAAGCCGGAATTTCTGCTGCGGGCGCGGCAGGCGGTGCTGGATATGATGCCGAAGCAATGATGCACGAACGAAGCGACTCACCCAAAAAGCGAAACCCATGAACCTGACCAACACCTTGCAAAGCCTTCCCAATCAAGTCCCCGAGGCCGCGCGCGAGGCGACCCTGCATCTGTTCATGGGCATCGGCGCAGTGCTGCTGTTTGCCAGCGTGGTGGGCTGGCTGCTGCGCTGGAAGCTGGGGCGCGACAATGGCGTGGTCGCCAATCTGAATGCACGCGTCAATGCCTGGTGGATCATGGTGGCGGTGATTGGTGTGGCACTACTCGGTGGGCATACCGGCGTGGTGCTGCTGTTCGGCTTGATTTCCTTCTTCGCGCTGCGTGAATTCATCACCCTGAGCAACACCCGGCGCGGCGATCACTTTGCGCTACTGGCCTGCTTCTTCATCTTTCTGCCGCTGCAATACGTGTTCGTGTGGCAAAACTGGTACGGCATGTTCTCGATCTTCGTGCCGGTGTATGCCTTCCTGCTGATGCCCTTCCTGGCGTGCCTGGGGCACGACACCACCAACTTCCTCGCACGCGCCACGCAAACGCAATGGGGCCTGATGATCTGCGTATATGCGATCTCGCATGTGCCAGCGCTGCTGGCACTGAACATCGCGGGTTACGAGGAGCGCAACCTGCTGCTGGTCGTCTTCCTGATCATCGTCGTGCAATCCAGCGACGTACTGCAATACGTGTGGGGCAAGCTCTGCGGCAAGCACAAGATCGCGCCGAATGTCTCGCCCTCGAAAACCGTGGAAGGTTTCATCGGCGGCATCGCCAGCGCCACCGCGCTGGGCGCGGCGCTGTACTGGATCACGCCATTCTCGCCACTGGCCGCGGCCGGCATGGCGCTGGCCATCACCCTGATGGGTTTCTCCGGCGGGCTGGTGATGTCCGCGATCAAACGCGACCGCGGCGTGAAAGACTGGGGCCATATGATCGAAGGCCACGGCGGCATGCTCGACCGGCTCGACTCGGTGTGTTTCTCGGCACCGATCTTCTTCCATCTGGTGCGTTACTTCTACACGGCTTAGGGCAACGCTGAACAAGTGGCGTTAAAAAGCCACGCGCACGGTCAAATCGGCGCGAGGGCGAAAATTCGACGAAAAAGGG